>NZ_JADMLB010000001.1 GCF_015482765.1 Halodesulfovibrio sp.
TTTTTTCTGTGAAGAAAAAGTCATCATCTAACAACAAAAAGTATTTAGTCTTAACGTTAGACACTGCATAGTTACGCCCTGCTGAAAGGCCTATGTTAAAATCCGTAGCAAGATAAGTAACATTATTCTCGAACTCGCAAAGATTAACTTTTTCTTCACTATCATCAACTATGATTATATCGATTAATGGATAATAAGTCCGAATAGATTGATATAGCCGAAGCAAACTTTCAGGTCTTTCAAATGCCTTCACTACAATTGTAACGTCACGCAACATACTCGCACTATCTTCTTTTTAAACTATTTTTCAGCTTAATTATGATTGGAAAAACTTTAGCTTTAAGAAGTGAGTTAAAAATCAGAATCATAGCATTGGATAAGCCAATATTACGTGTTAGGGCCCAAAACAGTTTATTAAGCTGACGTATTTTTAAATGCACAAAGATATCTTTAGCAGACATATTTTCATATTCGTGAAGGTCTTCTCTAATAAGTTTTTTATATTCGCTCAAAGCAATTTTTGCTCTCGCCTCTGTTTGTGCCTGACAGAAGCTGCAACTTATAGAGTCGCCATGTAACCGATAAAGCAATAACGGTTCTTCCAAGTTAGAGAGTTGAGAAACGTACTTTAATTCATTCCATAAACTATAATCTTCAGCATGGAGATAAGAATCTGAGTACTGAATATCATTAGCTAAAAACAAATCACGACGCATCATGACAGCAGGATGAGCTAACATAGAACTCTCGGCAAAAAGAAACGAGCTGAATAACTTATGCGGATTCGTCTCATAGCACATTATTTCTCCCAAACCACTTGAGGAGAAACACTGAACAGCTGAACCTAATACCCCTATTTCAGAATGACTATCCAAGAAATCAACTTGCTTTTGAAGCCGTGTTGGGTAAGAAATATCATCCGCATCCATCCGAGCAATATATTTGCCACGACATAGCCGAAGACCACGATTCAACGTCGTAATGATACCTGAATTTAGAGCATTCTTCTCATATCTAATTCTATGATCCGAGTACGATAAAATAATTTCCTCAGAAGAATCTGTTGAACCATCGTTTATAATTACAAGCTCAAAATCTTTAAACGTTTGCCCAAGAATACTATCAATAGCTTCTGTGACATATGCTTCACAGTTATACACAGGCAATAAGACTGAAACATTAGGTGTCATATTTTAATCCAACCGTCTAAGTACAAGTCATCTGTTTTATATTCTGCCCCCTTAAACCATCTAGCTGGAGCGATCGTTATCCCTTGATATTCTTTTAACCATGCCCCCCACCACGAAAATGAACTATTCGCTAATATATGATGCTTGCAATACGTCATTAATTGCATGTCTCGGAAAGCATTTTTACCACTGTTTCCTGTAACAACCGTCATTTTTTCAAGATTAAAATTCTGAAGAGCCCACTCAGGATCATCACTAAAAATAAAATAATGCGGTTTTGTAATCAGCGGGCTAAGATAAGCTACAGCATCGCCATAATACTCCATGCTACAGCAACCATGAAATGCATTCGTTACAGCATTCGAAACATAATCTCCTCTCCGCACATGCAAACATACAGCATTTTCTTCAGCGCGTATTTTCCTATAGTAGGACAAATTCAAGGAATCAGAGATGTCAGGGAATATAAAATCTCCCTTAATGATATCCTTATTTTTCTCAAAGTACCTTGGCGACTGCCAATACCCTTCTAAATAACAACTTTCAGGTACAGAGGTAATTCCAGACCAATAATGGAAATGAGGCTCTTTTATATAGCTCGAGGGTAGAGAAATTTTCTTTTTGAATATTTTCTCTGTACTGTTAACCAGTCTTGAAAACCGATGTTTCGTAAGCTTATCGACAGCCCTCTTCTTTGCTTCTCTCGTCTCAAAAGAAAAAAGTGGCAGTTCAAAATCTCTTGACGTAGCATTCCCTGTACTTTGATACCAAGATGTATCAAGTAACAACGGTAACAGCTTATCAGCTGAAAGAGACCGAGCCATTGCATATTGAAACATTTGATTGCCAAGGCCGCCGAAAATTTTGGCAATTATCATTAACTTTTCTTTGTTATCCACTTAACAAACCGACCGAAAATGTTACGTAGCTTTCTCTCAACTCTATTTTGTCTGTCTTGTCGATCAAAGCCTTCAACTATAGCTATAATGTCTTCATCAGTTAACTGAGGGCTATTTCCATTATTTTCATTTTTCCACCAAAACCCGACCTGCTCATTATTTCGAAGGTTAAATAGGGCAACATCCCTCTTAAGAAATTCTTCTGCAGGACTTCCCTCATATTTTTCATCCCCCTTATCTTTATACAGAGCTGCTGTGCCGCCTTTTCCATAATGAAACACAAAAGCCCTTCTAGAAATATACCCATTTGCTCTTCGGTGAACTAAGTTTCGAAAGTATTCAGTATTATAGAAAACTGAATAATACTCATCACATAGATATCCAAAACGACTTAAACAATCGGCTGTGAAAACTGTGGTCTCAAATGAGGGACTGTGGACATACTTTATTGTACGCCATGTTTTAAATCTTGCGGCAAGATCAGTAATATGCTTTTGCTCAACACCACTTTTTACGCCAACGACAGTTTCTTCTCGAACATCATAATCCCAGTTGGCATGCTTCCCCAAGGGAACAAGTAAATTTTTGTGGGTCACAAAAGAGGTAGAAGGCATTACGAAATCAGCATCTTTAAACAAGCAGAACTCTTCAATAACTGTATTAAACCAATCTATTGGCACAATGTAATCATCTGCAAAAACTGATGCGTAACTATATTTTTTAGATTTATGTAGTTTTTTGAGAATATAATTATAGCCCTTAACCATCATACTCTCTGAATATGAATAGCTTTCGACTGTTATAAACTCATGTTTTTTTGCTAATTTTTTCACCAAAGCTTCGGTGACAGGCCCAACCCCCGGAATAATTGTCCCTTGTGCGAACGAGGTATTGAGCAAGAACAAAAGTTCAACTTTTGTTCTTGAATGAAGTGCAGCCTCAACAAGGCTTTTTAGCCCGGTCTCAACTCGTTCAAGGTGAAAAGGGTCATCAAAAGGATTAAATATTAATACGCCCACACCAATCATATTTTCCCAACCTTGGCCTTAACTACAGAAAGAATTACCTCGAACAACGTAACGGTGATAGTGCTAGACGAGTAAGTATGAAAAAAAAGCACATCATCAGGGTTATATGATGCCTTGTCATTATGATGTTGATATAAGTCAACATGAACTCCAAAGTAGCCATCTAAATAATTTCTTTTACCAATCTTTTGCTTCCAATTTTTATAGTAAGTTGAAAAATATAAATCCAAATTAGACGGAGCTGGGAAGCAAATGTTCTGGAAGAATCTTTTTTCCAAATTATCCAAACAGGTTGCTTCATAAACATATCTAAGTGCACTATGCACAAAAGGAGTAGGAGGGGGTTCAAGCCCGACATATTCTCGTGGAGCGTCATAATAATAAACAGACTCATCTCTCCTAAAGCACTCAATATCGATTCCCACAAAGTGCTTTTCAATTCGCAAAAGAGCTAAATCTCCATTTGAATAATGATAGCTATACCGAATCGTAAAGCCGGCCTCTTCGAGGGCAGCTATGAATTCCTTTCCATCAGTATTAAACAATATACCAATGTCTATGTCTGTATCACCTTCAATAAAACATCCATCTCGGACTATTCCAAGTAACGTTCCAGCATCAACCCAATGCGTGATACCGCAACTAGACAAAAAGGTTAGAACGTCCTTTAACGCTACCGCCCCATTTTTTCCTAAAAGTCTCGAACGAGTGCTTTCTAGTGCTATATGCTTCCAAAAAGAATATTTTTTTTTTGCAGCATTTATTTTTTTAAACATTTAGCACCTACTTTTTACAAGTCAGAGCATAAAAATGCGTGTCGTTCCAACGATTTGCTTCAGGAGGGTATACATCTACAACATCGACACTTGAAAAACCAATGGCTTTCAGACGGTCAACTTCAAAAGTGACATCCCTGTATTCTGCAAAATAGTCTTTCTCTAGCTCGTCAGAGTATGTAACAACTTTTGTAGCTCCCAAGCCAAATTGATTTTTTAAAATAAAAATACCATCCGAATCAAGTGCATTGTAAGCCTTCTTATACAACAAGAGACTTTCATCTGTATTAAAATGATGAGCAGTGCCAAACATTGTAACCATGTCAACACTTGTCTCTGGCTCATACAAAAGTAAGTCCTCATTAACTATGGATAAGTTAGGAGCCTTCAAAATAAAACGCGAAAATTCTTCAAAATACTCAATCGCTATTATTTTAGAAAAATGGTCGACTAATTGATTTATTATCAACCCACCTCCTGACCCAAAATCCATCAAGGAAGAGACATTATGTGAATGCTCTAAGATCAATTTTACATCATATTGAGAAAAATCATTACGCTTTTGTAGCTTAGTATCGTAAGGAGAAGTACTTTGCTTTGCCATCTCCCCATAGAAATTCAAACTAGCCCTATTAGTATCCATTTCACCCCTCATACACGCTGGTAACAAGTTTTTTTGCAAGAACAGCATTTGTATCGACAACAATAACTGGTAGATTTTTTAATGCATCAAACAAAATACACAATTCTGTACACCCTAAAACTAAAACATCTATTGAATAGTTACTTACAATATGACGAAGTAAGTTTTCACAACGTGCTAATAGCTCTGGATCAAAATTTTTTCCTTTAACCCCATATATCAATCGTTCAACCTCAAGCTGCGTCTCAGCACAATGCTTAATATAACTATACCCTACAGCCTCAAGAAGTTGCTTATATGGCTCAAGCTGATAAACAATATGTGCTCCAAGCACCATGACATTCTTTTCATCAGGATAAACAGATTGAAGCCAATCCACGGTAGGGTCAATTGTTCCCACGATTGGATAGTCAGGAAATCTTGTGGATACCTCACTTAAAAAGTATGATGCACTATTGCAGGGAACATAAACAGCTTCTGCCCCCTGACTCTTTAATCTCTCCACAGATTCAATCATCATCTTCACAGGAGATTCTTCGCCATACAAAATATGGCGATTTCGACTTGGAACTTTTGGGTTATTATCAATTAGTAAATGAATATGGTCTGAATCTTTCTCTACTGGAGTTAAGTCGAGGACTTTGTTAAAAAAAGCCAACGTTGCATAAGGCCCCATTCCTCCAAGGATACCTTGTATCACAACCCCCACTCCTTAAACCTTTGCAAGGCCAAATTGTAATCCTGCATTGTATCGATATCCATTGATCTTACGACCTTACACTTAAGAGGAAGGCTCGGTTCGATTACCTCATATAAATGCAAGTTAGGGGAAAAGTGAATAGAATCCCTTGGCAAAAGTGCTGGACCAATCCACTCATAGTCGCCAGCCTCTCTAGAAAAACCTATCGCCTTATCAAAATCCGTTTCAACTAAAACAGCTTCTTCTGACGAAACGCTAGTTACTCCAACAAAAGGTTCTACAGCTTGCAAACATTCTTCCATGTCTTCAGGGTGAATAATCACATCACCATCCAACGTAAAAATATGCTCATTAGCATTTTGGGATGCTAAATAAACGCTTGCTGAAGTTTTAGAATGAAAATAGTCATGATTAAAAACAAACGTAACGTTTTTTCTCACAGCTAATACAGTCTTTATCACCTCACTAGCCTGAAAACCTACAACAATCCTAACATCCTCTACATGTTGCAACATTTCTAATTGACGTTGGATTATCGGCTTTCCATGTATATCGATAAGCGCCTTAGTTTGCCCAAGCCCTAACCTTGACCCAACCCCAGCACAACCTATAACAACTGTCTTAGGAATCGACATAACTCATCCTCATCAAAAATAGCATGACTAGCAACTTGCATCACTGACGCAGATGGCCAATGAACAGCCCCAAAGGCAACCCCAATATCTGCTACCCGAATTGCTTCTGCGTCATTATTCCCCTCTCCAACAAAAACAACCTGATAGCCTACTTGCTGATACTTTAACACCACATCAGCTTTATTTATAATACTCGAAACAGACTCTAGGCGATCATCTTGCACAACTGCTTTTGACGTTTCAGCGGCACATGAAACATTCGTCAAAAGTGAAGCAACCCAACAGTCAAGGTTTCCTGTAACGATACGGCAATTACTTGAATAGCTATTGATAAATTCAACAAGCATCTTATGCAATTTAATGTCTTCTAAAGCGTGATTCACTTCTGCAACAGAAAAGCGCTTAAGAACATTTATTCTTCTAATAAAGCCTTCCACAAAAGGAATTCGGCCTTCAATTGTCTGCCGTGTTAAGTCATTGATTTCATCTAACACATTAAAGTGTTTTGCTATAGCAGGTAACGTCTCTTGAGCTGTAACGGTACCGTCAAGATCAAACATAAAGATTCTAGGCTTACTACACATCAGCTTTTCACCCATATAAGATTAAGGAATTGTTTCTGAGCTCCACTCATGTTCTACATAGTGAGTATAGCCATGGGTATTTTTATGATACTCGTAAGTACTACCAGCTCTTTTTGGCAAGCGCATATTCACTGTTTGAACATTATCTAAATAATCAATTCGCACCCCATCTCCAACTAAACCAACTGACAAAGCATATTCACCAGAAAATAGCTGCAATGGTTTTGTCATGCATTCAATCTTATGAACACCTCGTTGAAAGCGTGGAGCAAAATTTTGACGATAGAGAGACTGGAAGAACAATGTTTTTTCGTATCCACTTACTATAAAAAAGTCTGCTCCGACATTTAATTCGTCAACTAAAACCTCGAAAGTCACTTCAAAAATACAAGGTAGATCCGAGTCTATTACATCAGATATATCATTCCCAACATTTCGAAATGAACACGAGAGAATTTTTGCATCATTACTGCCAGTATGGGTTCGCTCCACTTCACCTAACTTTTGCGAAGTCAAAGTAGGCGCAATGCTATTTTCATAAGCCTCTAAACAACCAGTTATGTCGCCTGAGAAACTTAGCTCTCCTGATGTTAGGAACAACCCTTTTGAACAAAGTTGTTGAATCGCCCCCATGTTATGGCTTACAAAAAGAACGGTCCGTCCCTCACTCTTGCCTACCTCTTCCATTTTTCCGAGACATTTTTTTTGAAACTCTGTATCGCCAACGGCTAATACTTCATCCACAACAAGAATCTCCGGTTCCAAGTGGGCAGCAACGGCAAAGGCAAGACGCACATACATACCAGAAGAATAGCGTTTTACTGGGGTATCTAAAAATTTTTCAACGCCTGCAAAATCAACAATTTCATCAAATTTTTTGCGAACTTCAGCGCGAGTCATCCCAAGCACAGCCCCATTAAGAAAAATATTTTCTCTTCCAGTAAGCTCCGGGTGGAACCCTGTTCCAACCTCGAGCAAACTCGCCACTCGGCCACGCATAGTTACTTTACCAGATGAGGGCTCTGTTATTCGCGAAAGCAATTTTAATAACGTAGACTTACCAGCACCATTTCGTCCAATAATGCCAACACGGTCACCAGGCATGATATCAAAGAAGACATCCTTCAATGCCCAAAACTCTTCATTAACTTCTCTTCGTGTAAAAATTTTTTTGGGAAGCTGAAAAATCTCTTCTCGCAAAGATCGATAGACCCCACGACCATCTTTATGCTTAATTAAATACTTCTTACCCAGTCCCTCTACGGAAATAATTGGTTTCACCTGATACTCCTAAATTACATCCACAAAAGTTTTTTCTGTTCTTCTAAACACTTTCAAACCAATACAGATGAATACTACAGCAAATACTAATGACACCATCAGCGCCTTCGAAGGAAATTCAACAGAACCTAACAGGGCCCATCTAAAACCATCAATTACCCCAACCATGGGATTACACATAAATATCGTTTGCCATTGCTCGGGTACAATAGAAGAGGAGAAGCCCACAGGAGAAACATACAATCCAAACTGAGTAATAAATGGCAAAATATATCTGAAATCTCTATATGTTACATTCAAAGAGCAAAGAAGTAACCCTGGTCCTAAGGCCAATATACTAGCCAATAATGCCAGTGGCACTACGGCAAACACCTGCATAGGTGGCAAATACTGTAGAAAAACCATAAGCACAGCGAGAATAGCCATTGAAAGCAGAAAATCGACTACAGCAACGCCTACAGTGGCTGTTGGAACAAGTAGCCTTGGAAAATATACTTTAGATATAAGGTTAGCATTCGCAACAAGACTATTTGATGCATTCGCAAGAGACGTCGCAAATAATTGCCAAGGAAGCATAGCTGCATACACCATCAAAGCATATGGTGCTTCACCTTCTGTAGGCAGCTTAGCCACTTTTCCAAAAACGAACGTGAAAGCGAGCATTGTCAATAAAGGACGGAGCACTGCCCACAGAATACCTATGACAGTTTGCTTATACTGCACCACAACATCACGCCATGTAAGAATCAGAAAAAGTTCTTTGTAATACCAAAGATCTTTCCAATACTGGCGTTCTGTTTTTCCTGCTTCAATAGTAAGTTCTATAGACATGCTTTACCGCTATCCAAGTACCAGTTGTATGTTTTTTTAATACCCTCAGCCAATTCGACTTGTGGCTTCCAACCCATTGTAAACAGCTTTTTACTGTCCATAAGCTTACGCGGGGTCCCGTCAGGTTTGGAAGGATCAGTTTCTATAGTACCGGTAAATCCGACAGCGATTGCAACCTGTTTTGCCAAATCCAGAATAGAGATTTCTTCCCCGCTTCCCACGTTTACATGTTCGGAATCAGAGTACGTCTGCATTAGGAATAAACAAGCGCTCGCCATGTCATCTACATGCAAAAACTCACGTAGTGGAGTGCCGGTCCCCCAAATGGTAACTGAAGGAGCATTGTCGGCTTTCGCCTCATGAAAACGCCTGATTAACGCAGGTAAAACGTGGCTGTTTTCTGGATGGAAATTATCACCTTCACCATACAAATTTGTCGGCATAGCAGAAATAGCATCAAAGCCGTGCTGCTTTCGATACGCCTGGCACATTTTTATACCAGCAATCTTGGCAATGGCGTACCATTCATTTGTAGGCTCTAGCGTACCTGTCAGCAGACAATTTTCTGTCATAGGTTGTGGTGCAAACTTAGGATAAATACAGGATGAGCCAAGAAAGAGAAATTTTTTCGTGCTATTTCTGTAAGCAGCATCAATAACATTTGTTTGTATAAGCAAATTGTCACTAATAAAATCAGCAGGATATGTATCATTTGCATGAATGCCGCCAACCTTAGCTGCTGCCAAAAAAACGTATTCTGGTTGCTCTTGCTCAAAAAAAGCATCAACTGCTGACTGATTACGTAAGTCAAGTTCTGCACTAGTTCTTGTTACAATATTAGTGAAGCCCTGCGTGCTAAGCTGACGACAAATCGCTCCCCCAACAAGTCCACGATCTCCTGCAACGTATATTTTACTGTTCTTTTGCATGAAGACACCGATTACTCATTGTAGTCACAAATTTTAAAGCCGTTTTGCTGACAAACTTTATCTTTAGCAGCCAAGACAAAATCCTCCTGCACCATTTCTACGACCATTTCTTCAAAGGAGATTTTAGGTTCCCAACCTAACTCTTTCTTAGCTTGTGCAGGATCACCAAGCAAAGTTTCTACTTCTGTCGGTCTAAAGTAACGAGGATCAACTTCTACAATTACATCACCAATGCTCAGATTTGTCGCAAAGCTCTGAGCTGTTGGATGCAAAGCATTAAAGACTTCTGTATCAAAACCAGAAACAATACCTTTTTCTTCTACACCTTCACCCTGCCAATCAAGAGAAATACCAAGCCCTTTGGCTGCTTCGTTTACAAAATCTCGTACAGAGAACTGACGTCCTGTTGCTATAACAAAATCTTTGGGTTCGTCTTGTTGCAACATAAGCCACTGCATTTCAACATAATCTTTGGCATGTCCCCAGTCGCGCTTGGCATCCAAGTTGCCAAGATACACTGTATCCTGCAGGCCAAGCGCTATACGGGAAAGAGCACGAGTTATTTTTCGTGTAACAAACGTTTCACCACGAAGCGGCGATTCATGGTTAAATAAAATACCGTTACAGCCATATATCCCATATGCTTCACGGTAATTTACAGTAATCCAATATGCATACAACTTCGCGCAAGCATATGGAGATCGTGGATAAAAAGGTGTTTTTTCTGTTTGAGGAATCTCTTGTACAAGTCCGTACAACTCAGAAGTTGATGCCTGATAAAATCGAGTCTTTTTTTCAAGCCCTAAGAGCCTAATAGCTTCAAGAATTCGAAGAGTGCCTAACGCGTCAGTATTTGCTGTGTACTCTGGAGAATCAAAAGAAACCTTTACGTGGCTTTGTGCCGCCAAGTTGTATATTTCATCAGGTTGCACTTCTTGAATAATGCGAATCAAATTTGTAGAATCAGTTAGGTCGCCGTAATGCAAAACCAAGTTTCTATTCTCAGTATGCGGATCTTGATAGAGATGGTCGATGCGATCTGTATTAAACAAAGAGGCACGACGAATTATACCGTGCACCTTATATCCCTTCTCAAGCAGCAACTCAGCTAAGTAAGCACCATCTTGTCCTGTGATACCAGTAATTAAAGCCTTTTTCACTACACACCTTCTAATTCAACAAGTAACAAAATTCACCTAATTGCGTAAAATAAAAAAATATAGCCACTGCAACCAGTAAAAATTCATCTTTAATTAAAAAGAACTTAACTAATTCAACCAGTCCTAAGATGCAAGCTATGTTTTTTTTAAGCCAATTATCACTTTCACTGCTTTATGTAAGGAGTTATTGCCCCATCCTTACATATTGCCCCCCTTCAAAATAAAGCTTTATGGCACATCTATTGCTTATTACATAAAAAAATCACGAATCGCTAAGACTCAGATTATTGTAACTCTGAACCTCAACAAATCGTGATTTATTTATAAATAAGAAAAAACTACGATATACAGAAAGACTCATATTTAATTTATATCCATTAAGTAAAATTTACAACTATCGTCCCATCCCAAACAAGACCGTCTTAATTGTCAGGAACAATATCTTTATATCAATAAGTACATTGTAATGCTTAATATAATATATATCATACTTATGCTTCCAAATCGCATCTTCTAATGAAGCACCATAACAGTACTTCACTTGAGCTAACCCAGAAATACCTGGTCGCACTGCATGACGAAATCGATAATACGGAATTTTTCCTTCTAACTCTGAAATAAAAACTTCTCGCTCTGGTCGTGGGCCAATTAAGGACATCTCGCCTTTGAGAACATTGATAAGTTGTGGCAACTCATCAATCCTCGTTTTCCGAATAAATTTTCCAACATGTGTGATTCTATCATCGTGTTGTGAAGCCCACTTAGCACCATCCTTTTCTGCATCTTGCCGCATGGAACGGAATTTAATCACGTAAAATTCCTTATTATGCAACCCAGTTCTACGTTGAGTAAACAATACAGGTCCTGAAGACTCCAGCTTTATAAGCAAACTAGTAATCAGGCCTATAGGCAAAGTAACCAGAAGGAGAAGTGTTGATAATGTTATGTCAAAAACACGTTTTAAAATGGCGTGACGTTTTCTTGAAAGAATAGAAAAGGCTTTTTGATGTAAGAAGAATTGGTCGTTAAGTAACTCCACCTCAGTATGCCCTAAGTTTCTATCCAAAAAACTGATAAGAGGCTCAACCCAGCCGCCCTTTTTCATTGCTTCAATCAAAAAGTCATGACGTTTTTGAGCCAGATCCCAGCTTTGGTAATGACAAAGAATCGTACCTGCAGCATGTGGGGCGGAATAATCATTAATTTTATACCGGATGCCATTGCTGGATAGTACATTGCAAACAAGCTGCTCTGCCTGAGGAGGACAAAAAACATAGATTATTTGATCGTAACGCAAAACACCAGATGGCCCATAATGTTCTACAAAACTTTCAGACGCACGACTTGCTTCATCAAAAAAATTATTCATGATTCCTTAGCATTAACTCAAAAAAATTTTTAAATACACCAGCTCTAGGCAGTCAACGAACACACTTGGTTGGAATTTCTCTTGTAAAGTGCAAAAGCAACTACTTTGAATTGCATTGAGCCAACCAGCTACTGCGAACCATTTCCTTTATCCCCAACTCTGCCTTCCAGCCAAGCTCCTTTTCAGCCTTATCCGTTGCGGCCCAGCATTCTGCGACATCTCCTGGGCGACGAGAAGTAACTTTATACGGCACATTAACCTTATTTTCTGCAATAAACGCAGACAGCAGCTGAAGCACACTTGTCCCATTTCCAGTACCAAGGTTATATGTGACGCACCCAGGATTCTCAGCAAGCTTATTGATTGCTGCAACATGCCCCTTTGCCAAGTCTACAACATGGATATAGTCGCGAACTCCTGTGCCGTCTACAGTCTCATAATCATCTCCGAACACATTAAGACATTCACGAAGTCCGGAAGCAGTCTGACAAATATATGGCATTAAGTTGTTAGGAATTCCTCTAGGACTTTCGCCAAGTAATGCCGAATCATGAGCTCCGACTGGATTAAAGTAGCGTAACAAGGCAATATTCATTGCCGGATTGGCTACACACAGATCTTTCAAAATATGCTCAATAAAAAGCTTACAATTCCCATAAGGGTTTGTTGCACTTAAAGGATGTTCCTCTGTCAAAGGAAGAAAATGAGGAGTACCATACACAGTAGCTGAAGAACTGAATACAATGTTAGTAACGTGATGGTTAAGACAAGCTTCACACAACGAAAGCGTACTATCAATATTATTTCGATAGTACATAAGAGGCAATTCTACAGATTCACCTACTGCTTTATACCCTGCAAAGTGAATCACACCATCGATAACATGTTGCGAAAATATGTCATTCAGCGCAGCGGTATTACAAACATCTTGAGTATACAGTGTTACCGACTTTCCAGCGATTTTTTGAATTGAGGCAAGGGATTCTGGTGAGCTATTTGAAAAATCATCCACACAAATAACATCATGCCCAGCAGCAAAAAGTTCAACAATTGTATGACTGCCAATATATCCGGCACCACCAGCTACGAGTATTGTCGGCATGTTATCTCCATAGAAATAAAAAAAATATAATTTTCTAAAGGCTCTTTCATCAAGAAAGTTCAAGGTCCAAAAAGACCTACACTAGAATTCATGATACAAAATTGAGCAGGCCTCCACCTCATTCTTACTTATTTATTTTTTCCGTGAGTAAGTCCCTATATTGGCAGTGTCAAGCTAAGGTCTACCCCAACTCATTATCAAAATATTAAAAAGGCATCACCAGCACTGACGTCTTCCCCCTAATCAGTACCGGTAGATTGTAGAGAAATTTGGCTAGTTGAATGGTCAATCTGGGTACGGGCAAAGTCATTTGGAGTCAAATTTTCAAGAGAAGAATGAGGACGAAATTCGTTATATTCTTTTCGTCATGTTTCAACCTTCTTTCGAGCATCAGAAAGTGACAGGAACCAATGCGTGTTTAAACATTCATCCCGAAAGCTTCCGTTAAAAGACTCGATAAACGGGTTGTCCGTAGGTTTTCCCGGTCTTGAAAAGTCCAGTGTTACATTATTTTCATAGACCCACTTGTCGAGTGTCTTGGAAATAAACTCGCTACCATTATCTACCTGAATACGTTGTGATTTGCGTCCAGAGAACAGCCGGAGCCACTCGAGCCTGCTTACAACATGTTGCCTTTTGATGGCGTGATCCACATGGATTTCCAGGCACTCGCGACTAAAATTATCACAGCTAAGGCACGGATTCTTCGTCCGTTGAACAGGTTGTCTGCCACAAAATCCATAGCCCAACACTGATCAATACTAGAGAGTTCTGGCCGATCCATGCGGTGAGCTGCCGAAACATTTCGTCTAGGACGCTTGGAGCGTAGGTTTAATCCTCCTTCGCAGTACAATCTGTGAACCTTCTTATGATTCAAATGCCATCCTTCCCTGCGCAATAGAACATATATCCGTTGGCAACCATACCGCACCCGAGTTTCGAAATCTCTCGGATACGAAAACGAAGCGCAGAATCATTTTTCCGTGTAGGCTTGTAATATAGCTTGATCTACTAATGCATAAGACAGAACAACGCCTACGCACGCTGACTTGATAAGCCTGTTCCAGGTGTTCAGCAGATTTTATCAATTGAGCAGGCTTTAAAACTTTTTTGTGAGAACATCCTGCAACATTTGCTTATCGAGACTCAAGTCTGCAACAAACTTTTTAAGTTGCCTATTTTCTTCTTCCAATTGTAGAACGTAGCTTCTGAGATGCCCATCTTACGACATACCTCTTTAACTCTTGTTCCTGTCTCAGCTTGTCGTAAGGCAAAAGCGATCTGCTCGTCGGTAAATTTCGTCTTTTTCATGGCAAACTCCTTGGGTCACAATAGGTTAATTTGCCAAAATTCTCTATTTTTAACTGGTTCAGTTTATTGGGAAGACGTCATCATAAAAAATTTCACAAAAAAGTGAGCCATACGTACTTTTCATATCATTCTATGTAGCTGCAGCCAGCGTACAACCGTTACCGCCCCCCATGTATCGCTCCGTATAGTAGCAATACATCCACTTCTTATTCAGTTTCTACAGTCCCACCCAACGCAATTCGCCATCTGCAAATGACCTTTCCACTTACAAGCGACTATAGCTACACGATACCATCTAATATAAATCGATTCGGCAAAGTCATTTCAGGACTTAGCAATTAGTAAACAACTACTAGGTAATTTTCCTAAACCAGTACAAATGCCAACAATTTAACAACAGTGTATATCATTAAGAAAACATGTCAGTTAATGGACAGAGGTTCTGTCAATTTCTTTTCCTTAAGGTAGTTCTGTCATGCTATCACTATATTTGCTTTACTGCTGGAGTTCGATATTGCAAACATTCTTCACTTATTCTCATAAAAGAAATCCCAGCAGAAATATTTTCTACAGACCTTACAATTGCGTTATCAATGTTGTATAGGAACAGTAATGACGGTGCCTGTTTCCACGTGCAATTTAGCGGCTGATGTCGGGTTCCATGCAGCATAACAGTTGTTATCTGCAAAAATCTTTTTTTAACTTAGGGGGCGTCCACTTTGATGGCCATATTTTTCCTCTGTCTGTTTCAGGCATGAAACAGACAGAGGACGATCTACCAGCTGAACGCTGATGAATACTACATTTTCTTTTATGGTGGTGAATATACCACTCAACTTACGGTTTTTCGCCGTTATTCATTTCTTCCCGCTTGCCCGTTCGTAAATGGAATACGGACGTCCATATAGAATTGCGTTTTTTGGCCACGAATATACACGGTGCATACACCGCTGTGGCTATC
>NZ_JADMLB010000053.1 GCF_015482765.1 Halodesulfovibrio sp.
TGATGCAGTCACATGTTGTGATTAAATATACGAACCCGCCTGTTACATAGGTTTAATATATGGATATTGCAACTCTTCTCGGGGTCGTTGTTGGTTTTGCTCTTGTTGCTGGCGCAATTTTTATGGGGGGGAGTGTTGGCGATTTTATTAACGTGCCGGGAGCTATGATTGTATTCGGTGGCTCCGGTGCTGCTATTTTTGTAACATTTCCATTGGAAGAAGTGGCGTTTGCTGTTGCAAGCGTTGTAAAAGTTTTTGCTTCCCGCCGTACAAAGATTCCGGAAGTAGTAAACACTATGGTTCGTATCGCGGAAATCAGTCGCCGCGAAGGTCTTGTTGCTCTGGAAAATATCAAGACCGAAAGCCCGCTGCTCAAAAAGGCGTGTCAGCTTATTGCTGATAACGCAGATCCAGATATTATTCATGACACATTAAAAATTGAAATTCTGTCCATGAAACGAAGACAGAATATTGCAATTGCGGTATTTAACAGACTCGGCGCTGTAGCTCCTGCTTTCGGTATGATCGGGACACTCATCGGTCTTGTTCAAATGCTTGCCCATCTGGATGACCCGTCCAGTATCGGTCCTGCAATGGCTATTGCGCTGCTTACAACATTCTACGGTGCCTTGCTGGCAAACCTGTTATTCCTGCCGATGGCCGGTAAATTAAAAGCCCGTACTTTGCAGGAAGAGGTTCAGCTGAACATTATTTTTGAAGGTGCCAAGTGTATTCTGGAAAATAACAACCCTCGCCTTGTATACGAAAAATTGAGCTCATTCATCTCTCCAGAGGACAGAAAAGATGTTCGAAGATAGAGACGACTACGCATTAGTAGATGATATCGGGGATGAGTCAGATGAAGGTACATGGCTGACGACGTTTGCTGACATGGTAACTCTGCTGCTGGCATTTTTTGTGCTGCTTTTTTCCATGTCGGTTATTGACCAGAAGCAATTTACTGATTCATTCCTTACAGTTCGGCAGGTGTTTGGCGGTGATGACCAAAATCTGTTAACGTCGCCTGTACGTCAGGATGATACAGCTATTTTGGAATCAGTCCGTCTGCAAAAGCAACTTATTGAAGCACAACGTAAAGTTTATTCAGATATCCGTACCTACCTTAACCAGAAAGGTCTGGAGGGGCAGATAGGCGCGGTGTTTGATGAAGGTGTAATTACATTGCGGCTTCCTTCTGCTGCAATGTTTGAAAATGGAAAAGTAACCTTGAGCCGCAATGGCTTTGTGTTGCTTGAAGATATGCGCCAGTTGTTCCTTAAAAACAAAGCTCAGAGTATCAACATTAAAGGATACACTGATGATTTGAAGCCAAGTGCCTCAAGTCGTTACACGGATAACTGGGAAATATCGGCATTGCGTGCGGTTAATGTTCTGCGTTACTATATTGAACGAGGCATAGAGTCTCAGAGGCTTACAGCCACAGGACTTGGTGATCTTGACCCGATTATGCCCAATACAAATGAAGCAAACAGAGCGCAGAATAGACGAGTTGAATTTGTTTTAGAAAGACGGGTGGGCAAGTAGCCATGAGTAATCTTGAATTTACTATGCCGACGGGTAATGAGCGTCGTAGAGCTTTTAGAGCAAAGGCATACGGAATTTCCGTCACCTTTGAAGAGCAAAATGTGACTTGCGATATTCTGGACGTCAGTGTAACAGGGTTCGCGATAAAAAATGAGTCAGTATTATTAAAAGAGGGCGCTGAGTACTCTGTTTCTATTCTTGTTGCAGGAAAGACGTACCTTTCCGATTTGTCTTGCAGAGTAGTCAGAATACTTGATAATGGGATAATTGGCTGCGATTTCCGCACTCTTGATCGCAGACAGGAAGCACGGCTCGACCGACTCGTGCTTGAGTTACAAAAGCGAATGATCGCTAAGAAAAGAGAAAAATCTGCAGCTGATTAGGCTGCAAAAAATCGAGGGTAATACGTGCAGAATACAAACCACAAGGTGCTGGTGGCGAACAGAGGGGAAATTGCCATCCGTATCATGCAGGCTTGTCAAAAGCTTGGTTTAGGTTTTGTCTGTGTTTACACTGCAGAAGATAGTGCTTCCGGCCATGTTCGTATGGCTAAAGAGCATGGAGGCGAAAAAAGCCTTTATCGTGTCTCTTCCTATCAGGATGCAAACGAACTCTTAGCTGTAGCGGATGAGTCAGGTGCGACTGCTATTCATCCGGGCTATGGTTTCTTTGCGGAAGACTATCGTTTTGCACGCCGTGTAACACAGCGTGAAAATAAGCTTATTTTTATCGGTCCTTCATGGAGAATTATTCGTGAACTGGGCGATAAAATTAATACTAAACGCCTCGCGCGTAGCTTGGAAGTACCAACCGTACCGGGCTCTGACCGCCCAGTGTACGACGAACTTGAAGCAGAAAAGATTGCCCGTCAGCTTTTCGAGTTTCAGGAAGAACAGGGCATTCGACGCCCAATGGTACTTGTAAAAGCTTCTGCCGGTGGTGGCGGCATGGGTATTGAAGAGGTTTATGATATTGATCTCTTTAAATCCGTATACCGTCGTATCCGCAGCTATTCTCTTCGTCAGTTCAGTGACGAGGGTGTGCTTATTGAACAGCGCATCAAAGACTTCAACCACTTGGAAGTACAGATTGTGTCCGACCGTACAGGAAAAAATCCAGTACATTTCGGCACACGTAACTGCTCTATCCAGTCTACCGGTCTCCAGAAACGCCTTGAAATTGCGCCGGGTTTCGACCCAAGCTCCATTAACTACACATTCGACGCCCAGAAAGTTCTGGACGATATTACCGAATACTCTCTCGCTATGGCGCGCAAGGTGGGCTATGATAACGTAGGAACATGGGAATGGATTGTGACCCGTGACGGTCGTCCTTTCCTCATGGAAGTTAACACCCGTATTCAGGTTGAAAACGGTGTTTCTGCTATGATTTCCCGTGTTAACGGTAAAGCTGGTGTCGACCTTATCGCAGAGCAGATTCGAGTAGGTTTAGGGGAACCTCTTGGATACAGTCAGGAGAACATCACATTTGATGGTGTCGGTATCGAATACCGTCTTATTGCGGAAAATCCGGAGATGAAATTTACTCCGTGGGTTGGTCGCATTGAGGACTTCGGTTGGGATAAACACGACTGGCTTCAGATGCATTCACACGTTCCGACGGATGTTGCATACGATATTCCGACTGAGTTTGACCCGAACCTTGCCCTTGCTATTATCTGGGGTAAAGACCTGTCTGAGGTAAAAGTACACGGCAAGGAATTCTTGAATGAACTTCGTCTTACCGGCCAGAACCAGGGCGGCGAGTCACTTAAGTCCAACGTGAATTTCCTGCGCACTAAAACCGACGAGATTCTGAAGTTTTAGTCCGGCTGCCGGAACCGTTCAGTAATGCATTATCAACCCCGCCTAGCGGCGCGGGGGAGAGTATATGGATACCGAAAAGAGAACACAGCATTTAACCGAACGTCTTACGTACATCAAAGACATCTTCGGTGATAAGCAGCAGGAAAATATCCGTCTGCTTGAAACAAAACTCGAAGAGTTCATCCAGCGTGAGAACGGACTGTCTGTTGAGGACAAGTTCGCAGCTCTCTCTACGCTCGAAGATCTTTTTGGTTTTGTAGAACGCAATCTTGAAAATGAACTTACCGCGATGGACAAGGTACGCATTGTGCGTCATTCGCAGCGTA
The DNA here is from genome assembly GCF_015482765.1 of Halodesulfovibrio sp. Lineage (GTDB taxonomy): Bacteria > Desulfobacterota > Desulfovibrionia > Desulfovibrionales > Desulfovibrionaceae > Halodesulfovibrio. The sequence goes on from NZ_JADMLB010000053.1 coordinate 3,698, forward strand.
TCTGCCTTCGTGATATCTTAGAAAATGTATACGATAACTACACCGAAATCGGTGGTAAAGACGAAAACAGCATTGACCCGTCCATGCTGATTGCCCGTGCGTACATTACTCGTCGCAGCGGCAAACGCGTTTATCACCAGCCGGTTATGGTTATCGGTCAGGAAAAAGGGCACGGCGAAGAATTCCGTAACGGCGGCTCAGTTAAGCCTTGGGGTAACGCAAAAGCGTTGCACTACATGCGAGTTGCTGAAACTGAAAACATTCCTGTGCACACCTTTGTCTTCACTCCGGGGTCTTTCCCTGTTGAAGATGCTCCGGGCGCTGCTCAGCAGATCGCTAAAAACCTGTATGAAATGGCAGCACTCAGTGTGCCTGTTGTAGCAGTCTTCTCCGAAGGCGGCTCCGGCGGTGCTGAAGCTATCGGCCTTGCTGATAGTCGTTTGATGCTTTCACACGGTTACTATTCTGTAATTTCACCGGAAGGTGCGGCTGCTATTGAAGGCCGTGTCCGCGGTGGTGACAGAGCCGGTGCTGAACTTGTTGAAAAGTGTGCACATCAGCTTAAGATTACTGCTGATGATAACGTGCGCATGGGTTACATCGACCACAAGATTCAGGAACCGGCACTTGGTGCCCGCCCTTACCATTACGAATTCTTCCGCAGTCTGCGTCAGGAAGTTATCCGCGCAACTGATGAAGTTGTACTGAACGTAAAAGGATTCTCTCCTTTCCGTGCTATGGCACTGCGTCGTCGTAAAGGTAAGTCTATCGAAGATCTTGATCTTGAAAATATCCATGTACGCTGGAGCTTGAGCAGAAAGGCTCGTGCTCGTCTTATCGCCAAGCGTCATGCGAAGTTTAATAAACTCTCCAAATCTGCTTTCATCGACCGTCGCCCGATTCATCGTCGTGTGGCAGCATGGTTCGTAGAAAAAGGTTGGGATACCTATTCCTACTTTAAATACGACCTGTGGCGTTCTCATCAGAAGAAACTGATGTACGCAGTGGAAGAAGTGGATGCGGAAGCCCGTGTTCTGATGGACAAGGTTAAAGGCCCTTGGAAAAAAATTACCAAGGCTATTCCTGCCAACACTTCTAAAGCCGACAAAGAGAAAGAGCTTACAATGCTTTCTCAGTGGGATGAAGAAGATCAGGGCAAAGGCCAGTGGAGTTACATTTCTCCACGCGCTAAAGAAGACCGTGCGATCACATGTCCAAACGCAGAAACTCATGGCTGTCAGGACCTTTGGGCTCCGGATCTCTTTGGTGAGTATGCTGGTGTTTGTAACAGCTGTGGCCACCACTTCCCTATGGAATACCAGTGGTACATGCACAACATCTTCGATCCGGGTTCCATTTTTGAGTTTAATACAGAAGTAGAATCTGCTAACCCGCTCGGTTTTGAAGGCTTTGACCTTAAGCTTGAGCAGGCTAAGAATAAAACCGGTCTTAAATCTTCCTGCACCACTTTTGAGGCACGCATTAACAACGTAAAAGTTGTTGTTGCAACCCTCATCGCTCCGTTCCGCGGTGGTACTGTTGGTGCGGCAGAAGGTGAAAAGTTTGTTCAGGCTGCAGAACGTGCGAAGAAAAAACGCTTCCCGTTCATCAGTTATGTTCATGGTACTGCCGGTATTCGTATTCAGGAAGGCGTTAACGGTGTAATCCAGATGCCTCGTTGTACAATGGCTGTTCGTCGTTACATCGATGCCGGTGGTTTGTACCTCGTATTGTACGATACCAACTCTTATGCAGGTCCGCTTGCAAGTTTCCTTGGTTGTTCTCCTTACCAGTTCGCAATCCGTTCTTCTAACATCGGTTTTGCGGGGCCTGGCGTAATCAAAGAGACAACCGGTATGGATATCCCACCTGATTACCACCGTGCCCAGAAGGCTCTCAGCCGTGGTCACATTCAGGGTATCTGGGATCGTCGTGATGCACGACATAATTTATCTCAGGCGCTTATGACTATGGGCGGCCGTAACCTTTACTACAGATAGTGGAGGCTTTATATGCTCGACATTTCTAAACTTCTTGAAGAGATTAAAGCTTCTCCGTACGAAGAGCTGGTTATTACTGCTCCTCATACCGGTGTAGTATCCTTTGGCTCCATTAAAGTAGGCGACCGTGTTATCGGTGCGACCGGTACATGGGGAGAAATCCCCGGTACTCCGCTTGCAACATTGCAGCGTGAGCGTAACGATAAAATTATTCGTGCTACACAAAAGGGTGTTGTTGAGAAAATTCATACAGAATTGGAAGGTACTTTTGTAGAAGCAGGCACAGAGCTTGTTCGTCTGCGTCACTTCCTTTCCAAGGATGAAGTACTCGGCATTATTCTTAAAAAAGCTCTGTACTTGTTCGAAGCTCCGGAACGTGCAAAGTACTACTTTGCTCCGGATATCGACAGCAAGATTAAAAGTTCCGGCTCCCAGAGTGTCACAGTGCACGATGGTATGGAACTGTTCATCATGTCCCGTATGAAGCGTGAAGCACCGCTTAATTATTCTGGACCGGATGGCGTAATTTACGCTGTGTACTTCCAGCATAACGAGAACATTGATTCTGGTGCACCACTTATCGGTGTGTGCCCTCCAGATCAGCTTTCGCTTATCGAGGATGTTGTTGTCCGCGTACAGACTGAATGGACTGAACAGGAGTAAGCATGGGTAAAGTTCTGCAGGTTCGTGTTTGGGCGTCTACGTATTCAGAAGATGAAGTTCAGCGGGAATGGCCTCGGTTATACGAGTTGGCTTTTCCTAGAGAGCAGCAGCGCTATGTAGCTAAAACCGGTGTTGTCGAAATGATTGAAACACTGGTTGATGCATGTCGTTTTGCAGATTGGTCTGATGAGTTGAAGGCGTATGCCAAAGAACCGCTTGATGCTCTTTTTTCGCTCCGGCAGGAGCTTGAAGAGGCGTTAAGTGAGTGGAATCCGCAGAAAGCTAACCAGCTTACGGATAAAATAGAAGATGCATTATCAGACCTTGAAAAAGATTTACCGAACGAGTAAGAATCGTGGATAAGATTAATTTTTAAGGAGCCCTAATAATGCTGAATAAAGTGATGATCATCGGTCGTCTTGGTGCAGATCCCGAGTTGCGTTACGCGGGTAATGGTACGCCTATCGCTAACTTCAACGTTGCGACAGACGAATCCTACACAGACCGTGAAGGCAACAAACAGGAACGTACTGAATGGCACCGCGTGGTTGTCTTCCAGCGTGTGGCTGAGAACTGCGCAAACTACCTTGGCAAAGGCAGCCTTGTGTATGTTGAAGGTAGTCTTCAGACCCGCCAGTGGCAAGACCAGCAAGGTCAGACCCGTTATACTACGGAAATTAAAGCACAGCGTGTGCAGTTCCTTGATCGCAAAGGCGATGCAATGCAGCAGGGCGGCGAACGTCGTTCCTTCCAGCAGAACAACGCTCCGCGTCCACAGCAGAACAACAATTTCCAGCCGCAACAGCAGCAGTATAATTCTGGCAATGAAGACTTAGGTCCAGCATTCCCATCTGAAGCTAGCGGAATGGACGATGTGCCGTTCTGATGTAGGGACAGCTCGTCACTGTAAATAGAATTAGCGAAGTCATTGATTTGACTTCGCTTTTTTATTTGTTTACGCTTTTTACAATTGTAAATATTTTTGCGACCTGTAGGTAAGAAAAAGTGTAAACAAAATGAATAGATATAAAGTTAAAACACTAGTTTTTCCAGATGGCGAACGGCTTCCTATATTAATCAATAGGACAAGTGGAATACCTGAATTCTACCCTAATCTTTTTGCTATCACCCAACTGCGTCAGATAAACTGTGCTTCGAATACGATTGAACGGGGCTTAAGGGATCTTGCTGTGCTGTTGGACTATTTTGGTGATTTGCAGATAGACGCCGTGAAACGTGTTTGGGATGGTGAGCTGTTTACATTTGGTGAAATCGATGGATTAGCTAGATACTGCCAAAAAGCACTAAAAAAAATGAATAAGAAACAAGCCAAAAAAGTTCATTTTTTAGACCCAAAAGGTGCTAAAGCTGTTCCACTGGTTAACAAGCATACTACTGCAATTCGATTGCGTACAATCCATAGATTTTTAAAATGGCTAATTGACTTAAGGCGCACACAATATGACATAGATCCCAAACTGCGGAAAAAGTTAGATAGGGATCATACAACTGTGCTTGAGCATCTTGCGTCACGAATTCCCAAGGGAACTAGACGTAATGTCCTAAGGACAAAAGAAGCGCTTTCACCAGAACAGCTTGAATTTTTAAAGGATGTTATATCCCCTGATTCGCCTTGTAATCCATGGAAAAGCGATATCGTTAGGCATCGCAATTCATTAATTATTCATATGTTATTACGAACTGGATTACGATGCGGTGAACTTTTAGGCTTAAAAATTGACGACATAGTCTTTGAAGATAATTTTTTTGAAGTAGCCCGCCGCCCAGATGATCCTGATGACCCAAGGCGCAAGGAACCCAACGCAAAAACGCTGGATCGTCCAAAGGCTTTATCAGGTGAACTAACTGATTCTTTGTATGATTATATTATTAATATACGAAGCAAAATTCATGGGGCAAATACGCATACCTTCTTGATTGTGTCTAGTAAGGATGGTGCTCCACTAAGCCGACATGCACTTTATGATATTTTTACGACAGTTCGTGAACATGTCGAAAAATTGCCAAGTGATTTTTCAAGTCATATTTGCCGCCACACTTTTAGTACAATGTTTGCTAGGGCACTAAAAGAAAGCGGGCATGATGAAGAATCTTCACATCAAGCATTATGTGAAGAAAATGGATGGGTAACTGGTTCTGATATGCCTGCTCATTATACTAAGCCATTTATAAGAGAACAGGCGCGCGAAGCATCATTAAGCGTACAAGAAAAGTTTACACAGGAGGACTGCGGTGAATAATACAAAATTTTACTCAGAAGGAATAAATGAAGAACTACTACCTGAAGCCGCAGTAACCCAAAGTGGTGTGACATTTTACCCGCGTGAGTCTGTGTGGAAATATCGCGACGGCGTAAGAAATGTAAAACTTGATTTTAGAAGAATAGAAAATGCAAGCGCAGATATTTTGTTAGGTTTTAAATTTGCTTTAATATGGCTAGCTGAAAATAGTTCCCCTTACACTGTAGGGAATATGTTTTCGGGAGTGCAGCGCTTAGTTGGAGCAGTGTCTGACGATAAGGTTTTATTGGAAATTACAGATAAACATTTAATGAATTATCATGCATCGCTTGGAAAAAAGCACGAATATAAGTTGGGGCAATTATCTGGTTTTTTGAAACAATGGTACGCGCTTAGTGGTTTTGGTATTGCAAAAGAAGCTGTGGACTACCTAGACGAAATAAAGCTTTCAGGAAATGAAAAAGGGGTTGCAACAGCAACGTTAGATCCTGTGAAAGGTCCTTTTTCGCTCATTGAGCGCAATGCTCTTCGTACAGCTTTGGATCAGGCGTATGCTGATGGAAGTGTGGCGACTAGTGATTACCTACTCTGCTTGATATTTATGTTTTTTGGTCCACGTCCAGTTCAGGTCGCAGCATTGAAGGTTTGCGATATTAGCGTAATTGAAAAAAATGATGATTCGTTAGTCTACCTGTTAAGAATTCCATCTGCGAAAAAACGGCAAGGAATCCGTGAGCTGTCCCGTCAGTGGAAGATTGGCAGTTCATACATTGGACAGTTGTTATATCAATACGCACAGGAAATAAGGAATAACTTTGATGGCAAATTGAAAGACTTGGAACAAGCTCCACTTTTCCCCAGTGAAAAGAAAGGTGATATTTCTTCAGGGTTACTTGCATATCATAGGACAGCTAATAGCATAGGTAGCGTGCCCAAGAGGGTGTGGAAAAAACTAAATGTGAGGTCTGAACGAACAGGCTCTTTTATTCATGCTACACCTTCACGGTTTCGCGATACGGTAGGAACCGTTGCGGCAAGTGAAGGGTGGGGAGAATTTGTTATTGCTGAACTGTTAGACCATGCAGACACGCAAAATGTTGGGAATTATGTTGGTAATTCTCCTGAAATAATAAAGAGCATCGATAAAAAAATGGCTATGAAGCTTGCTCCACTTGCTCAGGCATTTGCAGGAAACCTTGCAAAGAAAGAAGACTTGCAAGGAAACAGTGATATTCAGCATGTGATTGCACCACAATATACAAAAGATTTTTCTTCAGTGGGAAAATGTGGGCAGTACAGCCATTGTTCATTTTCTGTGCCACTTGGTTGCTATACTTGTAAATTGTTTACCGCATGGTTGGACGGACCCCATGAACAGATATTGGATGAGCTGATAGCTGAACGCAAGCGGTTAGGCGAAGTGAATAATAGGGTGGCATCAGTAAACGACATTACAATTCTAGCTATTGCAGATGTCGTCGAGCAGTGTGAGCAGATTAAAAAATCTTCCGGGTGCATTGATGCCTAAAATTCTACTATTTAAACCACGCCACGAATTAGGTGCCCAAGGTAATCTTGATGCTTTTATTGCTTTCGCACGCAACGACTTAACAGCATTTGGTTCTGATTTAGATTTTGATTCATATGTTTGGGATATTACCAAGGATATTGAAATAAAAGGGAAAGGGAACCAAGTACACAGGATCTATTTTACAAAACATCACTTAGTATTGAAGAAAAAGAACGATAAGGTACCTTTTTCAAAATTTTATCTTTCCTTTGCCCAAGCTTACCTTAGAAGTTTTTACACTAAGTATAAGGTACAAAGTTTTGCTCGACAGCTTGAGGCGTTACGCATGCTTGAAATAGCGTTAACTGAGAATGGTCATGACGTGCCTATAATAAAAATTAATGCAGATATCTTGAACAGAACTGCGCAACTTTTGAAGCAAAACTACTCTCCAAAACCGGCGTATGGTGCGGGAAAACAACTTAAGTTACTTGCTGATTTTTTAGTAAAGAAGCAAATGTTACTTGTGCCATTAGATTGGAAGTCCCCAATAAAGCGCCCTGTCGAAGTCATTAGTCGCTGTAGTAAGGAAGCGGAACAACGCAGAAAGGAAAAAATGCCTTCTGAACAGTTATTGGAAGCTCTTTCGTATGTCTATGTTAATGCAACCACTGACCGTCAGATTTTGATATCATCAATTGCCGCACTTTTGTGTTCAGCACCAGATCGCATTAATGAGGTTCTTATTCTTCATAAAAATTGTGAAGTTGATGGCTTCGAAGGTGACCAAGATGTCTATGGTCACAGTTGGCGACCTGCAAAAGGTGCCAAGCCCATGGTGAAGTGGAAAATTAACACGATGATTGATACCGCGAAGGAGGCCATTGAAAATATTCGCCAGATAACAGATCCCGCACGACAAGTGGCTGAATGGTATTATGATCACCCTGATAAGATATACCTTTTGCCTGAATTTGAATATTTGAGGAATAAAGAAAAGCTAACGTTCAAAGATGTTGCTCATATTTTGTGGGGAAAGGATGGGCGTGCTGGTTCTGCTCGTGACTGGTGTGTATCCCAAAAAATAGCAAGAAGCAAAGTAGGTAATCAATTCTATGTATGTTTTGCGGATGTTGAAAAGCATATATTAGAAATGATGCTCGTTCATTTTCCTTATGTAGACAATACAAAGTTGTTATTGATGCATGAAGCAATGATGCTTTGTTTTAAAGGTACATTCGGTAAGCGTGCAAAATATGTTTGTTTAGTCGAACCTATTACAATTGGACAGGTTAATGATGGTCTAGGTATTCGCTCTAAGCATGGTAAAAAATCAATATTCGATGAGTTTGATTTGAAAGAACTTGACGGAAGCCCATTGGTTGCAACTACTCATACATTTAGACATTACCTCAATACAGTAGCAAAAACATGCGGTGTAGGGGAACTTAGAATAGCAAAATGGAGTGGACGAAAAAACCTACGACAGAATGCTGATTATGATCATAGTTTGAGAGAAGATGAATTAGCAAAGATTCGGAATGCCGTTGGTAATCTTGATAAGGCCATGGGACCCATTGCTGCTGCACCAAAAAAGAAAAATCTGATTACACGCAGTGAATTTTCAGAATTGGAAATTGCTACAGCACATACAACAGCTATTGGGTATTGTGTGCGAAATTTTGTGATGTCACCATGCACAAAGTTTATGGATTGTATTAATTGCAATGAGCATGTTTGTATTAAAGGTGACATAGAAAAGACAGCACGAATTCGACAACAGTTGCAGGAAGCAGAAGGTATGCTTCAGCTAGCTATCAAGGAAGTTGAATACAGAAAAGGTAGCCCAACGTACTGTAATGACAAAATTGACCGCTGGCTTGATCATCATAGTCAAACTGTGATGTTGTTAACAAAGCTTGTTGAAATAATGGATGATCCAAATGTTCCTTTGGGAACGGTGATTCAGCTGAGTGACGCTAAGCCTGCTTCTCGTATCGAACAGGCCACTAATGAAAAAAAAGCACTTGAAGAATCTGAAAAGAAGCCTCGTCGAGTATTGAAGCGGGGTTTAGCTTTATAGGGTGAAGGTTATGCGCAGTAATCGTTCAATTAATATTACAGAAGAATACCGAAATAAAATTATTTGGATAATTGATGGGTGGCAGGGGAAATTAACATGGGATCTGTTACTTACAAAAATTAAAAGACAAACAGGTCTGAAGTATACCCGACAAGCCTTAAGTAAGCACCCGCAAATAATTGATGCATATCAAAGGCGAAAAAAGGTAGTTACAAAAACTAAGCTAGTTGAAGAGCGAAGTGCCGCTAGCTATTCTCAGGCAGAAATCCAAGCCATTGTTTCTCGTAATAATCAGTTAAAGATAGAAAACGAACAGTTGCGTGCTCAAAATGAACGCTTAATGCTCAAGTTTGTTGTCTGGTCTACTAATGCCCATACTCGTGGCCTAACGGAAGAATTCTTGAACCGGCCTTTGAATAGTATTGATCGTGACGCAACTAAGTCCAAAGCTTCATAATATCAGTAGCTGGAGGGGAAATGGGACAAAGCGGCAAAGTTCTGAGCAAGCAGTATTTGCAGGCGTTACAAAGCTATCTTTCCAGTACATCGAAGTTGCCTATTAATGCTGATGGTACAATAAATGTTACCAAGCTTGCTGAAGAAGCAAGTGTCCCTCGGCAGTCGTTATACAAGAATCCCAAAATGAAGGCTGCACTAGAAGAAGCCCGTAAAGTCCATGGCGTTTTGAAGCGGGCTGAAGTGCAAAGTACTTCTACTAAGGCTTCCCGTAAAAAAGATAAGAAATTGTCTCTTAAGGCTGATAAGCAGGGAAGAGCATTGGAGCGTCGTGTTGAAAAATTGGAACAACAGAACGCCGTTTTAGTTGCAGAAAATTCAGACCTTCGAAAAAAGCTTGCCAATCTTCGTCAACAGCTTGGTCGTGAAGATATGACGATTGAAACAGGGCGCAGGATCCCAGTTCCTTTTGACCATGCATAATACAGTTTCACTAACAGTTCATTCGTTACTCTTTCAGGCGGTTGATGGTACAGCAATTTTTTCTGGGCATCTAGAAGACGGTAAGTCTATTCGTGTAGTTGCTCGAAGTGGCGTACTGCCGAGACAGCCTGTTGTTGGTGAACTATGGGAAATTGCCGGGCATTATCGTGAGCATCAGATTTATGGACAGCAGTTGTATGCCAGCAGTGGAAAGAATGTAGTGCCTAAAGGGGCGTTGCTCATTCAATACCTAGCAGCTCATCCAGAATTTGCTGGTGTTGGAAAAACTAAAGCTAAAGCGCTTTATGATGTGTTTGGCGACCAGCTGGTTGATATACTCAATGCCGGTGATGCAGATACTTTGACCTGTGTTGTGACCAGCAGTCTCGCTGACAGAATTATTAGCGTGTGGGCCGAACAGCAAGAAGATACGGCAGTCATAGCATTTTTAGACAAGTACGGATTTGAAGCGAATTTAGCGAATAAGCTTAAGAAGGTATGGGGTGCTAATGCCATAGCGATGCTGGAGCGCAATCCGTATTACATGTTGGCATTTTCTTCATGGAAACGTGTTGATGCTGCTGCAATGAAGATGAACATACCTATTGATGATAGCCGTCGGTTAGTAGGTGCCGTTGAAGCTGTTTTGTATGATCGATTACAAGACGGTCATACGCTGACCCCATCTCAAATGCTCCAGAACAGGCTGACGGATTTTCTTGGCAGATGGATTGATCTTGATGTCAAAACGTACGCCATTGCGTTAGCGTTAGAAGAAAATGCAATAGTTGGTGATAAAAATTTTGGATACCAGCCTGTGGGCGCTGCTGCGTTAGAACAGCGTATTGCTGGACGCATTCAGAACATGGTTCAAAAGGGGTGCTCCCCCCATTTCATGCGGGGTGCTCCAGAAAAGAAAAAGCAGATCTTAGAAGAAGTTGTTGCTAAGTGTGAAAGTGCTCAAGGCTTTCAGTTAAATCTACAGCAACAGCAAGCGTTGCATCTAGTTTTCGGTAATGCTTTTTCTGTTGTCACAGGGGGCGCAGGCGTCGGAAAGACAACGGTGCTCCGTGTCGTAAACGCTGTTGCAAAGAGGTTGGGCATTAGTGTTATTCAAATGGCACTTGCAGGTCGTGCCGCAAAACGGATGACAGAAGTTACCAAACATGACGCAATAACTATTGCCCGATTTCTACATCAAATTAAATCCAGTGAATTTGAAATACCGTCTGGTTCTCTTATCATAATAGATGAAGCATCAATGCTTGATCTACCGTCCACCTTCAGAATCCTTTCAAGTCTTCCTGACAATGTTCACGTTGTGTTCGTTGGGGATGCTGCCCAGCTTCCGCCTGTTGGCTTTGGCCTAGTGTTTCATCAGTTAGTGAAAAGTGACGTTATCCCCCGTGTTGAATTAACAGAAGTTCATCGCCAAGCAGCCGAAACTGGAATTCCCCAAATAGCAGCGTCTGTCCGGGACTCAATCGTTCCCGATCTTCCTTCATATGCCGGTAAGTCGTTAGGTGTTTCCTTTGTTGATTGTGATCAGAAAGATATTCTGTCTGTGTTGGAACGTCTGTCTACTGATTGGAATGGGAAAGAATTTCAAATTTTGGCTGCCACACGGCAAGGTGAAGCGGGTATCGAAAGAATTAATACTCATTTTTACCGTCAAAACATGGGCAAAAAGATCGTTTTTGGACAACTAAAGGTAAATGATCCTGTTATTCATTTACGCAACGATTATGATCGAAATCTAATGAATGGAACGCTTGGTCATATAGTGTCTTTCGACGGCCAAGGTGACATAGACGTGAAAGTGGATTTTGAAGGTGTAATCCACTCGTTTTCCATAGAAGAAGTATTGGAAGTTGTGGAGCTGGCCTACGCAGTCTCAGTGCATAAAGCACAGGGGAGTCAATTCCAGCGTGTTATAGTGGTTGTTACGAAGTCTAGACTGTTTGATCATGCACTTGTTTATACTGCACTTACGCGTGGTGTTGAACAGGTGGTTTTTGTAGGGGATAAGGGGGCTTTTGAAATGGCGGTGCGAAATTGTGCGCTAAGCAGTCGTCGTCAGATCGGCGAGGTTTGCTAGCAGTCAAAATTTTCTATCTAACATCTTGATAAGTTATATTACTTGGTAATACGTTGTTCGTTGTAAGTGCTTGCTGACGATTGGTCTAGACTAAAATCAAGGTGATAGTGGGATATGCATTATAAGAAATTAGAGCTAAATCACTGGCAACAGTTTGAGAATGTTAAACTAGATTTTCATGAACGTTTAACTGTTTTGACTGGTGCAAATGGAAGTGGAAAAACCACTATCCTAAGTTTATTTGCTCGACACGTTGGCTGGACAATTTCATCTCTTTCTACGCCTAAGCAAGATATAAAAACGAAAGCGATTCGATTTTGTACACGCTTATTTAAGGGCGAGGATAGAAGTCAAACACCGTCTATTGGAAACATTATTTATTCAAATGGTGTAGTTAGCAACTTAGTGATACCAACTCAAGACAGGGCACAGTATCAAATTCAAATACAAAATCAGCAAAGTGTTGACTGTATCTATATTCCTTCTCATAGATCTGCTTTTAGGTATCAGGCTGTAGGAAATATTCCGACTGCTAAGAAGACTAAGCATAATGCTTTTACAGAAGTTTCTAATGTATATAGGCAACAATATTTGGGTAATGGCACTCAACCTTGCAGCTTTATGATGAAAAATGCTTTGATTGGGTGGGCCATTAATGGATATGGGGTTACCAATACAAATAACAAAGTAATAATGGCTCGAGATGTTGAGCAAATAAGTTTTTTCGAGGGCTTCCAAAATATATTAAGAAAAATTCTTCCACCATCATTGGGTTTTAAGGAAATAGAAATTCGAAATATGGAAATCGTTTTTGTTTGTAATGACGGAAATGATGAATTTTTATTAGAAACAGCATCAGGTGGAATTAGTGCACTAATTGATATTGCATGGCAAATTTACATGTATGCCACTAAGGAACACTCAGATTTTACAGTAATAATAGATGAGGTTGAAAACCATCTACACCCGACAATGCAGCGTTCAATTCTGCAAAATTTGCTTGATGCGTTTCCCCAAGCAAGGTTTATTGTATCAACCCATAGTCCGCTTATCGTAGGATCTGTTAGGGATTCTGCTGTTTACGTTCTTAAGTATAATGAAGGTAAAAAAATAGAATCAACTCGATTGGATCTTGTTGGGCAGGCAAAGACTGCTAGCGAAATTCTTGACGAAGTTTTAGGGGTGTCATTTACAATGCCTGTATGGGCTGAGAATAATCTAACTAGTATTATTGAAAAATATATTTCTGCACCAATAACGAAATCAAGTCTTTCAGATTTAAGAAAAGAATTAACTGAATCTGGTCTTGGGAAATTACTGCCATATGCGATTCAAGAAATAGCGGAGAAAGGCGATGATTAAGTTAAATAGACCCGCTTGTCCTTACCCAGCTGCATTGGAAAATGGAAACTATAAGCATCCGAGAAATAAGGAAGCGTTGAAGAACGCAAGTTTTGATAAGTGCATGTATTGTGAAAGCAAAATTTCTCATATTGACTTTGCGCATGTGGAACACATTAAGCCGAAAGCTGACGGTAAATTTCCTGAATTGGAATTTGATTGGGACAATCTGGGATATGCTTGTCCAAAATGTAATAATGCAAAGTCTGATAAATATTATGCTGAATGTCCGTACATCAATCCTTATCGGGATGATCCTGACGAACATTTCTTTGCTGCGGGGACATTTTTATTTATAAAAAATGGTTCAGAAAGCGCTGATTTAACTATCCGGGATATAAAATTAAATAGACCAGAATTATTAGAAGTACGCTTTACTCGTATAAATGAAATTCAGAAAACATTGAACGCTTGTCATCGATGCACATCTCCTGTGCTAAAACAGCTTTTGTTAGATGAATTAGAATCAGAAGCTAGTGAAGATAAAGAATTTTCTTTTTTTGTGAAAGCGATTCTTGCGGCACATGCCGCATAGTTGATTTTTCCATATAAACCTTTTTTGCTACGATTTGTTATTAACACCCTATGTAAGGTGGAATGATGTCGCTTAATGGTAATACCGCAGCTAGATTAAAAGTAATACTTGAGAAGGTAATTGACCCGCATTTTCCCATAGGTGAGGGTGAGGTTGGTTACGAGGCATTTGAAAAGGGTTGTGATCTACTTGCGAAATTGGATGAGACTCAACAGAATTTAATATTAACATTGCTTGAGAACTATCAGTTTATCAACGTTCTTGAGTATAGTTCTTTATGTACTCAAGCAATAAAGAATATAGACTTTGGAAGATTCAGCGATATTGAATCAATAAGTATTGTTCCCTGTATTACTAAAAAAGATCATGATGCTGGTAACTATAAGAGTGGACTGGGAATCGTAAATAATTATCGCACAAAGAACTTTAAGGTGCTTATTGGAAAAAAACTTGGTTCAAAATGCGATTTAAGCCCCAAGTGTTTCTCTTCTCCTTTTAGTTATTCAAATCCTCGGAATAAGCGTGATCTGTTAATTTTTGTGGATGACTTTGTTGGAACAGGAAAAACAGCAACTAAAGCAATCGATGATTTTTTCTCAAATTCTTCAAGAAAAAAAGAAAATTTTTGTCTAACTGTTTTGGGTAGTATGCAGGACGGATACAATGTGCTTCAGAAAAAGGACTATCCATTTTATACAGTAAAGAAGTTTAATCGTGGTATTACGGATTGCCCTATTTTTAAAAAGAAAAAAGAAACGATTGAACTTATGAAGTCTATTGAAGAAAATCTGAAAAATTGTCCTAAATATTCTCTTGGATATGAGAAGTCTGAAGCATTAGTTACAATGCAGCGGACACCTAATAATACATTTCCAGTCTTTTGGGATTCAGAAACTAAAGGAGGTTTAGAATGGCCGGCACCTTTTCCTCGATTTCTGTAACTTCTTCTCCGTATTTTGTTATGCTACTTCGCCTTATAAAAGGTCATAACGATATAAGTTTTCTTACTCAAAAAGGTATTACTTACTCGGATATTTTCCATATGTTATCGGAAGGAGAAACTGAAGGTTATCTTAAACGTTCTATGAGGACTTTGATCTTGACAGAAAAGGGTGAAGAACTCATAACCAAGCTTCCAGTTTCTGGTATGAAGTCAAGTGGTTGGATAGAAGGCCCTTCAGAAGATGTTTTTTGTGAACAGATAAGCCTTACTGATGTGTTTCTTCCAACTGCAGATGATATTAAAAAATTTCCATAGGCATGACTTCTCTATTAGCCGATGCAAAGTAAAGCATGCTTTACCTAGCATGAATGGCGATTCGCCATTCTCGAACGAACAAGCTTTCAAGCCACCCACTAGGCATATTTAAAACATTCAAGGATTCACGTTTTAAACATGCCTAGTGCACGGCAGAGCCGTACAAATACATAAGTAAAATCGCCAAGGCCCGATTTCACTTATGTATTTGCCAGATCTGTCATGATAGTAATGGAGAAGTCATGCCTGATTTAAATTGGGATAAATATTTAGCTGATTTTACAAACCAAGCTAAAGACGCTCAGATGACTGATTGGGGCATCGAGCGATCAATAGCCTATGCTCATAGGTTATATTCACAGGATCTTCCGATCATTTATTCGCCAAAACATTTAAGTAGTCTTCTGGGGTATGATCTTGAATATCTACTAGGTGTTTCTAACGCTCCCCAAGTTTTTTACCGTTCGTTTTCAATTCCCAAAAGAACGAAAGGGAAACGCAGAATATCTGAACCGTTGCCGGGGCTTAAAGATATTCAATATTGGCTCGCTAATAATTTTTTTTCTTGTTTTCCTGTAAGTAAATACGCAAAGGCTTATTTGAAAAAAAGTTCTATTAAGGCCAACGCACGCTTTCACAGAAGACAACCTTGCGTAATGCGTTTGGACATCAAAAATTTTTTTCCGTCTATTAATACAAATAAGATTTTTAGACAGTTACTTGCTCATGGCTACACAACTAGTGTGTCGATGTTAATAGCGAAGTTGTGTACGCTTTATAATGAGCTGCCTCAAGGTGCTCCTACAAGTCCTGTTTTGTCTAATTTACTTATGTATAAAGCTGATAACAGGCTTGGTGCTTTTGCCCAGTATAATGGTTATCGATACACACGTTACGCGGATGACTTGTTTTTTTCCGGTCGAATAAATATTGGTAATGTTGTTCAATTTACCAAAAATGTTTTGATGTACGAAGGGTTTAATTTAAATGAAGAGAAAACCCGTGTGTATCGAAAAGGTCAGCAGCAAAGGGTGACAGGAATTGTTGTTAATGAAAAATTGCAAGCTACGCGAAAATATAGACGGCAGTTACGGCAAGACATTCATTACATAGAACGTAATGGTTTGATGGGGCATATGCTCAAGAAGAATATTACGCAGAATAATTACCCAGAACACTTAGCAGGCAAGGCGCATTTTATACTTCAGATTAATCCAAACGATAAGGATGCGAAACATGCTTTAAAAGTTTTGGAGCCTATTTTGAAACGCACTACAGGGTAATTCTCAGACGGGTCGCATTTTAATTTTGGTTTTATAAAAAGTGTAAATAAAATAGCTAATAAACGTGTTTTGTTTACACTTTTTTTGAGGGTGTCTTATGAAAGCCTTATTTTACATACACATACACCCTTGTTTGCAGTTTTTTACCTACATAACCCTTTTAACCAACGCAGGTTTTAGAAAAATATACAAACCCTCCATGAGTGTTACTCATGGAGGGTTATTTTTTTGCATAAAAAAGAACAGCATAGATTTTGTGCTGTACTTGACATGGTATATTTTGGGCGGTACTGAATTAAGGACACCTTTTGGACACGACCATAATCTATGTTGAGTTTTCAAATTATTCAAGCCGGATGTGCTGAGGGTGTGCACCTGAAATTGGAAAATATATGAAACAGACCATTGCCCTTATAGGTCCTTCCGACTCCGTGAAGGTTATGAAAGATTCCGTAATACGGTTCTTTCCTAATCTTGCGTTCAAGACCTATATTCGAGAACGAACTGAAGATTCGCATGAGGTGCTTGAGTTAAGCCAGAGCGAATGCGATGGTTTGTTGTTTTCCGGTATTGGGGTTCAGGAAGCGTGTAAGGCACGAGGTGTTATTACTAAGCCGTATGCGCAGATTGAACGTGGTGCGTATAGTCTCATGCGTGTGTTTTCTGAAATTCAACACAGCGGGTTGCCGTTGGGGCGAATCAGCATTGATGTTGTGAAAGAGAGTGTTCTGCGCGAAGTTTTGCGTGAGTTCGGTGTGAGTTTTGAAAAGGTCTATTCTATGCCTTTTTCTGTACAGCACCGCGAACAGGAGTTTCATGACTGGCATAGAGACTTACTGGACTCCGATGAAGTTGATGTTACTGTGACAGGCTTCGGTTCAGTATATCAACAGTTGATAGAAGCAGGACATCCTGTATTTCGCATGTTGCCAAGCGCCTTGCAGGTTCGTGAGACAATAACCCATTTACTTGGAGATATTTCGGCACGTGATCTGCGTTCTGCCGGCATTGCTATCCAAATTATCGGGCTTTGCCGTAACGAAGAACACGCCATCAACCAGTATGACCGAATGAAAGATGAAGGGCGTTTCTTTTTGGAGATGCTTGATTATGTTCGGGCAGTGCAGGGCAGTTTATTTTCGATTGGTAAACGGGAATATGTAATATTTTCTACTCGAGGCGTTATTGAAGCGCCTGAACATCTTGAGATGTTTAAGCACCTTCTTGATTGGGGGCGCGGGAATAATATTCGTGTAATCTCTGGAATCGGAATCGGAGCAACAGCATTTGAAGCAGAAAAGTCTGCGCAAAAAGCATTGGCTAACAGCCGTAAGTTGCCAGATGGTGGGGTTTTTCTTGTCCACGATGATCATATTCAAGGACCATTGGGGGAGCAGGATGAACTTCAATATCGGACACGTATTGAGGACACGACTCTTTTACGGATGGCAAAAGAGATAGGTATCAGTCCAAGCTACCTCGATAGAATACGAGCTATTATGGACAAGACAGGGAAGAGCACCTTTGATGCGGATGACCTTGCAGCATGTTTAAGTATTGGTGAACGCAGCGCGCGCAGAGTGCTTAAGAAATTTTTAGATAGTGGACATGCTAAATTAGTGGGCAAAGAAAATTCACATCAAGTTGGTCGTCCAAAAAATATGATAAAAATTACCATTTAATATTTTTATGGGTTAATTTCGGACATGTTTTTGACATGTCCGAAATATATGAACGTTTGTTACCATCAAATGAGGAGGGCTATATCAGAAGACAGAGAGGGGTTGTGTAGACCTGTTGTTTTGAAGGAGGCCGCATCAGCTTATCGTATATGCTGGTGCCAATACACAGGGTTTTAACGTTAGGAAATGAGTATGTTAGAAGCAATTAAGAACGTAAAAGTACACCTGCTTGTTCTTGCGCTGGTGGTTGGCGCAGAATTCATAGGTATTCTTAAATTTGATGTGGGACCGGGTAAACTTGTACTGCTGCCAATGTTGTATGCTGTTTTCCTTGGTACCTTTTTAGGACCAAAATTTCTTAAGGTCGTTAATGACAAAGATATGGACAACGCGAGTGCCTTAGTAAGCTTGACTCTTATGCTGCTTATGGCTCGTTACGGTACGCTGGTTGGCCCTAAATTCTTTGAAATTTTGAAAGCTGGTCCGGCTCTTATCTTACAGGAATTCGGTAACATCGGTACGCTGCTTATCGGTATTCCAATTGCGATGTTCCTTGGCCTTAAGCGTGAAGCTGTGGGGGCGGCTCACTCTATTGCCCGTGAGCCGAACGTAGCATTGATCGGTGATATTTATGGCTTAGACTCTGCTGAAGGCCGCGGTGTAATGGGTGTATACATTTGCGGTACAGTGTTCGGCACTATTTTCTTTGGTCTGGCTGCATCTATGTTGAGCATATTAAACTGGTTCCATCCATATGCATTAGCAATGGCTTCCGGTGTTGGTTCTGCAAGTATGATGACTGCTACCGTGGGCAGCCTTTCTGCAATCTACCCAGAAATGGCAGACAAAATCCAGGCATTCGGTGTCGCAAGTAACACACTTTCCGGTCTGGATGGTGTATACATGTCAATGATCATTGCTTTGCCGATGTCTAACAAGCTTTACAAGATTCTGTACCGCATTAAGTTCGGTACCCCGCAGGAGGGCAAGTAATGAATAAAGTCACTGAATCTGCAATTGTACTCCTGATCGTTGGTGCTATTACACTGATCGGTAACTGGATAGGCTACGGTTTCGGTATCATGGAAGCTCTTCCCGGCATGGCGGTGCTTGTAGGGATCTGCATTCTTGGTGTGCTTGCAAACAAGTACATCTATAACCTGCCGACAGTGTTATATGTTATTACGTTCGGTATGATCATTACCATGCCTGGCGTTCCCGGACACGAGATGTTTGCCGGATGGGTTGCGAAAGTAAACTTTCTGGCTTTAACCACTCCAATCCTTGCCTATGCCGGTGTCGGTATCGGGAAGGACTTGCCTGCACTGAAAAAAACAGGATGGCGTATCGTGGTTGTCAGCCTGTTTGTTATGACTGGCACATATGTCGCTTCTGCCGGTATTGCCCACGTTGTTTTGAAATTCCTTGGAGAAATCTAAATGATTTTGAAGCCTGAAATAGAGGTTTATTTTGAGGAACTAAAAAGTATCCGACAACACCTGCACTCCTGTCCGGAGGTAGGGCTGGAAACGAGCGAAACAGTAGCTTTTATTAAAGGCAAACTGGATGAGTTTGGTGTCGGGTATGAAGACATCGGCGTAAATTCGCTGTTGGCTAAGATTGAAGGACGGGGGGCGGGTAAAACTGTTGCTTTTCGTTCTGACATGGATGCTCTTGAAACTGTGGAGGAAACTGGACTTCCCTACCAGTCTACAGTCAAAGGGCGCATGCATGCCTGTGGGCATGACGGGCACACAACAACAATGTTGGCGTTTGCCCGCTATCTGGCAGAACATGGCGAGTTCGAGGGGACCGTACTCCTTCTTTTCCAGTCAGGAGAAGAAGGATACGGTGGGGCATTAAAGGTTATTGAAGACAACCTGTTTGAAAAATACAGTATTGATTATATGTTCGGTCTTCATAACTGGCCGGGGTATGCAGAAGATCAGGTTGTGGTTCATTTCGGTGCCTGTATGGCATCTGAGGATCGTTTTGATCTTGTAATCCGCGGTAAAAGCGGGCACGCCTCGGTACCTCATTTGTGTGTAGAGCCGTTTGCGGCTGTTGCAGACTTTGTTAAAGGTGCACAGACCATTATTCCACGCAGGATTTCTGCACACGATAAAGCTGTAATCAGCATCACTCAGGTTCATGGCGGCAGTGCATATAATGTCATTCCGGATGAAGTCATTATTCGTGGTAACGTGCGTACCACAGACGATGACGTTCAGGATCTCATTGAGGAATCTCTCGGAAAATTGGCGGATGGTATTGCTGAAATGTATCAGGTGGAAACACTCTTTACGTATAATCGAAAACATCCAGTGTTGATGAATTCAACACCGGAGTTGGCAGTTAATGCCGCTGCACGGGTTGTGGGTAAGGAGAATGTTTTGACACAGGAGCTTCCTGCAATGGGAAGTGAAGACTACGCGTTCTACATGCAGAAAACAAAAGGATGTTTTGTGTGGGTAGGGAATGGTGTAGATTCGCCTGTGATCCATAACAGTAAATACGACTTTAACGATACAGCAATACTTGTCGGAAGCTCTGTTTTTGTAGAGCTACTGAATGAGGTCATGCAGCTGCCGTAGTGCATGCTGAATAACCGCTTCGCTAAACGCTAAACGTTAACAGACGTCAAACAACCGTACTTTTGAGGCTGTCCGGCGCTCTGAGCTTTTCAGAGTCTGGGCAGCCTTATTTTATAGAAGGTGATAGTATGGATTCTTTAAAAGAACTCTATAAAATTGGTAATGGTCCCTCAAGCAGCCACACAATGGGACCGCAGAAAGCTGCTGAAATTTTTTTAAAACGCTGTCCGAATGCTTCAGGATACCGAGTCACCTTGCTTGGTAGCCTTGCGGCCACGGGCAAAGGGCATTTGACAGATTGGATTATTGAAAAAACACTCGGGGCACAGCGCACAGAAATAGTGTGGCGTGCAGACGAGGTTCGTCCATTTCATACTAACGGTATGGTGTTTGAAGCACTAAATGAACAGGGTGTCGTGAGTTGTGAGTGGGAAGTGTACAGCGTTGGTGGAGGTACAATTGCCGAGGCAGGTGCTTCCAACAGGGGGGCAGACGCTCTGTATCCTCATACAACATTTGCTGAGATTATGTCGTATTGCCGTACTCATGATTTAGAATTGTGGCAGTACGTTGAAGAACAGGAAGGGCCTGAAATATGGTCGTTTCTTGAATTGATATGGGAAGCAATGCTGACATCCATTGAGAGGGGATTGAATCGTACAGGAGTGTTGCCTGGTGAGCTTCGATATCCACGTAAAGCCAATACGTTTTTTAAAAAAGCACGTACTCATTCTGGACGATTGAATGGTACGGGTAAAATTTTTGCTTACGCGCTTGCTGTCTCAGAAGAAAATGCTTCTGGCGGCAAGGTGGTAACGGCTCCTACATGCGGCTCTTCAGGTGTAGTTCCTGCTGTACTTCGCTCTTTGCAGGAAGAATATGGTTTGGACAAGCAGGAGCTTTTGCGCACCTTGGCTGTCGGGGGACTTATTGGAAACCTTGTGAAGGAAAATGCTTCCATTTCCGGCGCAGAAGTCGGCTGTCAGGGCGAAGTCGGTACTGCTTGTGCCATGGCAGGTGCAATGACTGCGTATGTTTTTGGTGGTACTCTGATGCAGATAGATTACGCTGCTGAAATGTCGCTTGAGCATCATCTCGGCATGACCTGTGATCCGATAGATGGTTATGTTCAGGTTCCATGTATTGAGCGGAATGCCGTTTCAGCTGTGCGGGCAATTAATGCTGCTGAATATACAATGTTGACGGATGGAGAGCACCGGATAAGCTTTGATCAGGTCGTGCTTACCATGGCCGAAACAGGACGTGATTTGAAATGCGGGTATCGAGAAACTTCGTTAGCAGGATTGGCGAAATACGGTTGCAAGGGAAATTGCGGCGGTGGTTGTTAGTTGAGTTTCTAACGTTTGCGGCAGGCCAAACAGATTTACCATGAAATAGACTGAGATTGATGTCCTGACAAGATGAAGAGTTATCTCTTTAAGGTTGTCGTTGTTTCATTTATGTAGGGAACAGAGGCGGCTTTTGCCTTTGTTTTTATATCAATGGATTCTAAAAAGGATATTTATGTTCGATCGAGCATTACTGTTTGACTGGGGTGGGACTCTTATGGAGACCATGCCTGTATATCTTGGTGAAGAGCAAGGTTGGTCAACTGTTCCACCCGTTGAAGGGGCAGTAGAAGCCGTAAAAAAAATGAGTGCAAGCTGGCGGGTTGCTCTTGCGACAAATGCTTCAGAGTCCGGTGATGAGGCTATGCTTGCGGCATTTGCGCCGCTTGGCATCCGTGAGTGTTTTGAATCTGTGTACAGCTTCGGCAGGGCTGGCCGTCCTAAGCCATGGGCAGAGTTTTGGCGATACGCACTGCATGATCTTCAGTTGCCGCCAGAGCGGGTCGTCATGATCGGTGACAGCTATATGGATGATATCTGGGGAGCTACAGAAGTGGGTATAAACGGAATCTGGTTTAATCAGCATTCTAGCGAGTGCAAAGAAAAGAAAAATATTCGCACCATACATTCATACGCACAGCTTGATGACGCTCTAATGTCTTTGGGCTTTACCGTGTAATCATAGATAGTTTTGATCTTGCAAAGATCGATAAAAAAGCCAAAGGATAGATCCTTTGGCTTTTTTGTAGGGAGGTTACACAATCTGACCAAGAGAATGAATCAGGTTTTTCCTCAACGCTCTATGACGCCATATTTCATGCTCGTCGCCAGTGACAAGATCGTTCTGAAGTTTCGTTCGCAATTCGTCTTTCTGTTCCGGCGTAAGGTGAAGCATTCGAATGTCGCCCAGTAGTTCCAAAGGGTCAGTATACTGCGCAGGGACTGGCAATACAGTGGAATCGTGGTACAAAAACACAATGTCTGCTTTAGGTGCTTTTGCAAATTGTGATAAAAAGGCTAACATGAACAATCTCCTTTTATCCGGAAGTCCGGAAAGCTCTTAGCTGAATTCTTTAATCGGGCGCGCAATCGCTAAAAATCCGCCCTGTAGTAATAAAAAAAGCCTCTCACGGAGGAGAGGCTGAAAATGCTAACACAGCCTCATGGTTCCGCTTCTCGCGGGGTGGCTTAGCACCTTGCACTACTGTTGGTAGTATAGGTTGCCGGACAGTCATTGGGCCAGATCCCTCGTGTCCTCTTCATGAGATAAGTACTAGTATGGTTCAATGCAAGATAAAGTCAAGCAATAAATTTGCAAAAAGTGATATTGTTGTTATTATAGGTTGTTATAGATTAGATTGCGGTTATATAACAAAAAAACTAGATTGTTATTTTTTGAACAATTAACTTTATTGTGTTTTTCGATAAATATGCAAACAAAGCATAAGTAGTCTTTCGAACCTTGTTAAGGTAGATAGAGTTAATTGTTGTATGAGCAGATAGAGCATGGATAATAAGTCTCTATTTCAGGGTTTTTATGTAAGGAGTTAACGCGCACATGGCGTTTTTAACCGGCAAACAGCATATGGGTCTTGCGGCAGTAATCATGGCTGTCAGCATTTTCCTGTCACGATTCATGGGACTAATCCGCGATAAAGTAATTTCTTTTTATTACGGTGCATCTATTGAATCAGATATTTATTTCGCTTCATTTGTTATTCCGGATTTTTTGAATTACCTGCTTGCAGGCGGATACTTTTCTATTACGCTCATCCCGTTATTGGCAGAGTATTTTAGTAAAAATGATGAGGAAGGTTGGTCATTTTTTTCCAGCGTTCTTTTGTGGGTCTGCATTGCCATCACAGCAGGAACTTGTGTTGCATGGATCGGAGCACCGTATCTTGCCAAAGTTGCCGCACCGGGGTTCGATGAGCCATCCTTGGCAAGGCTGACATACTTCCTTCGTATTATTCTTCCTGCACAGATTTTCTTTTTGCTCGGCTCGTGTTTCTCTGGCGTACTTTATATGCGTAAGCAGTTTCTAGTGCCTGCATTTGTACCGCTTGTGTACAATGCCAGCATTATTCTCGGCGGGCTGTTTATGATCGACAAAGGTATGGAAGGTTTTTGCTGGGGAGTCTTGTTCGGCGCTGCTTCCGGAAGTTTTATGTTGCCATATCTTGCGGTGCGGAGTGGCGGATTTCAGTGGAAGTACACGCTGCGTCACCCCGGAGTGAAGCGCTTTGTTTTGCTTGCCCTGCCTCTGATGATTGGACAGTCTATTGTAGTTTTAGATGAGCAGTTTGTTCGTATCTTTGGTTCTCTGACTGGTGACGGAGCTGTCAGTCTGCTGAACTATTCCCGAAGAATTATGCTTGTTCCAGTCGGTGTTGTTGCGCAGGCAGCGGGTGTTGCATCATATCCGTTTCTTGCAGCGTTAGTTGCTAAGGGGGATACGAAAGAATTTAACACAACCCTCAGCAGAGCGTTGCGCAATACCATGCTCTTTATAGTTCCACTTTCTTTTTGGATGATCAGTGCAGCAGAGCCGACACTTCGTCTTATTTTCCAACAGGGAAGTTTTGGAGCTTCGGAAACGCTGGGTGCGACACCACTTTTGCAGATTATGCTTGCCTCAGTCGCTTTCTGGGGCGTTCAGCAGATGATAGGCCGTGCTTTTTATGCACATAAAGATACGTTGACTCCAGCTATTGTAGGAACGCTCGTTTCTGTTCTTGCTATTCCAGTGTACTGGTTTTTAGGAAAGACAATCGGAGTCATGGGAGTTGCATTGGCGGGGACGCTTTCTGTTGTTCTTTACACTCTTACTCTTTCTGCTGTTTGGGCTCGTAAGCATGGCACAGGTGCTTTTGATGGTGTTATTCGAATGTTTTTGTTGTCGGCTGTTCTTTGTGTACCGGCAATGGGGGCTTCGGTCTATGTTGTTAGTAACGTTACAATATTGTTGGAAGGTGAGCCGTTGCTTGGTGCCTTTGCATCTCTGGCAGCTAGTGGAACGCTTTTCTGTGTGTTGTATGCCTGTACCAGTTGGTTGATCGCTCCAAAGGCGATAGAGCCGATTATTACGTTTGTGCGTGGACGGGTTCTACGTCGAGCTTAGTTATTTCAAAGGATGCCGTAAAAAGCCTCATTCCAATTTTAGGAGTGAGGCTTTTTTGCTTGTTAAGGGCGAGCTTCTAAAAGGGGACGAAGGTCTGGGTGAGTATGGTCGTTAACATAGAGAGTTTAATGATGCTCGTTGTAGGCGTGCGAACCATGACAAACTCGTAATGATGCCCGACAAATAACATGTATGATAGATGAGTTGTGTTTAACTATTACTGAGAAGAGGCACCGTTATGAACTGAGATTGTCGGAGCAGAGATGGAACTGATAGCATCATTGAAGCAGCGATTTGAAGCGTGGGGCGAGGGCTCATTGTCACACGATTTTCAATTGCGCGTTATTGATTCCATAAAACCTGCTCTTTCAATGAGCATTGTCATTGCGTTGGCATTTTATCTGGACTTAAAGCAACCGTACTGGGCTGCCTTTGCAGTGTTGATGATGAGCTTTTCGACATCCGGTCAGGCTTTCAGGCGGGCTTTGATTGGGATACCGGGCACACTTATAGGCGGTCTTGCAGCGCTCACTATTTTCTCTATTTTTCCACAGCAACCCATCTTCTTGTTTCCTGTATTGATTCTATATTGCGGTGTCTGCATGTATTTTTTACAGGCATGCAAGGTGAATGGATATTTCTTTTTCACAATATCGTTTGTGTGCCTAATCGTCATTACAACTGCCATCCCTTATAGTAACGAGGTGTTTGTATACGCTCTTGCACGATTGGAAGAAACATGTCTGGGGATGACAGTGTATGCCGCAGTGACGTTGCTTTTATGGCGTCGTAGTGCATGGCCTGTTTTACAGAAGAAAGTAAGCGAAATGACAGACCTGCACGTAGAGTTATTTAAAGGCCAAATGCGGCGGGTACAGACAAAGAGCAAAAAAGAAGTGTTTTCTCTTCAGAGAAAAGCATTCCGTTTGCTTGATAAAATAGAGGAGCTCGTCGGGTTTGCTGTAACTGATTCTTACCCTGTGTGGGAAAAGAGAAACGACTGGCACTCGTTTATTATTCATTCCAGAGAGTTGGTCAGAGCACAGTTGCGGTGGGGGTGGGTGGTACCGGAATTACGTAAAGGGTACATGAAAAGGTGCCTCCCGGAACTTGATGTGAAAGTTAGGCAAATGGAAGCCCGTTTGAGTGGATTGAAATATGGTTTTCATGCGGAGCATGTAAAAAATATGCCGGACCCAATTCAACTTGATCATGATAAAGAAGCTCTGGGGCGTTTACCCTACTACTTGCAGGCTCAGGTCATAGTCGTTCAAGAAGCATTCAATGAAATGGGAAAGCTTGTGCATGCGATACTGCGTTATCATTGTTTTTTTCACGATGATTCACTGGAGCCGCCAAAGCCGTTTATACATAAAACAGTATGGGAGCTGCCACTGGATTTTGACTATCTTGTGAGAGCTTTCCAAAGTGTTGTCATTTTTTCAATGGCGGCAATTTTGTGGTTCTTTTTGTATCCTCCTGGATTAGATAACGCACAATTTATTCAGCTTGGCGGGGCGTTTTCCCTAATTTCTGTCTTTGTAAAAACGCATGAGCCGTTGCGGGACGGTACATTCTATGTGTCTGCAGCGCTCATTGCCATCGTTATTTATGTGCTTACACTTCAGCATCTGACAACGTATTTCGGGCTTGGGATTCTTATTTTTTGTGTCACGTTTACAACCTACTTTGTGTTGATAAAGCCTGATCAAGTTTTGTTTAAGTTGGCCATTATGCTTGCGTGGCTTTCATTGCCTAAATTTTCAAACGTCCAAATTTATGATTTTACCACGGTGCTAAACAGTGGAATGTCGATGGGGTTAGCGGGAATTCTTGCCAGCGTCGGTTTGTATATTACTTCATATCCAATTCCTGAAAGGCATTTTTTGCAGACGAGAAGACGTTTTTTTAACAGTGCCATTTTTTTGCTCCAGATTATGCCGAGGGCTGTTAGCGGTAAAACCTCATTGTTTGAGAGAATACGTATTCGGGCTTGCTTGCAGAACTTTGTTCGTCTTCCGCAAACTATGTTGAGTATTGCTGAACGAATGGATGATTCACGACTTCAAATTTCACGGAATCAGGTGGGAGAGGTAATCTTTTCATTTGAGTTGTTAGGAGAGGCACTTTTTTACTTATTCAAAACTCATATGGTAGAGCGTGACGTTGTTATCGCAAAAGAGCTTTCAACACTTTTTGATGACTGGCGCGCTGCTAAGATTTCAGTGTTTAAAGAGATGGAGCGTAATGTTGCCTCTCCGGATTTTGATCTTGCTCAGATTCAAACAAACATCCAGCGCAGGCTGGAAGGGATACAGGAAGCAATTGAGCGTTCGAATGAAAAGGCAGAACAGGCCGGTCATGCTTTTAATCAGCAGGAGAACAAAGTTCTCTACTTACTGCTTGAGCGCAACCGAGGACTATCAAATGCAATCGTTGAATATTTACAGGCATCGACTTCCATTGATTGGGAAGAGTGGGCACAAGCTCGCTTTTAGGAGAAAATATGCCACATGAACTTTCAATTATCGGGATCTACTTTTCCCCGCTACTGGCTAACTTTGCTTTGGGGCTTACGCTTGCTCTTGGTACTGCTTTTGTTTTGAATTATTTTCGATTGTCACGAATCTTTATCTATCCTCCCTTGGTGTTTATTGCATTGGTGGTTTTGTATACTTGTTTGCTTAGTAAATACGTTATTCCAGCATAAGGGTTGGTAACTATGAAACGGCTTTTTCAATGGTTCATCACATGCGCAGTTGTAGCAACAGCAGTTGTTGTTTTGCTTGTGCGCTATGAAGACTTTTTGATTAAGCCGTGGACACGGGACGGACAGGTTCAAGCCGATATTATTACTATTGCCTCAAGGGTGACTGGGCCTGTGACCTTTGTAGGATTTAAAGATAACCAATACGTAGAAAAGGGTGAGCTTCTTTTTACAATAGAGAAAAGCACGTTTATCGCTGCCGTGAATCAGGCAAAGGGGCAGTTGCTTGTAGATCAGGCAAACGCTGCTGAGGCGCTTGATGTTTTGAAGAGGTCGCGAAAATTGGTTGCAGAGGATGTTGATGCGATAGCACGTCAGGCTCTTGTTCAATATGAATATGCGTGGCAGGCGGCAGATGCAAAGGTGAAAGAATCAAAAGCTAGACTAGAGGCTGCCGAGTTGAATTTGACCTTCACAGATGTCTATGCACCTGTTTCCGGCTATATTACAAACTACAGCATGTATACGGGAACTATGTCTGTTGCGGATACCCCGCTATTTTCAATTGTTGATGCATCCTCTTACTGGATTTATGCATACTTTAGAGAAACTGAGGTGCGTAACATACGAAGAGGGGATAAAGCTGTCATTACGCTCATGGGGTATCCTGAGACACCTATTCATGGTGTGGTACAAAGCTTGGGGTGGGGCATCTATCAATCAAACAGTACACTCGGGCAAAATCTGTTGCCGGAGGTGGAAGCAACCTTTGAATGGATACGCCTTGCCCAGCGTATTCCAATCAGAATTTATTTGACCCATATTCCGCCCAATGTTCAACTTCGAGTGGGAACCACTGCTTCAATTCTTGTTGATACAGCCGCTCGGGGAGAGGTGTACCGGGAAGATGGCGAAGTTCGGCAAAGTGTTCGTAAAGACAGTCTGCCAGGTGTCCCTCCTCGGAGTAGGTTTAACCGTGAACCGTAGCTGAATAGAATGTTGGACGGCGTTGTTTGCTGTTGTAATATTTTGAAATTATTAAATAGTTGTTTTGAGTGATGGCGAAGGATGTTGTTTCCGTGAGATATGCAGAAAGAAAAAAGACCGACGGATAGGCCGGTCTTTTTTTACGTTTTGACATGGTTGGCTACTGTTCGAGGCCACCTTCAGGCTCACTGAAGAAAACTTCGGTAAGATCTGTTTCTTCAGTTTCAATTGCTGAAAGCTTTTCATCAAGCCACTGACGTAACGCCTGTGCGGTGTGGTAGTTCATGACAATGCGGGAATGAACATCGCGTACAAGTGTTTTTTCATCTGTCTGAACAATAAGTTCAGGTCCTAATGTACCATCAGGGTTTATAGCACGTTCAGAAAAAGCCGGAAGCTTGTCGGATTCAGTATAGAAATTCATTTCAATTTCACCCTGTGAATTCACGCCGCCCCATACACCATGGGTATACTGTTGTTTGATTCCTTCGCGGATATCGTATTCGAAGCGGATTTTAGATGGAAGTTTGAAATTACGGGGCATGACTTCTCCTGAAGAACGTGTTTTTTATTTCATTGAATGCATTTGTGAAGGAATTAGCTAGGCAATATCCCTAGCAATATACACGGCAGTAAATGAGTTGGCAAAGGCTTCTCCCGACTGTGGGGCTTGACTGATTTGCGGTTATACAGCACAGTCACAGCTCACGAAATCAACCATCCCGGGAGAGGATTATGGCTGACTATACAAGCGAAAATCTCGACGCTAAACCGTATTTTGATATTGAATTATTGTTGCAGCTGAGTCAGGAGACTCGTATCGACGGCGCTTTGATGGATAAGATGTCTACTTTATGGGAAAAGTGGCTGAACCACCTGACCGTAAAGAAAATCAAAGTGGGTAAAATTCAGTACCTTGCTGTTTGGCTTGATGAAGATGCAGAAAAAGATACAGACGATGCATGGGATGACTCTCCGTCTGATGCATACATGATTACAAACCTTGCACAGGCTTTCATCATGAGCAGTATCTATTCTATTCTTCCTGATGTAGAAACTGCTGGTTGTGCTCCAGCACCAAAACCAACTGACGGACTTGTTGAAGCAATGGAAGGTATTGGTTGTCCTTACAACAACAATGCCTCTGCACTTTCCCGTCGTTTTGCAGTTCTTACTTTTTACCCATTTAAGGGTGCATGTGACATTTGTTACCTGCAGCCGGACTGTCCAAAGGGTAACGGACAGGATCAGGGAAGTGGTAGCCTTACCATTCCTGGTTTTGAGTCTGACCCGCAGTAACAGTTCATTGTTTTATGAAGCTGAATTAACCCGTAGTTGCACTTGCGACTGCGGGTTTTTTCGTACCCACTCTAAGAGCTCTTCTGATGTGATTTTTTCGTCATTTAACGATGCAGAGCGAATTTCTTCTGCGGTTTGCGTAATCGCAGACTCTAATTTTGATGCAGGTATTGCGATGCCCTTTTGAAGAACCTGCAATCCCTTATCTTCCATAACGGCATTAAACAGAAGCAGAGTAACAGTTCCTTCTGTGATGTGCTGGTCTGTCTGTTCATTATGAAACGTAATACCGCTGCGCATACTGGAAATAGGGCTGTTACGACACATGGTCATTCCCGCTACGCCCGGTGCAACAGCACCGAGCGCAATACGGGCATTTTCTGGTATTTTTGCTGTGGTCAAATCGTCCACTGGCTTGCCGTCAATGAAGATAGTTTTAATCTGTGAATCAATATAGTTTTCATCAAACTCAAGACGCTTTGTTAAAAAATGGAGCATAGTGTCGCCAATGTCAGCTGTAACTTCTGAAGGCGATTGCATGAGATAGCGCCAAGTAGCGTGAGATTTTTCTGAGCTTTCTATATCAATAACAAGATTTTTCATTGCGGCACCTTTCAATATCATATGTTAGTGGCGGGAGTTTTCCGACAAAACGTAATGGTATTCTTCACCATAAATTTTGAGCATTACCATCACGAAGCTCAAAATAAGCGGTCCGTAAAGAATGCCGAGCATGCCGAATGTTTTCAATCCGCCGAGAATGGAGAGGAAAATGAAAAATACGGACACGCCGGAACTTTCACGCATGAAATACGGACGTAGAAAACTGTCTATAGCTGCAACAGGGATTGCCCCCCAGAGCACCATAAATAATGCAGATTGCCATCCTGAAGTGAAGAACAGGTAAAGACTGGCAGGAATCCATACAATACCAGTACCTGCAATCGGGATAAGTGAGCAAAAACTCATCACAGTTCCCCAGAATAGTGGAGTGATGCCTACAAAAGCCAGTCCTATACCGCCTACAACTCCCTGAATGATTGCTACAAGTAGACCACCCACAAGCACAGAGCGTGATGTGGAACGCAAGGAGTGGAGAAGAGCGTCTTCCTGTGATTCACGCATTGGCCATAAGTATTTAAGGCCTTCAATCATTTTACTTCCATCTTTGAGTAAGAAGAAGACGATAAGCAGCATGAGTAAAAATTTGGCAACAAAGTTGAATGTGTCACCAAGAGCTGAGGTACCAAAAGCAACAAGCTGTTGTCCCACTGCTTTAGAAATTGTTGCCAGATATGACTTTATTGCGGTTTCATTTATGTCAAAAAAAGGGAGTTTTTCATGGAACCACTGTAATGTCTGGTTATGTTGGATTTCAGAAAGAAAAGATTCAGACTGAGATTGTTGAAGCCATGTAGTAACGGCATGAACACTGTCTACTGCTTGTGGAATAAGGCTTGTGATGAAAAGTGTTAATGGCACTGCAATGCAAAGTACAAGAAGCAGCATTGCAATTGTTGATGCCCATATTTCACGACCGTTAACCCAATTGAGAATGCGTTTGTAGGCAGGATAACAACATGCTGCAATAACAATAGAGATGATTATTGTATGTAAAAACGGTGCAGCAATAAGGTATGCAAGGTAAAGTGAAAAAATGAGTAGGAGAATAGTAAAGTAGCGGAACAGATTGTTACGCGGAAATTTGAGTGTCGGCCCAGTATGGTCGGGCTTACATTCCGTGGAGTTGTTCTTTGTTTCTTCTGTCATAATCAGAGCATTTTTCCATATATAGTTTCATACGCTTAGGCAGGATGCCTGTGTGTAGTAATAAACATTGTGTGGCATTGTATCCGTAATAGAACATATCTGCCAATGAAAAATGCTGGTTTATACTTTGGTACTGAATAGTTGTGAATGCCTGTTTATTTATGATTCAGGGAGATTAGGGAGGAGGCGGGCGTGCTTCCGATAGTCGAAGTAATCTCCCCATCCTCTGTCTTCAAGCTCTTCAATAGCCCCTACATTTTCTTGAAAGAGTGCAATGGATAGGCGGTCAATGATGCGTATTTCCATTCGTGCTTCATCAATATTTATAGCAGGTGGAACTTCGCCGGACATCATGAGTGTTTCCATGTTGAACCGCTGAAGTTTTCTTGCAAATTCATTAGCATCAAAAATAGCTTTGTATAACCGCCTGCGGCGTTTTTCCAATTGTTTTTTTAAAACAGCTGTTGTGGCAGATTCGTCCTGTGGAAGGGACGTCAACGCTGCAACCCACGTTTTAAGCATGTCAGTATGAACTGAATCGTGAGGCAGAGTGTTTGTAAAGAACAACAGCAAGGCGTCGCGGATTTCTTTTGAGTCCTTGAGTGCTGCTGTGCGTAAATAGATACGCGTGGTGTCGGGGAGTGTATTTTTTAAGCAGGGGGCGGTTGATATGAGAAAAGGTACTGTCTCATCATCAAGGTGAAGTCGAGTAAGAAAACTTTCCCACATCCAGTCAGGAATAGAAAAAGAACATGACTGGTTCGCTTCATGGAGTGTAATCGTAGCATGTTCGGTAATAAGCAGGTTTGCGAGTTTTTCTATGCCCTTTTTGGGGAGTGGGGCTGTGAGAATTTTTTCCAGTGAGAGGAGCAATGTTTTGTCTGGAAAGATGATGTATTCAAAAAAGGGTTCCAGGTCAGGATTGTCGCCATCTTCAATGAGTGGTTTCAGTTCAGAAAGCGTGCAGACGCCAAGGACTGTTTCTGCATAGTCCTTAGCGTCTGCTGTAAATGCTTGACCCGTTCGCAACCAGTTGTTGAGAACAGCGTAAATGTTTTCAATAGTAGTGAGCATAAAATGCTAGAACTCAATGCGTCGTTCTACTTTTTGATTTCATTCCAAAGTGCGTCTTTTTCTTCGAAAGAAAGGTCAGCGAACACTAAACCTCTTTCGTGCGCAAGTGCTTCCATTTTTTCAAAGCGATCAAGGAACTTGAGATTTGTTCTGTCTAGAGCGGCATTGGCTTTAATGCCCTTACGGCGACCAAACTCTACAAGGGTAAACAGTACATCACCGAACTCAGCTTCGATGGCATCGGTATCACCTGACTCCAGAGCAGCAGCAAATTCTTTCCATTCTGCCTGATATTGTTTTTCTACATCGGCATCGCTATCCCATGTAAAGCCGACACGGGCAGCTTTGGAATTCAAGCGGTAGGCTTTGAGCAGAGATGGAAGTCCTTTAGGAAGACTGTCAAAAGTGCCTTTAGGCTTGCCGTCTTCGGTCCCTTTTTTCTCTGTACGCTTAATTTTTTCCCAATTAGACCAAATTTCTTCAACATTCTGTACATCAAGTTCGCCAAAGACATGAGGGTGACGGCGAATCATTTTAGCAGCATTTTCCTGCATGGAATCTGCAAGTGTGAAACCTTCGCATTCGTACTTGCTGCTGATGAAAAGAATGAGGAACATAACGTCGCCCATTTCTTCGCGCACATCTACATTTTTACCACTGCGAATGGCGTCCACCAATTCGTAGGTCTCTTCAAGCAAGTAATCACATAGTGTTTGCGGAGTTTGCTCTTTGTCCCATGCACATCCGTTTTCACCGAGGAGCTCGTCAATAACGTTACGCAGGGCAATAAGGGATTCAGTAGTACTTTTGTTCATTGTTTCGCTCTTCGTTTTATTAGTTACGGTATGGTCTTAATTAAAGGCACACACAAAAAAGCCCTTGTCTAAGCAAGGGCAGTATTAGCGTTCTGGTGTTACAAGGTAGCGGGAATAAACTGCCGGAGTATATCTGTGACAATGCTCAAATGGGGAACGATTGCAGAGGTCTGTACAACCTGTGCGTTGGGGAAGAAATGTAAAGCAAAGGCAAGAATGATGCAGCAAAGGAGTGCACCTTTGGCAAGGCCGAGAATGCCGCCAAGGGTGTAATCTAACAGTGCTGCGCCCGCTGCACCGATAATTTTTCGAAGCAACCCACCGATTATGGCAACAGCAATGAGTACACCGATAAAGATAAGGGCATAGGAGGCAACGCCTGCCCATTTCGGATCAATTAACGGTTCGAGGTGAATTGAGAGTTGCTCGTAATAATTGTTGGCTAAAATAAATCCGCCAACAACACCTGCAATGGAAGTTGTTTCCAGGATGAGTCCTCTAAAGAAGCCTCTGATGCAGAAAAATCCAGCAATGACAATAAATATGAGATCAAGATAGTTCATGTACTGCCTACAAAAAAGTAAAATCGGTTGTGAATCTTTGCGAGTAGTAGCATAAAATAATTCGTTGGAAAAGACAGCTATTTACACAATTGCATTTGCGTTTGTGGGTAACTATAGATAGTTGTTATCAAAATGAATCGTATTACTTTATTGTTTGCTTGTTGTTATGAGGGGAAAATAAAATACCATGACGATTTTTAGTCTTGAAGTAGGACAAGTTCTATCGGGTGATGTGCATGTTGCTAACGGAAGAAGATTGTTTTCATCTGGGCATGTAATCACTGAGCAAACATTGCGGGTGTTAAAAATCTGGGGAGTACAGAATGTTCCTCTGCATGGGGAAGCAAAAAAGAATGCCGCAGCATCAAGCGGTGAAACTCGTGCTGTTGTAGCGTGCAGCACTTCTCCTTCTGTGCAGTTGTTGTATCGAGGCAGCTCTATGACAAGCTTTCCTGTTTCTTGTTTGTTTCAGGAGAGTAAAAAGTTGGCTGAAGAGTGTGTTGAGCCGTGTGAAGGTTTTTTTTCATATCTTTATACACCTTCAATTCCAGAGCTAAAGGTTTTCACATCTGAAGACTGTGTTCTGAATATAGATAAAGCCGGACTTGGGTCTTATTATAGCAGTTTTCCTAAAGAGTTTTTTGTATTTACTAGGATGTTGAATGATGTCTATGTAACAACAGAAGCTGTTGTAGAAGCTGTAGAGAGCGATGAAAAGGTAAAGAATAAGTTATTATTGATATGTGAATCGCTTGTTCACGTTTCAAATTGTAGAGTAAAAACTGTCAATGCTTGCACTGCTTTTTTAGGAAACAGGACTGTATTGTATTTGGCAATTATGCTAGTTTATATTCATCATGTTCAAGAGAACTTTAATTCGAATGTAATAATGCATTATGGAAGAGCAGCAATGACTACTGGAATTGCTGCACGCTACATAGCATCTGCAGTGGGTGTGTATGGAAGAGAATGTTTTTTTTCAAGTGGAGCACTTCGGGATATAGGATATTTATTTTATAGCCGGACACAGTCAGCCATATATGAAAAAGTACGTCAAAAAGTGATCAATGATGGTCACGATCTTTGCGCAGTAGAAGAAAAGTATATGGGAAAGAATCATGCTGATGTTGGAGCCTATATATTAAAGATTTTAGGTTTTCCTACATCTATGGAAAAAACTGTAGAAGAGCATCATACTGAATTCAATACTTCTGCAACAAAGGAAAGTGCAGTAATGCATGTAGCAGAGTGTATTGCAAAGGCTCTTACTTTTAATCCTGTATACGACGTTCCTCCTCCTACTGTGGATGTTGCCGCCTGGCGCATGTTACATATTTCAGAAGCTAATCTTACCGAGCTTGTTAGGATGATTTACCTGAAGTCTAAAGAAATTACACGGTTGGCATATGGAGAATAAAACAGCATCCGCCGGCGTTGAGTATCTGGAAGATAGAGTGTCGCGACTGGAAGATCAGGCGCGATTCACCTTAGATGCTCTTGAGTTGGCCGCATCACTTGGAGATTGTCAGGTGAGTATCAGCTCTCTGCATGAACCAACGCTGCTGTTGCGCGAAGCAGCCTCACGCGTAGCAATGATCACCCCCTTTTCAGCTTCTGCCGTGTACTTGGTAGACGAGGGAACCTCAGATTTTTATCTGGCTTACTCGGATCAGCAGGAGTGGAATGAAAAGATAGAGGCAGCAACGAATTCATTTATTGATAGCGGTATGTTCTCCTTTGCTTTGAGAGAGGGGCGCCCTGTTGTTGTTCATGCTGTTGAGTTGCAACGCAGAGTATTGTTACATGTTTTGGAAACATCTTCACGAGTGCGTGGCATGTTTGTTGGAGTTTTTCCAGAGGGTGCTAAAAACTTGACCGCAGTGGAAATGGCGTTACTTTCTATTGTCTGTAAAAACTGCGCTTCAGCCATTGAAGTCTTTGAGCTTTATAAGTGTTTTAGAAGTGGCGGTGAGGAAGTTGTAGCTTTTTCTGACTCTCTTCCTGTTGGAGTTTTAGATATAGGCGATAATGGGCGAATATTATTTACAAATAAAAGAGCAGGCAAGCTATTGGGGAGCATCGCTTCTCCAGAAAAGCAGAGTATAATCGATTTTCTTGTCCCCGAGGAACGAGACCGTGTTGAATCATTGTTGATAAGCTGTCTCGCTCTTGGTGTTTCTGCTTCAGATTACCAGACAGAGGCACTGGCAACGCCTCAGAATACTATGCGGATTCATACTGCTCTTGAAACACAGAATGAACCGCAAGCTGTTAGTCTTCACGTAACTCCATTACGGCGTAACGGCGTTGTTGTGTTGCGGGGGGTTGTGGCACCGGTTGACGATGTTGTGACGAGAGCCGCGCGAGCAGAGGGAGCATAGTTTGAAAGCATGTCTGGATGATGTTTCTACTGCTTGTATTCCTATTTTTTTTCTCTTATTGTTTATGTTGGAATCGTAAATAAAGGGACGCACAATGCAGATTGAGATTAAATGTTTTGCCACACTTTCTGAATTTACCCCGAAAGGGAATGTGCTGGATGTTAAAGAAGGCACGACTATTCAACAAGTCATAGAGTCTCTCGGAATAGCTATTGAAGACGTGAAAATTATGTTTATCAACGGTAAACATGAATCACTGGAAAGCGTGTTGACAGAAGGGGATCGCTTAGGATTGTTCCCTGCTGTTGGCGGCGGTTAATCTGAGTGGCTGAAGTAAACAAAAAAAGCCGTCATGTTTTTAAACATGACGGCTTTTTTATTACCAATCATCTGAGCTTCCATTTTTTAAATCAACGGCAATGCACCTAAGCAGTCCATAGTCATATTTTCCGTGTAGCGCTGTATGCGCGCCTTTTATGCCTGTTCCTGTACCAATTGCAGCGGCTACTTCAGCGCGTACTGCTTCGATTTCTTCTGCAGTAAGTTGAGCCGTTACGGCCGCGAGTTCGATTTCACCCAATTCTACAGCCGTCGCTAAATGACCATATATTGTTCCAGTTACCAAACTGCGTTCAGATGCTACACTTTGTACATCGCCATGTGTTTTGAAGAGATCTATTGATTTTTGAACAGTGCCAGTAATGGTCTTTCCGGCGTCTTTCTTTTTCTGTTTAGCTGCCGCCCGCTGCGGAAGAGGTGGAAGTTCCTCTGGTCTGCCATGCTCAACTTCGAAGTTCTGAAGAATAGAGAGTACGAGATCCCCGTACATGGCGAGTTTTGTCTGCCCAATCCCGTGGATGTTACAAAGGTCATCACGTTCTGTTGGGCGATAAGCAACGAGCTCAAGTAATGTTTTGTCTGGAAGTACAGAGTATGGCGGAATGTTTTGTTCGCGTGAAATTCGTGTGCGTTCCATTTTTAAGAGATCCAGCAACAGGTTTGCATCTGGCAAATGTAAGGCTGCCTGCATGGCTGCATCAGATTCTTTTTTGCTGACATGTTTTACAGCGGTCGCTGAGAGCGATTCTCTACGAAGCGAAACACTTTTCTCGCCACGAAGGATTTGCCAGCTTAAGTCGTTAAGCCGCAGACTTCCGTTTTCGGGATCTGAGCCAAGAAATTGTAAAGCAACAAGTTGTCTGAACACACCTTTCCACGTTTCTTTTCCAAGCTCTTTTCCGCATGCAAATGTTTTAATCAGGTTGTGCTCATGCTCAGAGACACGTTTAGTAAGGTTGCCTATTAAAATATCTGCGAGATGTGTAGCACCGAAGCGTTGCCCTGTTCTGTAAACGCACGATAATGCTTTTTGTGCTGCAATTGTTCCGTCCCACGTTTCAACAGGGAACAGGCATGTGTCGCAATTGCCGCATTTCTCGGTTCGATGTTCTCCAAAGTAAGAAAGAATAACGTTGCGGCGGCATTCTGTTGTTTCAACAAATCCAAGAAGGGCATTAAATTTGTGTTGCTCAATGATAGCCCGGTTTGCTGAAGACCGTGTTATCATGCGTCGTGCAAGCACAATATCTTGCAAGTTATAAAGCAGTAGCGCGTCGGCAGGAAGGCCGTCTCGACCGGCGCGTCCAGTCTCCTGATGGTAGGCTTCCAGGCTTTTGGGTAACCCAAGGTGGACTACAAATCGTACGTTGGGTTTGTTGACTCCCATGCCGAAGGCAATTGTTGCAACCATAATGACGTTTTCTTCCATCATAAATCTTGATTGATTGTGGTTGCGTTGAATTGCACTCATACCTGCGTGGTAGGGAAGAGCATTAAATCCGGCATCTACAAGTTTAGTTGCAATGTCGTCTACTTTTTTTCGAGACTGACAGTATACAATACCGGATTCATCTTTGTAAGTGGAGCGTATGAAAGAGAAGAGTTGCTCGTTACCGCGTTCTCTATTCTGAATTGTGTATGTTATATTGGGACGATCAAACCCTGTAGCAAAGACAGGTGCCTGCTGAATGTGCAACTGTTCAGCAATATCTTTACGAGTAGGACTGTCTGCTGTTGCTGTCAGGGCAATTACAGGAACTTGCGGAAAGCGTTCTCTAAGTATTGAAAGACGTGTGTATTCCGGTCTGAAGTCATGCCCCCATTGCGAAACGCAGTGAGCTTCATCAATGGTAAAAAGTGCGGGGGTGACAGTTTCGAGTAACGCTAGAAATACAGGTGTGACTAGACGTTCTGGAGCGACATAAAGCATGTCTAGCTCACCGTTCCGTAGCTGTTGTTCAACAGCACTTTGTTCCTGAGGAGTTTGACTGGAGTTGAGGAAGGCTGCCCGAATGCCCATTTGAACCAGCTCGTTCACCTGATCTTGCATGAGCGCAATCAGCGGTGAAACAATTATGCCTGTACCGTTGCGAAGGATAGAAGGGAGTTGGTAGCAGAGTGATTTTCCGCTGCCCGTAGGCATAATAACAAGAGCATCACCACCATCAATCATGTGGTTAATGATGTCTTCCTGTTTCCCTCTAAAATCTCTAAAGCCGTATGTCGTACGAAGAATATCTAGTGCAGTCTGGTTCATTGTTCCCTCTTGTGTGCGGGAAGATAGCGTATGAATGTGTGGTTAGCAAAGTATTTGCAAAAAGATCGAGCTCAAGATTTTTAGTGGCATTTGTTTTTGTATTGCAATCTACTGCTGCTTACCTGATGGGGGATTTTGTTTTAGAAGGAGCTTTTTCTTAGTAAGGAGGAGATCACTTGTCGTTGGCAAAAATTCACTTGTGACTTTAAATTTTGGTGCTGTAATTATGTTGCCGTAGGCGTTTTTTCTGCCCAAGGATAGTTAAGAAACCATCCGGTTTGACACATGAAAGAGTGTTTGGGACATTCATCCTTGGAAAGAAATTGAGGATTTTCGGGTAACTCTTTTTTTGTAATTATTTTTCCACGGCAGCGACATCCTAGTGAGTATGGAGGGAGCATCGAAATAAGCTCTGGGTGGGAAGCAGGGATAATTTTTCCCTTCAGCGCCTCACATGTTTTGCAGGCTTCTTGGTCTACAGGGATATCTCCGATGTGATCGACAGTTATTTGCAGATAGCGGGAGTTGTCTTCAAGAAGTTCACGCATGATTTTCAGGTGGGCAGAACGCCATGCCATAACATTGTCCATAAATGCGTTTACATCTTCTGAAGAAGCATCATGTTCTTCCATGAGCAGCCACACAACTTGACCGGAAAGGCGTGTGAAAAGAGGATGTAGATTGGAAAGAGTTGTGTCATCAGTCTGCATTATGAAAATCCTTTTAACAAAATTGAGGCGGTGAATTTTTATTCACCGCCTCAATTGCTTATGTGATCAGTGGACGTTTTGGGGCTATCAAAAGATACCGGTTGCGTCCAGTAGGATGTCAACGTGTTGCTGACAATAATGTAATCGCTGCTTTATTTGTTAGTAAACGCAAGCGGAATGATGTCCTTAATATGTGAGGCTGTGTGTACATCAATTTTTTTGAGCAGATCAGCAGGAACATCTTCCAGATCTTTTTCATTTTGTTTTGGAATACAAACATGATGAAGACCGCGTGCAACGCCGGCGAGAATTTTTTCTTTAATACCGCCTACTGGAAGAACCCGACCTCGTAAGGTGATTTCTCCGGTCATGCAAAGATCCTGATTTACAGGTTTTCCTGTAAGGGCAGAGATAAGTGCAATAAGTAGAGTAACACCAGCAGACGGACCATCTTTAGGTGTTGCACCTGCCGGAACGTGAATGTGGATGTCGTGCTTATCAAGGAAGTCGGCATCAATGTTCAGTTCTTCAGCGTTTGCTCTTGCATAACTTAATGCGGCCTGCGCAGATTCTTTCATAACATCGCCGAGCTGACCGGTAAGAGTCAGTTTGCCCTTACCTTTCATGAGAGTCACTTCGATGTTAAGAATGACACCACCATATGGAGTCCATGCGAGTCCCTGTGCAACGCCCGGGATTGTTTCAGTATCCTTTTCCTCATCGATAAAGCGAGGAATGCCCAGAAGTTTTTGCAAGGTTTTAGCCGTTACTTTGTAAGGTCCTGCGGTTCCTTCTGCTTTTTGACGTGCGAGTTTACGGCAGACCGAACCAATTTCACGTTCAAGACTACGCAAACCTGCTTCTCGAGTGTATTCCTGAATAATTTTTGAGAGTACACTGTCTGCAATGGTTACTTCATCTTTCTTTAAGCCGTTTTCTTCAGCCTGACGTGGCAGCAAGTAACGGCGGGCAATACGAGTTTTTTCCTGCATGGTGTATCCAGGAATCTGGATTATTTCCATGCGGTCACGTAATGGACCCGGAATAGTGTCTAGTTGGTTCGCTGTGCAGATAAACATAACTTTTGACAGATCAAAAGGCACGTTCAGGTAGTGGTCAGAGAAGTTACTGTTCTGTTCTGGATCAAGCACTTCAAGCAAAGCAGATGATGGGTCACCACGGAAGTCTGAGCCGAGCTTGTCGATTTCGTCCAGCATGATGACAGGGTTTCGAGTCCCCATAAGTTTCATGGTCTGGATGATACGCCCCGGCATGGCACCAACATATGTGCGGCGATGGCCGCGAATTTCAGCTTCATCACGCATGCCGCCAAGAGAGATACGTTGGAATTTGCGTCCGAGGGATCGGGCAATAGAACGTCCCAAGGAAGTTTTACCAACCCCCGGAGGGCCCGCGAAGCAAAGGATAGGTCCTTTTGATTTCGGGTTGAGCTTGCGTACAGAAAGATATTCAAGAATACGGTCTTTTACTTTTTCCAGACCATAGTGATCTTCATCAAGAATTTCCTGAGCTTTCAGGATATCAAGACGATCACGAGAAAGTTTCTTCCAAGGAAGTTCTGACAACCATTCAAGGTAGCTGCGAACAACACTTGCTTCAGAAGATTCAGGATGCATGCTTGTGAGACGACGCAGTTGTTTTGTTGCTTCTTTACGTACGTCTTTAGGAAGCCCTGCTTTGTTTAACGCTTCTGCAAGCTCTTCTGCTTCTTCTTCCGCGCCTTCGCCTTCACCAAGCTCTGTACGAATAGCCTTAAGCTGTTCACGGAGGTAGTAGTCGCGCTGTGCCTTGTCCATACCTTCTCGAGCCATGGACTGAATGCGTGCCTGTACGTTTGCAACTTCAGACTCTTTCTGGAGTTGCTTGTTTACGAGGTCGAGACGTTCAAGAGGGTCGTTGCATTCAAGGATTGACTGAGCATCAGGAACTTTCATACGCAGATTCGCTGCAATCAAGTCAGCAAGACGACCCGGGTCATGTACGGTGTTGAGAACAGACATAATTTCTGATGTCGCAACACCGCGTAAAGAGAGAATTTCTTCGCTCTGTTCGCGTACGGCACGCATCATAGCTTCAGTTTCAACAGAAACTTCTTCAATTTCTATTTCTTCCAACCCGTTAACTTCTGCCATGAGGTACGGGTCAGTACTGGTAAAGCGTTCAACTTTTGCACGGCTTACACCTTGTACGAGCACTTTCAAGCGACCGTCAGGCATTTTTAGCATACGCATAATCATTACAACAGTACCAGTAGTGTGCAGGTCTTCAGGAGAAGGGTTTTCTGTTCCCTCATCCTTTTGTGTTGTAATCATCATGTAGCGGCTGCCGTTAAGAGCTGCGTCAACAGCCTGAATTGATTTTTCACGCCCGACAAAAAGCGGAAGAATCATGTAGTTAAAGACGACGATATCGCGAACCGGAAGAACTGGAAGTTCTGCAGGAAATTCCGGCAGAGTTCCATCGGCATCGTGCTCTAAGGCGCCGGAAAGAACTTCTTCTTCGGTTATGATCGGTGTGCTGTTCATCATATCTTCGGTCATCGGTGCCCTCCAAGCTGGGCAGAAACGGTGTTATATTTTGTCGCCATCGCTGTGGCTGTATAAACAGTTATAGCATTGAAAACCCTGAAAGGGATTCTTGTAAATTTGTCTCACATGGTTTTACTTCAGTTACGTTGCTACGTATGGGGCCACGCCAAAGTTCTTTTTCGAATTGACGAAGGGTAGTT
The DNA here is from genome assembly GCF_015482765.1 of Halodesulfovibrio sp. Taxonomy (GTDB): domain Bacteria; phylum Desulfobacterota; class Desulfovibrionia; order Desulfovibrionales; family Desulfovibrionaceae; genus Halodesulfovibrio. The sequence continues at coordinate 46,126 of NZ_JADMLB010000053.1, forward strand.
AGGTCACCTTCCGCAACCAGTTCAACATTTCCATCTGGAAGATTACGTACCCAGCCATGCAGTCCGAACGAAGATGCTGTGTGGTGTGTCCAATATCGGAAACCGATCCCTTGCACTTTCCCCGTTACAATATATCGCTGTCTGGCCATGATACGCCTCCTTTTGGATTTGGAAGGTTATATATGTCCTTCGTCCTTCAGGCTGTAGTAGGTGTCAGCTGTGATAATTAGGTGATCGAGCAACCTGATGCCTAGTATGCGTCCAGCCTGAACAATGTGCCGTGTGACCTCAATGTCCGGTGAAGACGGAGTTACGTTTCCACCAGGGTGGTTGTGAACAATCACTAAAGAACTAGCCTTACGTTGCAGTGCCTGCTCCATGAGTTCTCGAGGGTAAATCATGGTAGAGTTGATTGTTCCGGTTGAAATTCGTTCCCATGAGAGCAGTCTGTTTTGGTTATCCAAAAAAGCAGCCCAAAATTCTTCTTTTTCTTTTCGTCCTAATCGAATTCGAGCCATTTCTGCTACTTCGGCCGGACTTGAAAGAGTTTTCTTTTGTGAAATCCCAGATTCCATGTATCTGGAAAAAAGTTCTCGCATCAGCTTCCAATGACTTAATAGAGAGTTTCCAAAGCCTTTAAGTTGAAGCAGGTCTTCATCTGGTGCATCCAGAACGCCTCGCAGCGTACCAAAACGGTTAAGTAGGTCTTTTGCGAGCGGTTTTGTATCGGATCGCAAAATAACTGTACCAAGCACTAGTTCAAGAATTTCATAATCCGCCAGCGACTGCTCGTTCTTGTGTAATTTTTCGCGCAGACGCTTTCTGTGTCCATGATAGTGAGCTTTTTCTGTCATAATAAACAGGAATTGCGCCGTGGCAAGCGGTAACAGGTGAATTTTGATTATATTTCAACAAAAAAGGGCATCAGGTCGAATAAATTTGGTCTGCGGGCAGGTGAATTGCGTAAAAAAGCTATTTTTTCGGACTGAAAAGTGCGAGAAGCCCTGCAACTAAAATTTCCATTGCTTGTTCTGGTTTTCGTTCACCGGTTTTAATTCCCATTTCAGCCTCAAGCGCAAGATCCCAAATTTTAGAGAGTCGAACTGGACCGAGGTTGGTTGCCAGTCGTTTTTTTTGTTGGGTGACGCCTGAAGGAAGCCGAACCATTTCTCCTGCATAGAGTTGCCAAAGAATACGGGCTTCTCTCAACAGCATGGCAAGGAAGGAAAAGATCATAGCTTCTCCTGCTTCTTGGCTGGAAATTACTTTTTTCCAAACTTTTTCCGGAGCATTGCCGGATTGGAGAGCATTTATGAATGCGAATATATCTATATCAGCATCATGGGAAATATCTTTAATATGCTCTTCAGTTATAGACTGGGACTCTCCTCTGAGTAATGCCAGTTTATCCAGTTCGTTTTTAGCGGCTGAAGCATCTAGCGGTAGCACCTGAGATAACGCATGAACGATTTTGGGTTCAATCTGGATATTATTCTGTATTGCCCATTGTTCAATGAATCCACGCATTGCACGTTCTGTGAGCCCTGCGGACTGCCATATCCAGCCTTTGTTTTCTGCCAGTTTCCAGCACGGAAGTTTTTTTACCGCAGCTGGGATTTTGGGTTTACCTCTGTCGTAAGGTGCTTCAAGGCAAATGATTACCCATGCAAGAGGATTAAATTGCCCGAGGCTAGTGCTTAGCTTCCTCCATGCATCAATAGGGAGATTGTGTGCATTACGGATAATGAGGACTTTAGGAGAGGCAAAAAGGCCTTGGAGGGTAAGGTTTTCCCAAAAAATAGGTGGTAAGCCTTCATCACTCCAATAGACATGTTTTTCCCATGAGCCTTCAGGTGCAGGAAAATCCTGTAACTGGCTTTCAATAGTGTTTTTTGTCAACTGGATGTCTGGGCAGACACATATGGAAAATCCGGGTCTAGGCATAGTCAATCCTGTTCCTCAAGTTCTGTTGGTAGCAAGCACCAATAGTAGGCTTTAGTTTGTATAAAAATGATATTCGTACGGCTCAGTTACCAATATAAAAGGCTCGAAGTAATAACTCCGAGCCTCTTTATATACAATGGAATCGTGTTGGTCTACGGTCTGTGTCGTGCAGCTAGAATTGGTCACGCATTTTGTCGACCATTCTTTCAATAATCAGCCTTGAGATTTGAGTACCGGCAAAGCGGGCATCAGAGGTTGGATAGGAGCGAGATAAACTTGTGCTGCCGGAAGTCCAAATCTGCTGATTTTGATCGTCATAAACAATGGTGTTGAAGGTCAAATCAATCGTGTATTCAAGAGTTTCGTCTTTTGTGCCATTGATTCGGCTATTGATAGTGAACTTAGTAATATCAATAACCATGCTATAGTCAGAAGATTCAGACGCTGTCATGATGGCGATATTACGTTTTGTAATTTCATCATACATGCTGGAACGAACCACTTGGTTAATCCAAGGGTAAATTGTTGAGTTTTTAACTTCTCTGATACGCACGGTCGAGGAACCAGTACCAAGAACGCTTGGCTGATTGTTTGTAAGAGTGTATCCGCATCCAGTAAGAGTTACTGTGGCGAGCAGACAACAGATTGTGATGATTCGGGATATAGAAGAAAATCGAGGAAGCGTCATACCAAGGTTCCTGTGTTTTTGATGTCTAAAGGTAAAAGTGATGTTGGTTGGTTGCAGTATAAGCAAAGTGATACCAACACGCTACGTGATAGCAGATGAAGTGTGATTACGTCTAGCTTCGTCTAGGGATAACAGGTAATAGATTAATAGTGGTGAAAATGCATATCCGGCGCAACGCTGTGTGTACAGGAGCATATATGCAGATATGGGTAGATGCGGATGCGTGTCCGAAAGTGATAAAAGAAGTATTGTTCACTGTGGCCGGACGTAGGAAGATAAAGACAACGTTTGTGGCGAACAGTCATTTATCTATTCCGATGTCTCAGTATATAGATTTTATTCGCGTGGATGCTGGTTTTGACGTTGCGGATAATAAAATCGTTGAGCTTGCATGTGAAGGGGATTTGGTAATTACAGCAGATGTGCCGCTTGCAGATAAGGTTGTTGAAAAAGGAGCTACTGCCTTGAATCCAAGGGGGCAGTTATATACAGAAGATAATATAAAAGGGCTACTTAGGATGCGTCATCTGATGGAAGAACTGCGAAGTGGAGGGATGGTGTCCGGTGGGCCGGCGCCGCTTGGAGCACGCGATAAACAAGAATTTACAAATCAGCTGGATAAGTATGTAACTCGAAGGTTGAAAGAAGAACAAGCGTTGTAGCCCATTAAATTAGAACTATTTGGTGCTGAACTAGATTTTATTTTTTTTGTTTTATTTCAAGATATTATATGTATTGTGTTAACGGATTTTATCTACAGCATAAGTTTTTGTTTTTATAAAAATGCTCCCCGGCTTTTAGAGAAAAAGGCTGGGGAGCATTCCTTTATATGTCAGTTGAACAGCTTTATTGGCTGTATAAATGAGTGTTTTTTCTGTGCAACAGATCTCTTTTTTTGTGTTTTCAGTTGGCAACAGATACTTATTGAGCCTCTGTTTCTTGTTTTTTCTTGCGTAAAAAAGGTTTTTTCAGAACTTTTTTAGCTTTACTTGCTGCAGAAAAAATTTTCTTTCCAGATTTTTTGATTCCTCGTTTTACAGAAGCGTCAGTTTTGGAAACAACATAGGCTGTCTTTTTTCCTACGGTATGTACTCCTGCGGTTGTAGAAGATGCAGCGGAACTTATACCATTTGCTGCGGCTGCTGCTCCTCCTTTGGCTGCCGTAGAGGCGACTTTAGTCACTCCTTCTGTTGCGGAAAACGCCGCGTTAGCTACGCCTTCGGTCGTGGAGGACTCCGCGTTAGCTCCACCTTCAGTTGGGGAGGACGCTGCTTTAGCTCCGCCCTTGGTTGCAGAAGACGCCATTTGGGTTACGCCCTTGGTTGCAGACGTGGTAGCGGTTGTTACTCCGGAAGCAACGCCTGAAGCAGCATTTTTTGAAACTGTAGAGATCGTTTTCCCTGTAGTTGCGGCACCGTAAGCTATTTTTTCCGCTGTGTTGGAAACGCCTTTAGTTGCTGAGGACGCCGCTTTAGCTCCGCCTTCAGCTGTGGAGGACGCCGCCTTAGCTCCGCCTTTGCGTGCAGAAGACGCCACTTTGGTTACGCCCCTGGTTGCAGACGTGGTAGCGGTTGTTACTCCGGAAGCAACGCCTGAAGCAGCATTTTTTGAAACTGTAGAGATTGTTTTCCCTGTAGTTGCGGCACCGTAAGCTATTTTTTCCGCTATGTTGGAAACGCCTTTAGTTGCTGAGGACGCCGCTTTAGCTACGCCTTCAGTCGTGGAGGACGCCGCCTTAGCTACGCCCTTGCGTGCAGAAGACGCCACTTTGGTTACGCCCTTGGTTGCAGAGGTGGTAACGGTTGTTACTCCGGAAGCAACGCCTGAAGCAGCATTTTTTGAAACTGTAGATATTGTTTTCCCTGTAGTTGCGGCACCGTAAGCTATTTTTCCCGCTGTGTTGGAAACACCTTTAGTTGCGGAGGACGCCGCTTTAGCTACGCCTTCAGTTGTGGAGGACGCCGCCTTAGCTACGCCCTTGGTTGCAGAAGACGCCATTTGGGTTACGCCCTTGCGTGCAGAGTGGAGCCTTGTTTTTTTCTCAGACTTGTCACTCGCGGTAGAATGATCTTCTTCTACACAGTCGTTTTTCGAGGAAGGGCCGATATTTCGCACAGCATCCCATGCTCGAGTCATACCGCGTTTGACGGTTTTTGAAGCGCCGGAAATAAGAAGCTGGGCAACCGTTGCAATGGTGTCACCTGAAGTACGCATGAACATGGCGGCGGCTTCTCTTGTGGCAGATCTGCGTAATTCTTTTCGGCTCATCAGATCCTTATCAGTGTAGATGCTCATATAGTTTCGAGCGATAATTCCACAACGCATTGTCAGGAGTGAATTCATAGAGCCATCAAGGATGGACGAGGTTACCACAGAAGCTACAGCCTGTGCTCCCGGGATGCTCCCTATGACAGAGGTTGCAACGAGCGGTCCCACTATTTGCTGAGTGTATTCTTCGACAACAATGTCTTCCATTGCTCCAGCGAAGAACGCTGTTGCAGCAACGTTTTTATAAAGCGTGATTAGATCATTCACATGAGGACGTTGGGCATACAGCTTTGTGATTTTATAAATAAGATGCGTGATGAGCGCGAAGACAATGAGCGTATCCAATCTGCCGTTCTGCGCTGTGGCTGTCCCGATGAATACACGTTTTGCTGATTCATCAATAAGTCTGTTTGCCTCTGTTTCAAGCGCAGCAATACTGTTTTCTATTTCCTGTTCTGTTTTACAGGAGACTTTTTGGCTTTTGAGGAAAGGATTGCGTTGAAGGCGGTCTACGTATGCTTTGCGATACTCTTGAATCTGTTCTTCTGACGGATCTTCAGGAAGCAACAGCGGTTTTGGAAAGATAAAGAGAGTTAGCGCGGCGTAGCCTAACAGCCCGCAGCCTGCGATGGTGAGTGTCCAGAAAACTACGGGAACGTAGGTCGGGTCAATGTAACCGGCAATGTCCGCCAGTACCCGAATGCCGGAAAGCAATAAGGAACCGAGAGCAATGGCAATAATTCCGCCAAGGAGATAAAGAATAATTTTTATTTTTGAATGCATGTGAATCCAGAGAATGTCCGTGCACCAAAGCACGGAGATGAAGTTGTGCGTTCTATCTCTAATTCCTCGCGCATTGTTTTCAGAAAGTGAAGTTATTTTTTTGTTAGAATTGAGATGACAGGTTTGAAAGAATTGTCTTTGAAACAATCACCGAAGCGGTGTGTTTTACCAAGAGCGCCCTTTGAATGCGTGTTAAAACAGGCGGTACCAAGTTTAGCTGGATTCTTCAAATATCGATGGCTTAGAGACACAAGCAATAAAAAAGGACTGCCCAGCATTGCTGGACAGTCCTTTGTATTTTTGGAACGTCGTTGGACTAGTTCGCTACGATGTTAACAAGCTTACCAGGAACAACAATCACTTTACGGATAGTTTTTCCTTCAACGTGCTTAAGAACGTTCGCATCGTTTTTAGCAAGTTCTTCAACTTCATCTTTGCTTGCAGAAGCAGGAACTTCGAGACGTGCCCGAACTTTACCGTTTACCTGAACTACAACGGTAAGCACATCTTTAACCATGGCTTCTTCGCTGTAGGTCGGCCACAGAGCGTGAACGAGACGGTCTTTGTGTCCAAGCATTTCCCAAATCTCTTCACACAGGTGAGGAGTGAATGGAGACATGAGGTTGATAACTGTGCTGATGGCAGAAGAAAGAACCTTACGTCCTTTTTCGTCGCCTTTAAGTGCATCTTTAGCAAGGTACAGCTCGTTAACCAGTTCCATAACAGCTGCAATTGCAGTGTTGAACTGGAAGCGCTGTTCAATGTCGTCACCGGCTTTCTTAACTGTTTCATGCTCTTTAAGACGGATGCCTTTTGCTTCTTTGCAAGTGCAGTCGTCAGCAGTGGAAGAACAAGGCTCAACAGTAAGGAGCTCGCCTTCAAGTTCTTCAATGAGACGCCAGATGCGGTTTACGAAGCGGAAAGAACCGTCAATGCCGGTTTCTGACCATTCGAAGTCGCGTTCCGGTGGTGCAGCAAAGAGGCAGAACAAACGTACAGTATCTGCACCGTAGCGTGCGATCATGTCAGTCGGATCAACTACGTTGCCTTTAGATTTGGACATTTTAGAACCGTCCATAAGTACCATGCCCTGAGTGAGCAGGTTCTTGAATGGTTCATCAAAGTTCATGTAACCGCAGTCACGCAGAGCTTTAGTAAAGAAGCGTGCGTAAAGCAGGTGGAGAATTGCGTGCTCAACACCGCCGATGTACTGATCTACAGGCGCCCAGTAGTTAAGCGCTTCAGGAGTGAACGGTGCTTCGTGGTTCTGTGCGTCTGTGTAGCGTGCGAAGTACCATGAAGATTCAACGAAAGTATCCATGGTGTCTGTTTCGCGGCGTGCAGGCTTGCCACACTTAGGGCATGTGCAGTTTACAAACTCAGGGGTGTCAGGAAGCGGAGAGCGACCATCTGCGTGAGTCTGAACGTTCAGCGGCAATTCGATAGGAAGATTTTCTTCTTTTTCCGGAACGATTCCGCACTCGTCACAGTACACTACAGGGATTGGAGCACCCCAGTAGCGCTGACGGGAGATGTTCCAGTCACGGAGACGGTAGTTGATGGTTTTTTCGCCGCAGTTGTTTTCCTGCAACCAAACAGCAACCTTATCTTTACCTTCTTCGTTAGATAGACCGGAGAATTCGCCGGAATTTACCATTTTACCCGGAGCAGAAATTGCTTCAGTCATGGTTGCCGGATCGAGTTCGTCACCTTCCGGCTGAATAACAACCTGAAGTGGAAGATCGTATTTGCGGGCAAATTCAAAGTCACGCTGGTCGTGTGCAGGTACTGCCATAACAGCGCCTGTACCGTAATCAACGAGAACAAAGTTTGCTACGTAAACAGGAACTTTTGCACCGTTTACAGGGTTGATGCAGTAAGCACCGGTGAAGATACCTTCTTTTTCAAGGTTGTCAGAAGTACGTTCGATACGATCCATGTTGGTAATACGTTTTACAAACGCACGAACGTCTTCAGCCTGCTCTTTGCCTTCAATAAGTTTTTCAACCATTGGGTGCTCAGGAGCAAGACTCATGAAAGATACACCGAATACGGTATCTGGACGGGTGGTGAAGACCGGAATTACTTCTTCAGAATCTTCAACTTTAAACTGAATTTCAGCACCTACAGATTTACCGATCCAGTTCTCCTGCATGGAGATAACGCGATCAGGCCAGCCGCCTTTGAGTTTATCAAGGTCAGCAAGAAGCTCTTCTGCGTAGTCGGTAATTCTAAGGAACCACTGAGCAAGGTCACGCTGTTCAACAACAGTGTCACAACGCCAGCAAAGACCGTCTTCAACCTGTTCGTTAGCAAGAACAGTGTTACAAGTAGGGCACCAGTTCTGAGCCTGACGCTTACGGTAGAGCAGACCTTTTTCAAGAAATTTGAGGAAGAAAAGCTGTTCCCAGCGGTAGTATTCTTTATCGCAGGTAGCAAGTTCACGACGCCAGTCAAAGGAGTAACCGAGGCGTGAAAGCTGGTTCCGCATGTTGTCGATGTTTGAATGAGTCCACTTTGCCGGGTGGATGTTGTTTTTAATAGCTGCGTTTTCTGCAGGAAGACCAAAAGCGTCCCAACCCATTGGGTGCATAACGTTTTTGCCTTTCATGCGCATAAAGCGTGCTACAACATCGCCTAGGGAGTAGTTACGAACATGACCCATGTGAATGTTGCCGGAAGGATACGGGAACATTTCCAGCACATAGTGTTTAGGTTTGTCTGATTTGTGATCAGTGTGGAAATCGCCGTTGGTAGCCCAAGTTTCCTGCCACTTTGTTTCTATGGCTTGCGGATCATATTTCATTGCCGACAGTTCCTTTAATCTTTCGCTCATTAAAAAAGTCTGCTGAAAAGAGTCATAAAACGGTACCTGATGACGGAGAGTCTTTTCTCGATGCCGTTGCGGAGCGTTTTGTGACGATGCTTTCACCCGTTTTTTTACGAAGTCGCGATAAAAAGAAAACGGGTGTCTACAGCAGTTTTTTGATTCTTTATAAAATATACATGGTTACGCAGAAACTTTTTGCTTAGCAGATGCAGTATAAAGGTTCTGGAACATCATATTTATTTTTAATGCCTTGCAATACAAAACAACCTGTTCTTCGGCAAGAGAAGGGGGCTTGTTTTGTGCAAAAATGTTATTTTAACGGGATATGCCCGGACTCCTTTTTCAAGGAGTCCGGGCACAAAAAAACGCTATATATGAAGGCGACTGAAAGAGGTACAGTAAGAAGCCTGTGCGTAACTGGTGAGAAAATTTGTTTCTTCCACTTTTTGCGAGGGCGGAAACTTCACGTATTGAGCAAAGTGAAGTGCCGACCAAGGCGTTCTCTTGTATTACTTGTTAGTACTTCAGTTCCAGTTTGCCTTCTTCGAGAGCTTTTGCTGCAGCATCTAGTAGACCGTTAACGAATGGACGGGAACGGTCATCACCAAACTGCTTTGCAAGTTCGATTGCTTCGTTGATTGCAACTTTTGGCGGAATGTCTTCACGGTAGAGCATTTCGAAAACTGCAAGACGGAGCAGAGTGATTTCGATTTTGCCGATACGTTCCACTTTCCAGTGGCGGGAAAATTGAGAAATCACATCGTCGAGAGCGCGGTAGTTACTCCATACGCCTTCGATGAGGTCCCAAGTGAAGCCTTCCGGCTGGCACTGGGCTTCCGGCTTGTCCGCATTGTCAGGAGAGGTCATGTATGCTTCCTGCAGTGCTTCAATAGTCATAGCCGGAGAGAAGTTTAAGCCGTACAGAAACTGGAATGCTTGTGCACGTGCCAACTTGCGTGGTGTTTTTTTAGGTTTGTTAGCCATATATTACAATTGCTCCAGAACACGGTATGTTTCAAGCATGGCGGAAGCGGCTTCAACGCCTTTGTTGCCACCTTTGGAGCCAGCGCGTTCAATTGCTTGTTCAAGGGAATCACAAGTGAGCAGACCGAAACCAACAGGAATGCCGGAATCAAGACTTACCTGAGCAAGACCCTTTGCACATTCATTACATACAAAATCAAAGTGAGGAGTAGCGCCGCGAATAACCGCGCCAAGTGCTACGATGCCGTCATACTTACCGCTTTCTGCCAGTTTTTTAGCAGCGATTGGCATTTCAAATGCGCCAGGAAGTTTAACAATAGTCATGTCTTCGCGGTCACCGCCGTTGCGAGCCAAGTAGTCTACTGCGCCGCCGACAAGACGATCTACAACGAAATCGTTAAAGCGGGTTGCAATGATAGCAATTTTGAGACCTTTAGCGTCGAACTGACCTTCGATAGTTTTGATATGCAGCATGGTATAATCTCCTTCTTGAAACCTGCTTTTGCTCCAACAGCAAAAGTGGGTCGGTAAGTATAGAACAAGCCCCCTAGCCCTGAAAAGAACTATTTTTAGGGTTAGGGAGCGTATTGTCAGCTAATCGTATGGTTACTACTTGGAATCATTAAGATGTTCCAGCATGTGTCCCATTTTTTCTTTTTTAGTGCGCAGGTAATCCTCATTGAATTCGCATGCGTTCATTTCGATAGGAACGCGTTCTACAACTTCAATGCCGTACCCTTCGATACCAACAATTTTCTTAGGGTTGTTGGTCATCATGCGCATCTGGCGTACGCCAAGGTCCACAAGCATCTGTGCGCCGATACCGTAGTCACGAAGGTCTGCTTTAAAGCCGAGCTTTTCGTTTGCTTCCACTGTATCGTAGCCTTGATCCTGAAGATTGTATGCTTTGATTTTGTTAGCAAGACCGATACCGCGGCCTTCTTGGCGCATGTACAGGATAATGCCCTGATCTTCTGCCTGAACTTTACACATTGCGTTTGCAAGCTGGTCGCCGCAATCACAACGCATGGAGCCGAGCACGTCACCTGTGAGGCATTCGCTGTGAACGCGGACAAGGACTGGCTTACTGGAATCAATTGGGCCTTTTACAAGGGCAATATGAGTTTCCGGCTCAAGCTCGTTTTCGTATGCGATGATTTTGAATTCACCGTATTTGGTCGGCATTTCTGCTTCCGCAACACGGGTGACTGAAAGTTCGTCAGGGCGCATGCGGTAGCGGATAAGATCGCGGATAGTTGCGATTTTCATGTCATGCTTTTCAGCAAATTCAACGAGATCCGGCATGCGTGCCATTTCACCGTCGTCTTTCATGATTTCGCAGATTACTGCTGCACCTTTCAGACCGGCGAGTTTTGCAAGGTCTACAGAGCCTTCTGTCTGACCTGCACGAACCAGAACGCCGCCACGCTGTGCGCGCAGTGGGAAAATATGACCCGGGGTAACAATATCGTCCGGCTGTACGTTATCTGCAATAGCTGCAAGGATTGTTGTTGCACGGTCTTTTGCAGAAATACCGGTTGTTACGCCAGTGCGGGCTTCGATAGAAACCGTAAAGTTGGTGCCGAATTTGGAACCGTTGCGCTGGGTCATCATAGGCAACTCAAGCTTGTCTACTCCTTCCGGAGCGAGCGCTAGACAAATAAGTCCGCGACCGTATGTTGCCATAAAGTTAATAACTTCTGGTGTTACATGCTCAGCAGCAATAGTAAGGTCACCTTCGTTCTCGCGATCCTCGTCATCTACGAGAATTACCATCCGACCTTTTTTAATCTCTTCAATGGCCTCTTCGGCCGTACACATTGGCATTGTCGCACCTCGTTGTATGTTCTTAAACTGCATGTCCCACGAAGCAGATTAATGAATGCGAAAATTAGAATCCATTTTTTCTGAGAAACTCTTCAGTAATAGAGCTGGGAGCAGATTTCTCCTGCGATGCGTTGGGCTGCCATGCACCAAGCATACGCTGAACGTATTTTCCGATAACGTCAGTCTCTATATTCACACTGTAACCCGGATTCCATTGGGCAATTGTAGTAATTTTCTGAGTTTCAGGAATTATGTTTACTTCCAGAAAACTGTTTCCACAAGCATTAACTGTAAGGCTGATTCCGTCCAGAGTCACAGAACCCTTAGGGATAACCTGTGCTTCAAACTCCTGCGGGAAAGAAATTCTGTAGATTTTTGAAAGCCCTGCAGGGCGGACTGAATCTACAGAGCCGATACAGTCAACGTGTCCGCTTACAATGTGGCCGCCTAAGCGGTCACCCATGGCAAGTGCACGCTCTAAGTTTACTGTGCTGCCGGACTTGAGTTTACCAAGGTTGGTAAGTCCCATGGTCTCGGCTGAAGCGTAAACAGTAAACCAGTCAGCGCCGAAGTCTTCAACGGTAAGACACACGCCGTTTGTTGCAATTGATTCACCCAGTACAAAGTCAGTCAATTCGCAGCGTGGCTTGATTGTAAGGCGGGTTTCTTTACCCATGTTCTGAACAGAGCGTATTTCACCCTGCCCGAGAATGATTCCTGTGAACATGCTACATTTCCTGTCGGCGTAATGTTACAATAACATCCTCGCCGCTAAGTTCCGTTTTGATAATTCGTAAGCGTAGCGCTTCGTCCATAGTTGCAATGCTTCTACCGGAAAAGATATCGGGCGCGCTTTGATCTCCGACAATTTTCGGTGCCATGTGCAACTGGAATTCGTTTACCAAATTCTTTTCAAGAAGTGATAATGCCAATTTTCCTCCGCCTTCGCAAAGGGTGTAGAGGCAGTTTTTTTCCTGACGCAGCCATGCAAGTCCTGCTGCAATGTCCAGTTTACCGTTTTCTTCCGGCAGAGTGTGAACAGTGCTGCCTGCTTTTTGAAGCTTACTTGCTGCATCAGTTAAGGCTGATTTTTCATTTGTCCAGAAAATAACTTGCTCCGGACGTTCCTGTAACAGCGTAAACTCTTCCGGATTTTCCGGCAGGTGGCTTGTGACAATGACAGCAAGCGGTTGTCGCTCAACGCCTTCAAGCCGACAGGTCAGTTGCGGGTTGTCTGCATAGAAGGTTCCGCCGCCAACAATTACGGCATCAACTTTTTTTCTAAGCTCGTGGACTTTTTTGCGGGACTCTTCTCCGCTGATCCACTGGGAGTGTCCTGTTCTGGTGGCAATTTTTCCATCCAGAGTTGAGGCGAGTTTGAGCGTTGTATACGGATACGGTGTTTGAATCCATGTAAGGAAGTCTGCAACCAAAGCGCGGCATTCGTCTTCCAGCATGCCTGTTTCTACATACACGCCGTTTTCCCGCAAGAACTCAGCGCCGCCTTTTGCTTTCGGGTTTGGGTCTTCCAATCCGATAACCACTCGTTTGATACCTGCATCCAAAATTGCTTTAGAGCAGGGAGGCGTTTTACCGTAGTGGTTGCATGGCTCAAGCGTTACGTACATGGAGCAGTCTTTAGGCGAAATTCCTTTTTCCGCTGCATCACGAAGGCATTCTATTTCAGCATGGGGCTTACCGCATGCGGTATGGAAGCCTTCAGCCACGATTTGTCCATGTTGTACGAGCACCGCTCCTACTGTCGGGTTCGGGGCGGCTGTGCCGCGTCCTTGTTCAGCAAGTGCGATTGCCCGACGCATAAAATGGGCATTAGGATGCGGCATTTGCGCCTCTGACTACATGGTCGATTTTGATAAAAGGAACACCGGCTTCTTCCACCATACCGGCGGCAAGTTCATCGTTGTACCCTTCAACATAGTAGACAGCAGTAATGCCGCAGTTAAGAAGCATTTTTGTACAGATGAGGCATGGCATGGTTGTGCAGTAAATTTCTGCACCTGCAAGCGATACTCCGTGAACAGCAGCTTGAATGATGACATTCTGCTCTGCATGGAGTCCGCGGCACATTTCATGGCGTTGACCGGAAGGAATGCCGAGTTCTGCACGTAAGCATCCTATATCAAGGCAGTGGGATGTGTTTGCAGGAGCACCGTTGTAGCCTGTTGCAAGGATGCGTTTGTCTTTTACTGCAATTGCGCCGACTTTGCGACGGGTACAGGTAGAGCGTTCTGCAACCATGTAAGTGATGTCCATGAAATATTGAGGCCAAGGAAGTCTCTGCTGCATTGGTTTAACTCCAACAGGGATGTGTTTCTACTATGATAGTATGTAAAAAATTCTTAAAGGACATATACGATATGTGTGTGACATGTCGCAGTCAAGGAACCATATATAATTTAGAAATCCACCCAAAGTATAAAAGTATATCATGCTGAAATTTTAAAAATATTCATAGCTTTGTGTGGAAACGCAGAGCAGTGTTTTGCGTAAAAGAAAAGCCAAGCTCGAGCCGTTTAGGACGGTGAGTTTGGCTTTTTTGTCGTGACAATGCAAGGTGCTGAATTGTCAGCTAACAGAGGCCGGAGATATCTCTCCGGCCTCATGCTTATGTTACCAAGCAAAAAGCGGGAACTGGCGTGCGAACGCTGTTACCTGCTTGTGGATGTCAGCAAGGTAGGTGTCGTTGTCGATGTTTTTGAGTGCATCGACCATCCATGCTGCTACTTGCTGCATGTCTGCTTCTTTCATGCCGCGGCTTGTAAGTGCCGGTGTTCCGATACGAATACCGGAGGTAACGAACGGGCTGCGGGTTTCAAAAGGAACAGTGTTTTTGTTGGTGGTGATGCCGGCTTTATCAAGAGCAAGCTGAGCATCTTTACCAGTGATATCTTTGTTGGTGAGGTCGATAAGAAGGAGGTGGTTGTCTGTACCGCCGGAAACCAGATCAAAACCTTCATCAAGAAGAGACTGACCGAGGGTTTTAGCGTTAGCAAGCACCTGTTTCTGATAAACCTTGTACTCTGGACGTAATGCTTCGCCAAAAGCAACAGCTTTCGCTGCAATAACGTGCATGAGTGGACCACCCTGAATTCCCGGGAAGATCTGGCTGTTTAATTTCTTGCCCATATCTTCTGTGGAAAGGATCATACCGCCGCGTGGACCACGCAGGGTTTTGTGGGTGGTGGTTGTTGTAACATGAGCATGTGGAACCGGGGAATTATGCAAGCCGGCTGCAACCAGACCTGCAATGTGAGCCATGTCCACAAAAAGTTTTGCGCCTACTTCATCTGCAATCGCACGGAACTTCGCAAAGTCAATTTCTCTTGGGTAAGCACTTGCTCCTGCGATGATAACAGCAGGTTTGTGCTCTTTAGCGAGTTCAAGAACGTTATCGTAGTCAATACGACCGGTCTCACGGTTTACGCCGTAAGCCTTAACGTCAAAGAATTTACCGGAGAAGTTGACAGGACTGCCGTGGGTAAGGTGTCCCCCGTGGGAGAGATCCATACCGAGCACAGTATCGCCTGCATTGGCGATGGCATAGTAGGCTGCCATGTTAGCCTGGCTGCCGGAGTGCGGCTGCACGTTAACATACTCAGCACCGAAAATCTCTTTTGCACGCTCAATAGCAATAGTTTCTGTTACGTCAACGTATTCACAGCCACCGTAGTAGCGTTTGCCAGGGTAGCCTTCTGCGTACTTGTGGGTAAGTACGGAACCCTGTGTCTGACGAACTGCTGTTGAAACAAAGTTTTCAGATGCAATTAATTCAAGACCACC
>NZ_JADMLB010000067.1 GCF_015482765.1 Halodesulfovibrio sp.
TAATTCAAGACCACCGGTCTGACGATCGATCTCTTGAAAAATGGAACGGCCTACTTCGGGATCTTGGATAAAGACTTCATCCATGAGTGATGCCCCTTACGATTTAAATGAGGAAGAAAAAGGGCGTACACAACTACACGTTGCATACGCCCACACATTACCCGTCGAAACGCTTGAACAGCACACTTGCGTTTGTGCCGCCAAAGCCGAAGTTGTTGCTGAGAACGAACTCAGCTTGATACTTCTCTGAACCATTCCCCATGTAGTTCAGATCGCATTCTGGGTCTGGTGATTCTTGGTTTGCGGTTCCCGGAACAATTCCTTTATCAAGCGTCAAGCAGGAGAATACCCCCTCCATGCCGCCAGCAGCACCTAACAGGTGTCCCGTCTGAGATTTGTTCGCAGAGATACGCAGTTTGTACGCATGATCACCAAAGACTTTTTTCATCGCACCCGTCTCTGCCTTGTCATTAAGAGCGGTAGAGGTAGCGTGTGCGTTGATGCAGTCCACAGCATCAGGTGCAATGCCCGCTTCTTCAATAGCGTCGAGCATTGACTGAGCCATTCCTTCGGAATCTTCACGTGGTGCAGTCATATGGAATGCATCACCTGTAGAACCGAAGCCCACAACTTCCGCGTAAATTTTTGCACCGCGGGCTTTTGCAGAATCGTATGATTCGAGAAGGAGCAGACCTGCGCCTTCACCGATGATGAAGCCGGAGCGTTCTGCGTCGAATGGACGGGAAGCTTTAAGCGGCTCATCGTTACGGTTGCTGCAAAGCGCTTTAAGCGCGGTAAAGCCGGATACACCCATTGGGGTGATAGTGGATTCTACACCGCCTGTGATGACAGCATCACAGCGTCCGTATTTAATATCTTCAAATGCGTGTCCGATTGCGTGGGTACCGGATGCACAAGCACTGGTGAATACAAGGTTTGGACCTTTTGCGCCAGTAAAAATAGATACTTGTCCCGGTGCCATGTTTGAAATCAGCATTGGAATCCAGAATGGGCTGATTTTGTTTGGACCGGCGCTTGTGAGTTTTGTGTGGAAGGTTTCGATGGTATTAAGACCACCAAGACCTACACCCAGCATTACGCCCACGCGCTTCGCATTTTCATCGGTAATTTCGTATTCAGAGCTTTCCATGAGCTGTTTTGCACATGCTACGCCGAACTGTACGAAACGGTCCATGCGGCGAGCCTGTTTAGCCGGAATATGGTCAGCTGCATTAAAATCTTTAACTTCGCCTGCAATCTGTGAAGTGAACTCGCTTGCATCGAACTGGGTGATAGGACCGATTCCGGATTCGCCGGCAATCAGTTTCTCCCAGCTTGTGTCAACATCGTTCCCGAGTGGGTTGATGGTGGCAACGCCAGTTACTACTACTCTTTTTTCAGTCATATGCTTCATTCCTGGGAAAAAGTGCGCTGTATAAGAGATCAATTCAACCCGCTTCTCTTCACGTTGCGCCGATGACACTACCTCATTTATGTGTCATCAAAATAAGCGGGTAAGGCGTCTTATGCAGTAATGCACAAGACGCCTGTATATAAAACGCTGTAACAGTGCTGACTACTGCTGTTTAGCAATGTAGTCGTATGCATCCTGAACTTTCAGGATTTTCTGTGCGTCGTCGTCGTCAATTTCAACGCCGAACTCTTCTTCCATAGCCATGATGAGTTCGGTGAGGTCGAGGGAGTCAGCGCCGAGGTCTTCAACGAAAGATGCTTCGTTTTTAACTTCTTCTTCAGATACGCCGAGCTGCTCAATGATGATCTGTTTTACTTTTGCTTCTGCAGACATGGATTCCTCCAACGGATTGTTTCTTTTTGTTATTTTGCCTTCTCAAAGGAAAGCAGTAAAGTTTTATTACGGACAAAGAGTCCGCTAGCAGTACAAGCCGCCATTAACGGCAATAACTTGTCCTGTGATGTAGCCGGCACCATCTGATGCAAGGAAAGCTACTGTATTTGCAATGTCCTCTACGTTGCCCATGCGTTTGAGAGGGATTGCTTTTTCGTAATCACCGCGCACTTTCTCTGGAAGAGCGTCCGTCATATCGGTTTGGATAAAACCAGGGGCAACAGCGTTAACGGTGATATTACGTGCACCGAGTTCTTTTGCCATAGATTTTGTCATACCGATAATACCGGCTTTAGCAGAGCAGTAATTAGCCTGACCAGCGTTGCCCATCTGGCCCACTACGGAAGTGAGGTTGATGATACGGCCGCAGCGCTGTTTGCTCATGATTTTTGCTGCTTCTCTACAAGCAACAAAAGCTCCGCGCAGGTTTACGTTAATGACACGATCGAAATCTTCATTCTTCATACGAAGGAGAAGACCGTCTTTAGTGACACCGGCGTTGTTAACAAGAACATCCAGTTTCACTTTGTCTTTAATTTCTTCTTTAAAAAATGCTGCAATCTCTTCAGGATTGCCAACATCTAATTTGAACGCTTTTGCTTTACCACCGGCAGCTTCAATTGCTGCTGCTACGTTCTGAGCTTCTTCCGGCTTAGAAACGTATGTGAGGTAAACCTGAAATCCGGCTTTACCCAGCTGCTCAGCAATAGATTTTCCAATGCCGCGAGAGCCGCCGGTAACCAGTGCAGTTGAAAGTAAGTCCATAATAATTCGCTTCTGGTTAGGGTGTTAAAAGCAATGCCTTATACCTTAAAGAGAGTATAACTTCAATTCCCAAAACTGGCTGTGTAACATGTAATAATGTTTAGCTTTTAGAAAGAGAAGGGCATTAGTTTCCAGTCTCTATGTTCTCAGAAGTGCTGCGCCCCAGGTGAAACCGCCGCCGAATGTTGTCAGCAGAATGTTTTTACCCGGTTCGAGTAAACCGTCAGCTTTTGCCTGTCCAAGTGCAATAGGAATAGAAGCAGCAGAGGTGTTCCCTACTTTATCTACGTTTACGAACACTCGTTCAGTCGCAATGGTAAGTTTTTTACCGACAGCTTCGATGATGCGCATATTAGCCTGATGAGGAATGAGCATGTCAATATCATCAGGAGTGAGACCGTTGCGTTCCATAAGGTCTTTACACACGCCTACCATGCTGCGGACAGCGTGTTTGAAGACTTCGCGTCCCTGCATCATAATGAAGTGTTCATCTGGAACTGTCTGACCGACTTTGTACGGCAGAGAAGATCCGCCACCGCGGATTGTCAGCAGGTCTCGCAGAGAACCATCAGAGGAAAGTTCGACGTCTACAACAGCAGTAGAATTTTCTGTAGGTGTGGCTGAGATAATGACTGCGCCGGCACCGTCACCGAAAAGAACGCATGTGTTGCGGTCTTCCCAGTTAGTACGGGATGACATAGTCTCACCGCCGCACAGAAGGATGTTTGCATCTTCTTCTGTCTGGACAAGAGAGCTAGCCAGTTTCAGCCCGTATACAAAGCCGGAGCATGCTGCGCTCAAATCGAGAGCCATGCGGCCTTTTAAGCCGATTTTGTCTTCAGTGATGCATGCTGTGTTTGGGCAGTAGGCATCTGGAGTACAGGTCGCCACAAGAATATGAGATAACTCTTCCCGGTTCATCTTCGCATCAGCAAGGGCAACTTCAGCTGCCTGAGAGGTGAGGTCGGAAGTTGACTGACCTTCTGCCACAATGTGGCGCTGCTCAATACCTGTGCGAGTTTTGATCCATTCGTCGCTTGTGTCGACCATCTTTTCGAGGTCGAAGTTGGTTAGAACCTTTTCAGGAACAAATGCTCCGAAGCCCCGGATGTAACATTGCTTTTTCATTGCAGTTTCCGGAAAGCTACAAAGCGGCACAGTAGTACTGCACCGCCTCAGCTTTAGTTCTTAATAGCTCTGCCGAAGCTTGTCAGCTCTTCATTGGCGCTGATTGCTTCAACTAGGCGTTCATTTGTTTTTTTGCGTACGAAAGTAGATGCCATTTTTACGGCATTGAAGATAGCTTTATCATTCGATGCGCCGTGACATACAATCGCGATCCCCTTAAGTCCCAAAACTGGTGCGCCGCCATATTCGGCGTAGTCCACAATTTTTGCAAACTTTTTAAACGCTTTTTTCGCCAGTAATGTTCCTATCTTAGCAATTGTACTTGACATCAACTGTCGTTTTAACAGCCGGCTCATTGAGGTGCTGAGACCTTCACTGAGCTTCAAGGCCACGTTGCCTACAAAACCGTCGCAGACAACAACGTCAACTTCACCTGTAAAGAGGTCACGTCCCTCAACGTTCCCCAGGAAGTTAATGTCGTTTGTCAGTTTGAACAGGTCGTAGGCTTCTTTTACCTGAACGTTGCCTTTCCCTTCTTCTTCACCGATGGAAAGAAGGCCGATTCGTGGAGATTCATACTCCAGAAGGTCACGGGCAAAGGCGTTGGCCATAAGGCCGAACTGGAACAGGTGCTGAGGCTTACAATCTACGTTGGCTCCTACATCAAGAAGAACGATAGGGTTCTTCTCTGTAGGCATTACGCTCGCTAGGGCAGGGCGTTCTACGCCGGCAATGCGTCCAATAATAAACATGCCGCACGCAACTGTGGCACCGGAGTTACCGGCGCTGACGATGCCGTCAGCTTTGCCTTCTTTTACAAGGCGGCATGCAACTTGGATAGATGCATTTTTTTTGCGACGAAGAATATCGGAAGGCTTCTCGTCCATCCCTGCCACCTCGTCGGTGTGCACTACTTCATAGGCCACCCCGTTAAGGGGTAGCCTATCGAGTTCGGCATTAATCAGCTTCTCGTTACCGACAAGGATGACTTTGATACCGAAGGTGCGAGCAGCCTTGATAGCACCTGGGACGTTAACGGACGGGCCAATGTCACCGCCCATTGCGTCCACGGCTATAACGGGAATGCTATGCATCGTCCTTACTGATCTGACGACCGTTGTAAGTGCCACAAGCTGCACAAACGCGGTGTGGAAGCGCTGCTTCGCCGCATTCGCAGTATACTACGGAAGGTACAGCCACACGGTGGTGGGAGCGACGCATGCCCTTACGGGACTTAGATTTTCTTTTCTGTGCTACAGCCATGACAGACCTCTCTTTAATCTGCTTTCGAACGAATTCCGAAAGACGTAATCGTTATTTATTCACTTTAAGGTTCCGAAGAACCGCAAAGCGAGGATCGAGTGTTGAATCTTCACACTCGCATTTTCCAGTGTTTAAGTCTTTGCCGCACTCAGCGCAAAGACCCTTACAGTCTTCCTTGCATAAGGGTTTGACCGGAAGGGCGATGACAAATTCTTCCCAAAGTACACTTGCAATCTCAATTTCGATTCCAGTACTTTCGTTTGCGATGCGAACATTAGGTTCGGTATCGTCCGAACTTAGCTCTTCGTCAAGCATGAATACTTCATCAAAATTTTGATTGATGGTAATGGTTGCGTCTTGAGTACAACGGTTGCATGGCAGATTAACAGTACCTGTCAGGCTGCCGTGCAAAATACATCCCTGCTCTTGAGGGATGAGGAATAAACGGGCTGCAAACTCTTCCTTAATAGTGTAGGGAAGAGCGAACTCATCAATGGGACCTTGCCATATGGACTGGTCGTTGATGATTATTTCCTTGCCTTCAGGAGGCAGATCCTTGATTGCTAGCCAAAGTTGTTTCATATTGATGTCCTCTTGCGGAAGGGGATTTCTACATGCGACAGTGTTTGTTTGTCAAGAAAAGGGTTGCCTTTTTTGTATCGAGGGTATAATACACCCATCTCTTTGCTTGCGCAGTTGCAGTAAAACTTTTAGAGAAGTTCTGCCCGCGTGACAATAAAAGCAATAAATTTTTTTCTTTAATATACGGAGAATCGCCATGGCTAAAGAATGTGCTATTTGCGGTAAAGGCCCACAGGTCGGTAACAATGTTTCTCACTCACACATCAAAACCAAACGTCGTTTTCTGCCTAACCTCCAGCGTGTACGTCATCAGTTCCCTACTGGTCAGGTAAAATCTATCAACGTTTGCACCCGTTGTCTGCGCTCTGGCGCTGTTGTGAAGCCTGTAGCAACTAAGAGTGCTTAAGCTTTTTCGGCGATCCAGATTGGACAAGAAAAGAAAAAATCTCATCAGCAATGATGAGATTTTTTTTTATCAAAAAAATATTTCAAGCATTCCCTCCTTATATAATCTGCTCTGTTTTTCGCATTAGCCTCTTTACTAATCAGTGCAGATAGTGAAATCTGTTTTCATAGATTCTATCAAATTACTATAATTTTGCAGTATGCTACTTTTTACATATGCCTGCTTTGTTTTTTGAGCGCAGGTATTAGTATGTGTACAGGGCAGCAAGTGGTGGTGACTTGTTGCATAATTCCTGTATATTAGAGTAGACCGTTCTGTTTAGGTGGGGGCGTAGCCATAAAAAACCTTGTCATCTCTTACAGAATGACTAGTTGTTCATGGTACGGATAGATTGCTTAGAACTTGAAGGGCACAACAATATGTTTGGAAGATTATTTTTACTGTTTACACTTATTCCGATTATTGAATTATATACGCTGGTTTCTGTAGGCTCTGTCATTGGCGGGTTGCCTACAATCGGAATTGTGATTCTTACCGGTATTGCCGGTGCGTGGCTTGCCCGCATGGAAGGCTTTAATACCATGCAGAAGGTTCGCCAGTCTCTGAATGAGGGACAGGTGCCTGCTGATGAAATGGTGGAAGCGTTACTCATCCTTGTTGCCGGCTTGCTGCTTCTTACACCGGGATTTGTGACTGACTTTGCCGGTCTTGCTATGTTGCTTCCATTTACAAGAAAGCCGCTGGCACGATGGATGCGTAAGCAGTTTAATGCAGCTGCTGTTCGTAGCGCAGGTCAGAACCATGCTGGATTTACCTATTACACATGGCACTCCTCTGGTGGTCAGCAGAAAGATGAACAGACCGTTTTTACTGAAATAAAAAACGATGAAAAAAATCAGACTCCTCGGCAGGCAATAGTGATCGATTGTGAGCCGGTTGATGACGACAAGAAGTAGACCTGAACAAACGAAAACGCTCTTCACAGATGTGAAGAGCGTTTTTTTTTTGTCTGGTAAGTATCAGTTAGTTAGCTGGAATGGTGAGATCTGTTGTTACAGGGCTGACCATAGCGGCTTTCGGCTGTGCTGCGTCGGGTGAAGTTGCTGTTGTGCTGTTGTCATTCAGTGGTTCACGAAGCGGTGCCGGATCTTCTTCATTGTCAGTTTGCGGTGCATCTAACGTTGGTTCGTTTTGAACTGGAGGAGTTGTTTCCGGCTCATTTACAGTCGGCTGTTCATCAGTTGCCGGAGGTGTCATATTTTCCGGCTGAGGTTCTGTAGAGTCTTGAGGCATGTATCTGGTGGATCGTTTTTCCTGTATTGCAAGCACAAATCCTTTTCCCAGATGAGGAATTGCTGCACCCTGCCGGCCTACTAATTCCAGAGATTCCGGTTTTGTGAGCCAGTTTTCCCACTCTGCGGCAGTCATAATGAGTACAACATTCTTGTTTGCGTTCAAAAGTGTTGTGAGCGAGTGGAGATCAAATGCGTGAGTGATAGGTTTTTCGACATAGTATGCGAATGGGGCAGGGTCAGTGTTGTACACGACCGGTACAAAATCTTTAGCTGCGTATTCTTCCATAGTCACGGAGATATCTTTTGTTGAGATGAAGCTGTTAATTGCAGGCGCAGACATAATGAAAAGCGGCTGCAACAACAGTGTCATAACGACTGTGATACCGACAATGCCGAGTCGGCTGTTGAGCGGGAATTTGATCCAGAAAATACCGGCAGCGGCTAACAGGATGGCAGACATGTACATCCAGCCGTCAATGGCGAATGGAACAACATCGGTAAAGTTTACAAGACCAATGAGACCTGCTCCTGCACCAAGGAAGAGAACAGCAAGGAGTCTGTAGAATATTTTGCTGCGTAATGGTGAGAAGTTGCTGATAGCCCGTGCTGCAAGAATTGCCAGCTGCGGGAGCAGTACGAGAAGCCAGACTGGTGTCATGTAGTCCAGCACACAGTAGAGTGCACAGGTTAAAACGGCTGAGAGCCATAGGTAGGCAATGCCGATGAATTCAGGATTTCTTGTGGCCAGAATGTTTTTGTACAGTGAGATGCTGAAAAGTTTTGTCCATGGGAGAAGGAGAATAACAATAAGCCATGGCAGTAAAAGGAATGGCAGCATTGCAAGCATATGCCACCAGTATGGGAGGTGGTTTAATGCGCCTTCAAATGGTGCTGCAAGGATGTTTGGTACAAGGTTTAAGAGATATTCCGGCTGCACTGCAAAATATACATATGCAAACCAGCTGAGTACGATTGAAAGGTAGATTCCGAACCCGCCGGCTACATCCCATTCGCCGAAACGTGTCGGGCGTTTTCTCCAGCAGGAAACAAAAATAATGCTGAACAGCGGCAGGAAGAGTCCCGGGAAGCCTCCGGTAAGTGTTGCCGCAGCAGCACAGATAAAGCCTATAAGAAGCCAGAAGAAAGAGCGTTGACGCTTCCAGCCCATGACGAAGGCTGCATGCGCAAATGTTACCAGTGCTGCAAAGAGTGTTTCCAATCCGTTGATTTGCATAGTTACAGCAGGAAGGAATGCAGCCATGACAAGCAGACCAGAGGTCAGGCTTGTTTTTTTACTGATTCCGGCTGCCCGCGAGAACAGGTAGGTGGAAAGAACAAAAAGCATGCTGCTGATAACGGTAGCGGCTTTAACTGCAAAGGTGAGGGCTACGTCAGGAATCAGTGCCACAGCGCTTGTGAACCAGAAGTATAGTGGCATTGCACCGCTGTACGGTTTTCCGTCCAGCATAGGAGTCAGCCAGTTGGAAGCTGCAAGCGTATCTTTTACTACAGCGGCAGTCTGAGTTTCCTGAAGTGGCCAGAGGTCACGGAAGAAAAGGGCGATACCGCCTTGTAATGCCGCAAAAGCAAGCAATGTGACACATGGGAGTAGGGAAAGAAGCGTAAGAGTTTTGCTTTCCGGAGCGACATCCGGAAGTGGTTCCTTCGGCTTTTTCTCTTTCTTTTGTTTCTTTTCTTTTGGAGGCACTTCAGCTGAAACCGTACCGTGGTGCGGTTTTTCTTTTTCAAGAGTCTCTGAATCAGCCGGTTCAGGATCTGGGTAAATTTTCTCTGTGCGTGTTCCGCCAAAGCGACTGCTGACTTTTGATGCTGCGGCAGCAACTATCAATTCATCATCTGTGTCGTTTGTGTCATCATCGGAAATGGTGTCGGAAATAGGTTCGTCAGTGTCCTGCTCTTTAGCAGAATCAACCGGAGACGCATCTGTGCTTTCAGTTGACTCTGTATAGTCAACCTCGGAAGGGACTATCGTCTCTGATTCTTCTTGAGGAGGTTCTTCCTCAGAAGTAATTGATGCTGGCTCTTCGCTCTCTATAGAAGAGTGCTCTTCGGTAGCAGGAAGCTCTGGCGATTCAGTATATTCAGACCAAGCGATTTCGCTGTCTTGTTTTTGTTCAGCGGACTCTTCTTCAGCAGGTATAATTTCTTCTGAAGGAGTTTCATCGAGAGGCGTTTCCTCTTCACTGGTCTGAGTGGGAACAGAAGACTCCGCAGCCTTTTCAGGCGGGGCTTCCGAGGTATTGTCTTCGGTGCGTTTCGGGTTTTCTTGTGACTTTGTAGGATCAGAAACGTCGCTCATGGTATATCCTGTATGGTTGAGTAGCTTCAAAAAAACTAGGTTGTGCATTCAAAGTTAGCATAAAATAAGCTTGATTGGATGAGAAACTCAAGAAAATACTAGGGTTAAAATGCATCCAAGAAAAAATGAACACACGTTTACTTTTCATACACGGATAACATGCCGTGTTGAAAGGATAAACTTTTGAATGCATCTTTTTCTTGTAAAATAAAAATTGCTTGCGTAGAACGTGTCTTCTTATTTCAATAAAAATTGATTTTGTTAGTTCAATTTTTATTGATTCAACTAGTTGAATCAAATTTGATGTAAGGAATGCTGTGCCCTGATTTGTACAAAGCGACGAGGCATAAAATTCTGTCTTGTGCTTTGTTTCGGGTATGAGTATTCGTTTCGCAACATATAGTTATTACGTCCTGTTTATATGTGGCTTTGTTGGATTGCCTCTATATTCAGGGGATTACCTCAGGAGTTTGTAAATGTTATCTCGTTTGAAAAGACGCTGGAAAGAACCGTTCGGGTATCGTGATGTTCTTAATGTCGGATTGCCGCTTGTTGTAAGCTTAGGCTCCACAACTGCAATGGAATTTACCGACCGTATTTTTCTTAGTAATTATTCACTGATATCTATTGCTGCTGCTTTGCCTGCTGCGATGGTCAATCTGGTGTTCTTGTTGTTTGCCTTGGGTATTTCTGCCTATAGCTCTGTATTTATTGCTCAATATTACGGGGCATGTAAGTGCAAAAAGATCGGCTCCGTTGTTTGGCAGGCAATTTATTTTTGCTGCGTTGCGTGGGTGTTGCTTGCCTCGCTGGCATTATTTGCTGAACCGTTTTTTGCCTTTGTAGGCCATGCGCCGGAAGTACAGCGTGAAGAAGTGATTTACTTCTCTATCCTTACTGTCGGTTCAGGATGTGCGCTGGTAGCCAATGCTATCGGTTGTTTCTTTACCGGCTTAGGGCAGACGCGTCCTAACATGGTGGTTAACATTATCGCCGTGATTATCAATATTCCTCTCGATTACATGCTTATTAACGGTGTGTGGATTTTTCCTGAGATGGGTATTGCAGGTGCAGGGATTGCAACAGTTTCTTCATGGGCTATGCAGATTGTTATGTATGCATGGCTGGTGTTTACCAAGAAGAATGATGAAACATATCATGTTATCCGTTCATGGCGTTTCAACAAGGACTTGTTTGTTCGCATGATGCGCTACGGTGTTCCAAGCGGTGTGAACAACTTCTTTGATGTTTTTGCCTTTACCGTATTTATTATGGTTATCGGCCGACTGGGTGAAACAGAGCTTGCGGCTTCAAACATTGTATTGTCTATCAACTCCTTGGCTTTTCTTCCGGTTGTGGGGCTGAATATTGCAGCTTCTATTCTGGTTGGTCAGGCTATGGGGAAAAACAACGTTGGTCAGGCTACTGTAGCTGCGCACAGCGTATTGCATGTGGCGTTGGTCTGGATGGGAACATTCGGCGCGATCTTTGTGTTATTCCCGTATGAATTGACTTCGCTTTTTAAGCCGGCAGATCTTTCTGCTGCGGATTTCACACAGATTCAGGCAACATGTCAGATTCTGTTGGCGTATGTTGCTCTCTTCTGCATTCAGGATGCGATTGCTCTGATCTTCTTCGGTTCCTTGAAAGGAGCCGGTGATACGATGTATGTAATGTGGGCAATTGCCATCTGCGCAACCCTGTGTCTTGGTGTGCCGGTATTCATCGGACGCTTTGTCTTTGATGCAGGCTTACATGTGCTGTGGGGCATGCTTATTGTGTACGTATGTACTCTTGCAATTGCAGCCTTCAGTCGATTCCGCGGCGGCAAGTGGATGAGTATTCAGATGATCGAAAAAGAACACGGTGCATGTTCCGAAGAGGGACAGTAATCTACAGCCGTTGTTCTTGTTAGGCGTCAGAGACGTGTTCTCTTCCATGACGAAAACAAAGCCGAGTGTCAGACAATTCTGATACTCGGCTTTTATATTCACGACGGGAAAAGCGGCTACGCCATTTTTGCTGCCACGGATTCCGTTTTACCTTTCAATCCGCCTGTTCGCCCTTTGCGGGCATCTACTTTCAGTGTGAGGTAGATTCTGTCACAGTCCTGTTCCAGCTCTTTGTAGCAGGCGGAGACTGTCTGCATAACGTCGTCCCATTCTCCCTCTATTGTCGTTCCCATCGGTCCGAAATCGTAGGCCAGGCCGCTTGCTTTAATGACTGTTACAACACGGGCGACATAGGGGCTCATGCTGACGCCTTTATCCATCGGGAAAATTGAAAGTTCTGCTATCACAGACATGGTATATCCTTTTGAGTAGAGTTAACGTGTGTAGGGTAGAATACGCTTGCATGGAGTATTCTTCAACTCTCGAAAGGATAGAATTATACCCAAATGCTAGACAACTGAGGGAACTCATCTTACACCACCTCTTTGTTTTGCAACGTGTTTTTCCAACTGGGCTTACTAACTTTTTTATCAGGTAACTACATGCTTTTATATATTGCGTACCTTTTTGCTGGCGGGCTTCTTCTTTGGAAAGGAGCTGACTGGGTTGTGGATGCTGCTTCAGCTATCGCTCGACGTTTCGGCATTTCTGAACTTGTAATCGGGTTGACGATTGTTGCAATGGGAACCAGTCTGCCGGAGTTTCTGGTAACATTAACTGCCGCATTGAAAGGGATTCCATCCATTTCGTTCGCGAACATAGTTGGTTCAAATATTTTTAATCTAGGGATTATTCTTGGCGCTGTTGCGATGATTAAAAGTGTTTCCGGTAGCAAGGCGCTTATTCTTCGTGATATTCCAATTCTCTTCGGTGTTGAGCTTTTTACACGCCTTGCTGTTTCTCAGGGGTATCTTGAGCGTTGGAGCGGCGTTATCTTAACCACCGTCTTTGTGGGCTATCTGGTCTGGATGTATTTCCGCTGTAAAAAGCCGGCTTCCGGTGAAGGAACCGCGTTGTGTGATGCTCCCGGTGAAGGCGAAGCTGCTACCCTTAAAGATTATCTACTTCTTCCGCTTGGGCTTCTTGCTGTAAGTTTCGGCAGTCAGTTTGTTGTGGATGGAGCATCAGGCGTTGCACGAGTTTTCGGTTTGAGCGAGTGGTTTATTGGTGTGACTATTGTTGCAGCAGGAACTTCGCTTCCTGAACTTGTGACGTGTCTTGCTGCTTCTATGAAGGGCAAAAATGATATGATTCTGGGGAACCTTGTCGGCAGTGACTTTTTCAACTTTGCCGGTGTACTCGGAATTACAGCCTTGATTAAACCTCTGGCAGTAAGACCGGGTGAGCTTTTGAATATGAGTCTTGCTGTCGGCGTTGTGGCGCTGCTGTGGCTGATTATTCGAATGCGCGGCAAAGTAGGGCGAAATGAAGGGCTGCTGCTGTTCTCGGTCGGTATCGGGCGTTGGTTGCTGGAGATTTGGCGGGGCGCAATGTAAAGAAAATATGAAGCGGGTGGATCATTTGATCCACCCGCTTTTTTTATTGAAAGAAGAAAAGGCTAGAGGAGTCCGAGCGGTTCCAGCACGTTTTCAATGAGATCTTCAGGCTCTTTCCAGCCATGGAGAATGAAATGGAGCGAAGCGAGCATGTGTGGCTCAAGCTCAGAAAAATCTGCGCCCAGTGTTTCGCGTCCCTGTTCAGCATCAAGACCCAGATTATGGGCAAGGTGCAGAAGTTCCGTCATGAGGTAGAATACCTTCCCATGGTTGCGCAGGGCGTTGCGTACGTCTTCATTACGGATTGCAGATTGTGGAACAACAATGATTGATCCTTTCTGCTGGCAGAGAGTCTGCAATGCATCCAAAGATGGAATTTCGTCCGGTGCCTGCACGCTCATGCTGAGTTTGTCTGAAAGCAGTTCAGCGAGTGTATGCCGTTTGCTTCCGGTAAAACCGATCAGGAAAATGATACCGTCCTCAGGGGAAAAGGTATCCAGCTCTGTTTTTTTGCCGAAGGTCATGGTTGCGTCTGCATCCTCAACTTCCGCTTTATCTTTGAGAAAATGATTTGTGCCGTTTATAACTGCCATTGTATCTACTCCGGTTGTAACGCATTCTGTATCAGTTGATGACAACCTTGCGCATTGTTGCGTGTTTCAAAACGTTCAGAATTGTTCGTACGCTTATGCTTGTTGGCGCAGAATTTTTTTGTTCTGCGCTGTGCAAGGGGGGCAATCTAATAAAAATGACTTTGTAACAGTCGTTACGTTGTTCTTACGGGCATACAGTTGGCTTCTATGACGGTTACAACCAGTTGACGGGTAACTTTTTGCGCATTGGTATCCGTGGATAGGTGAATTTAGGGTAACCGAGCATATGGCCGCCACAGCAAACGTGGTTTTCTTGCAGCCCTAACTTTTCTCTTAGCGGCATATAATCATTGGCACAATAGGTAAAAAATCCGGCAAAGCAGGCTCCGACTCCGCGTGAATGGGCTGCCAACTCCAGATAGGAAAGGGCAATAGCGCTGTCTGTGTCGTGCCATGTTTTATTTTTATCCATGTAGGAAATTGCAAGATGCGGTGCGCCGCGAAGGATGAGATCCTGTCCTTTTTTCCATCCGGCAATAAGTCCTGCTACGCTGTATTTCTTAGCAAGCTCACGGTTGTTTTTGCGCAGTTCCATCATCCATTCGATGGTCATTTCAGCCATCTCGCGTACTGATTCCGGAGATTCGACCATTACCCACTGAACCGGCTGTTTGTGGCTTGCTGATGGAGCATAGTTTGTAAGATCAACAATCGCCTGAAGTGTGTCATGTTCTACGGGCTTAGATTTAAAAGAGCGGATGGAACGGCGGGTGCGCATAAACTGGTCCGCTTGCTCTGATGAAATAGACAGAGATGAATCAACCTGAAGAAAATGATCGTTAGGCATTGGTTCGAGCTGGACACAGTCTACCGGACAGGCAGCTACACAGTGCCCGCATTGAAGGCAGGCAGCTTCAGCACCGATACGCATTTTGGGAAAACCAGTTTCTTTATCTTTCAGGAGAAGTTTATTGGGGCACACTTCTGCACAGATGAAGCATTTTTTACATTTTGTTTGATCTATAGAATAAAAAGACATGGATTATCCTTGGTTGCGTTAATAAAAACACTTCGTGTTTAGTGCACGAAAAAAGTATGTATCACAACAGGATGTGTACATGGCATCTTGAAAGCCTGAAAGTTCTCGTGCTAATGAATGCAGGGTGTCAGGAAGGACACTTGATTGGCGGAAGAATAGTACTATTCACGAAGCAGACTGGTTGATTGAACAATATTTTTGCATTCTGTAAAGGAAAAAATAGCATCACTCTTTTCCCTTACTCTTATTACTTTGATTTGTTGTGTTGAAGAGTAATTATTTCAGCACAGTGTTTTTTGCTGTTATTTTTTGTTGCATGATTCGCATCTAAAGCACTTGCCTGTTCGTTAATTTGCGAGCAATGTATGCGACGGTTGATATCGGGTATCGTTTTTTCTTGTTTTCAATCAACAGCCCTGAACATGTGCATACGTAGAATACAGTGCTCTGAGTGCTTATCTACCTGTTATTTTGACTTGTTAATTTTTTTGTAGCGTGTCGGGGAGAAGAGGGCTTCGCGGGTAGCGTTGCCGTTTTGTGAATGAGTTGAATGGATTTTTTATATGACTGTCATTACCGCAAATACTGAGATGTTGAATACGTGTTATTTGCGTGTGGTATTTAGATAACAGCATCTTACGCTCCGGCGTATGTGGTGTGGAGTTTTTGCCCATATGAAAAAAAAGATATTGTTGCTTGTTGCTCTTTTCTGCATGGTCTCAGGTTGTACCCCTCCGGGGCTTGTCCGCTCTCAAAAACCTTCTGATTTATCTATGGAAACAGAGGTGATGGGCAGGGCGAATCCGGGATATGTCCAGTGGTTGGAAAAGCAGGCAATGCTGACAAATTCTGAAAAGCTTTCCAGTGTTGTTTCCGGCACAAATTTATTCTGGCTTGGCCCTTATGAAAAGCCCCGTGTTGATATGATGCTTAATCTGGCTCCGGTTTGGGTAACCTTTGACGCAGCCCGTACGCTGCCGTCCGGTACCGGAACAGTGGTTTCTGCCTTGCAGAGCGAAGGATTTCTCAAAACGATGAAGAGTTTGGGAGTTCGTGGCATTCATATCCGCTCAATGCGTGAAAGCGGCGCTATCTGGGGAAGTCCTACAGAGCAGCGTCAGCTTGGTGATGATACGGTGAGTTACCTTTTCTCAAAAGGATTTGGTGACGAACGCGGGTTTAATGAGTTTTTACGCAAAGCCAATAAACATGGAATGATAGTCGGGGATGCTACTATTCCTTTTGCAACAGGACGAGGAGCAGACTACTTTTTAAGCGCACGCGGTGTAGAATCATACAAGGGATTATATTGTATGGTTGAGGTGCCTCGGGAGTATTGGAAGCATCTTCCACAGATTGAAACCAGAACCCGTGCAGTGCCTGTAGATGATGCTGCGTTAAAGACGTTGCGCGGTGCGCGGATTTTACCGCCTCCTTTAGTTCGTGAATCGCTAACGCTTTCTGTGATTCCTTTGAACTGGTATGCAACTGATGTTGTGCAGGGACTGGATGGAAACGGCCGTCGATTTGTTTATTTGGGATATGGTTCGGAATCTCGTCCTGTATTGAACTGGAATGATCCTTCAAAGTCTGCGCGTCGTGTTATTTCCGGTTCTTTGATTCAGGAAATAGGCATGCTTCATGCGGCTATGACCAGTGTGAGTGTAGCGCCTTTATACGGACTTGAACCTGCATACCCGAATGCCGCAACATCCGGCTTTGGTGTTGGTGATACTGCTGTTCAGGCTGCACGAGACATTGCACAGGAAGCTCGACGGTATGGTGGTTGGACATTCCTTGAAGATAACCTGCCGTTACCGGATCTTAAGGCTGCAACTGAAGGCGGCGTTGATTTTGTGGTAAACCATGCGCTGGCAACGTCTGCTGAATATGCCTATGCAACCGGTGATGCCACATTGCTTGCGCAGACGTTGTTTACGACGTTGCAGATGGGGATAGATCAGAAACGCTTTATTCACCGTATTCAACCGGAACCGTATATTAACTTTTCATTTCCATTCATGGCGAATCCTCAGCAGAAGAACAATACCGCAATGCGAAAACGGTACTTGGATACTGTTCGAGGAAAACTCGCAACAACCGGTGGGGATGTCTATTTTTCCGGAGACAAGCTCTACCTGACTCCTGCTGGTTTTGTTGCTTCTGTTCAAGGGATACGCAAATTACGGAATTTGACAGATGAGCAGCGGACAGCAGTGACTTCCGGTCTTACTTTGCTCGGGCATACTCAGGCAATGCAACCCGGTATTTTTATGCTTTCAGCGGATGAATTGCTCGGCATATTGCCCCTTAAAGCCGGTTTGCTTGATTACGTGACAGAAGAAGATGCATTACGGCAGAATGTTGCCGGCGGGTATGATATTACATCCCGTGGCGGTACTAACATTCTTACAGAAATTGGTTTGCCGAAGGCTCAAACTGTCTTTGATGATTTAGATTCAGATGTGCGGATGGCGGAATCTTTCGCCGGAAATATGCGCCGGTTAATTAAACTGCGTAATGCTCTCGGAATGCAGAATGCTCGAGTTGTTCAACTGCCTAAAGTGAAGAACAAGGGTGTACTTATTCAGGTATTCCAGTTGCCTCCGGATAACAGTCTAAAAGCACTGGCGGCGGTAAATGTAATTAACTTTGGTGAGACTGAAGCGACTGAAACCTTTTCTTTATTGCAACGAGTCGCTTCCGGCGACGTTCTTCTAGAGGAAGGAATTACAGGTGAAGTTATTTCCGGAGCTGCTAATCAGCTTTCGGTTACTGTACCTGCCCGTACTGCACAGACATATATTGTAAAGAGTGGCACAGTAGCTGAGTAGTTGGCTTAAGGTTTTGAAGAGGCGAACCGTGTTACGGGCTGCCCTCTATAAATAAAAATAAAAAAGCGTGGTTCATATGAACCACGCTTTTTTTTATAAACAACAATCTTCGAGAGTTTCTTTCTGTTCTTCGAGCCACGCAGTGAATTTTTCACGGGCACGTTGTGCATACAATGCTTTACGTTCCTTTTTACGAGCTTTGCGGTTCAGTGCCGGAGTAAGACCGAACTGAACGTTGGCAGGCTGGAAGTTTTTCTGCTCTGTACGCAAGTGCGTAAGAAGACCGCCGAGGCATGTTTCCGCAGGAGGTTCTGCAAGCTCAAGCTTTTTGGCTTTTGCCGCAAGCATGGTGCCTAACCACAGACCACAAGCCGCAGACTCAACGTAGCCTTCTACACCGGTAATCTGTCCTGCGAGGAAGATGTTTGGGCGGCTGTTGAGAGCCAGTTCTTCAGTCAGTGTTTTTGGCGCATTCACATACGTGTTGCGGTGGACACTGCCGTAACGGACGAACTCAGCATTTTCGAGACCGGGAATCATACGGAAGATACGATCCTGCTCTTTGTACTTGAGCTTTGTCTGACAGCCAACGAGGTTGAACATGGATTTGTTCAAGTTCTCTGTACGCAGCTGAACCAGAGCAAAAGGACGTTCTCCTGTACGCGGGTCGGTGAAGCCGACCGGCTTAAAAGAACCGAATGCCAGAGTCATTTCGCCGCGTTCTGCCAGCGCTTCAATCGGCATGCACCCTTCAAAGTGAATTTCTTTTTCAAAATCTTTGGTAGGAGCTTTTTCTCCGGCAATCAGAGCTTCACGAAGAGCATGGTATTCTTCTTCATTCAGGGCGCAGTTCAGGTAGTCCTTGTCTTCAGGATTGTAGCGGGAACCCCAGAATGCGATATCCATGTTAATGGATTCAGCTGAAATAATCGGTGCAATTGCATCGTAGAAGTAGAGATGTGTTGCATCGATAGTTGCTGCTAAGGAGTCGCTCAGTGCGTTGCTGGCAAGTGGACCTGCTGCAAGAACAATGGCGTCAAATTCTGCAAGTTCTTCAGCATCAAGCGATGTAATTTCTTTGTGAATGAGGGTGATGTTTTCATCCTCATTGATGGCTTTCGTAATGTAGTCGCTGAATAACTCACGGTTAACAGCTAAAGCTTTACCGGCAGGAACGCGGGTTGCTTCCGCAGCTTCAAGTACGAGGCTGTCGAGTTCACGCATTTCCTGTTTCAGGATACCGACAGCAGCATCAGGCTGGTCGGAGCGGAAGGAGTTTGAGCATACAAGCTCTGCAAGTCCTTCGTAGCTGTGTGCCGGAGAGTACTGCTCCGGTTTCATTTCAAATATAGTAACGGCAACGCCTGCTCTGGAGAGCTTGCGGGCACATTCGCAGCCTGCAAGGCCGCCGCCGATGATAGCAATCTTGGATAGTTCTGACACAGAAGCCTCCTATGGGAATGTGCGTCAAATAGACCATTGGCTTCAGTTTAGCAACTGTTTTGAAAAGGGCGAAGGTGCTGTGTGCACCTTCGCCCTATATATAATGATATGAAATTAAGGTTTAGTTGAGTGCCTATGCTCTAGGAAGATGTTTCTTGCGGCACTGCCCAGCGGATGAGACCAAGTGATCGTGGATCAATGAGAAGCGGGTTGGTAGGGATAATG
This sequence comes from Halodesulfovibrio sp., assembly GCF_015482765.1. GTDB lineage: Bacteria > Desulfobacterota > Desulfovibrionia > Desulfovibrionales > Desulfovibrionaceae > Halodesulfovibrio. Next base: position 19,209 of record NZ_JADMLB010000067.1, read on the forward strand.
CGGATTGTGTATCCGAATCGACCCGGACGTGAAGGTGTGACAACGCCTTCAAAGTGCTGCCAGCCTTCTGTGTCAGGAGTTCCTACAGGTTTCAGTTTACGGATGTGTCGGGAGGCGAATTCGCCGTTTTGTTGAACTTGTCCGAAGTACGCTTCCGCTGAAAGACTTTCGCAGGCGATACCGTTCAGCTTTACATCCACACTGATTTTTATGGATTGTCCGACATAAGTTTCATCAAGAATTTCAATTTGAGCATTACGTAAATCAATTCCACTCCACTTAGTCATAATATCGTTACGCCAGTCTGCGAGTTCCCGTGCCGGTTGGAAGTCATAACGGGAGAGGTTGATGTAGTTATCATACGCGGGCTTGTATGCTTTATGCACGTAGTCCATGACCATACGGTGCGAGTTGAATTCCGGCCCGAGCGTTGTTAACGCTTTTTTCATTCTGCGTATCCATTGGCGGGGGAGACCGCCGCGTCCGCGATCGTAGAACTCCGGAATAATTTCAAATTCGAGCACGTTGAAAAGAGTGCGCAGTTCAACGTAGTCCTGATAATCAGGGTCGGTGTATTCTTCACCTTTGCCGATTGCCCAGCCTATGCTGTTATCCGGCAGATATGCTTCGTCCCACCAGCCATCAAGCGTACTGAAGGTCAGCACGCCGTTAAAAATTGCTTTCATCCCGCTTGTACCGCACGCTTCGTACGGACGGCGTGGTGTGTTAAGCCACACATCGCAACCGGCAAGCATATGTTTTGCGATTTCGATGTCGTAGTCTTCCAGAAATACCATATGGAATCGGTAATCGAGGCTACGGCATGTAGAAACTACTTCTTTAATGTACTTTTTCCCTTCGTTATCCGCAGGGTGTGCTTTGCCTGCGAAAACAAATTGGATAGGTCTGTCCACATCTCTGAACAAGCGTAGAAGTTTTTCTTTTTCGCGCATGATAAGGTTTGCGCGTTTGTATGTGGCAAAGCGTCTTGCGAAGCCAATGGTTAGTGCTTGAGGATTTAAGATTTCATCAGCATTTTGAATTTCTTGTTTTCGTGCGCCATGTGCCTGAAGTTGTTCGCGAAGGCGTTTACGGGAGAAATCGACAAGTCGTGCGCGGAGGCGTTCATGGGTTCGCCAGAGTTCTGCGTCCGAAATGTTTGCGGCACGGCTCCATAAGGTTTTGCAGTCCGGATCTTCACGCCAGTTTGTACCGAGATAGCGATCGAATACTTCGCCCATGTCGCCTGCTGTCCATGTTGGTGCGTGGATTCCGTTGGTAAGGGCGGATATCGGGATATCATCGTGAGGATAGAGCGGCCAGAGGGCTTTCCACATTCTGCGGGAGACATGCTTATGGAGTTTTGAAACGCCGTTGTTAAAACGGGAAAGTTTCAATGCGAGGACGGTCATGCAGAATTCTTCCTGATCATCAAACGGGTTTTCTCGTCCGAATGAGAGAAAAACTTTGAACGCCAGACCGAGATCCCGTGCGTATTCTGAAAAATATTGTTCCATGAGCGCAGGACTGAATCTGTCGTTACCGGCCGGAACCGGTGTATGTGTGGTGAAAACGGAGCTTGAAGCTACGATTTCTGATGCCGATTCAAATGACAGCCCTTTTTGCATAAACGAGCGTATGCGTTCTACGCCTGCGAACGCAGAGTGTCCTTCATTCATGTGAATTACTTGTGGATTGTATCCGCAGACTTCAAGAACCTTCATGCCGCCGATACCAAGCAGGATTTCCTGCCACAGGCGCATTTCCTTGCCTCCACCATAGAGGCTGGCTGTGATTGCGCGCAGTTCAGGCGGGTTTTCAGCAATTTCTGTATCCATAAGAAGCAGCGTAATGCGTCCTACCTGAGCCTTCCAGATTTGTGCCTGAAGCTGCTGGTTGCCAAGTGGAATGCTGATGCGACGATGTTTGCCGTTTTCATCTTCAACCGGAAGAATCGGAATCTGATCAAAATCGAGATCCGGATAGGATTCCTGCTGCCAGCCGTCCGGTGTGAGGTACTGGCGGTAGTAGCCGTGCTTGTAGAGAAGCCCTATGCCCACCAGAGGGATATTCAGGTCTGATGCAGATTTTAGATGGTCACCCGCAAGGATGCCCAGCCCGCCGGAGTAAATAGGCATGCAGCTGGCGATGCCGAATTCAAAGCTGAAGTACGCAACAGCAGGGTTTTCTGGTGATGCGTCTTTTATGACTGGTGAAGGTCGTTCTTCAAAGTATTCGTTCAGAGTCTCGATGGTCAGCTTGAGTTGTGATTGGAAGAACGGGTCTTTTGCTACTGTTTCCAATCTTTTGGGATCAACAAGGTGGAGGAATAAGAGTGGGTTGTGGCTTGTTGTTGACCAGAGTTGCTGATCGATTTGTTTAAAAACATTATCGGTGTACCCGCACCATGAGAATCGGAAATTATAGGCCAGCTGCCACAGATCTTCGAGGCCCTCCGGCAGCTTTGGAATTACATTGAATATTTTTAACGGCTGCATGCTGTTTCTCCTGCGTACAATTAGAGCATTCAAGCCTGTTATGCCACAGAGTCACTTTTTTCGCAGTGTTTTTGATGATTAATCATACTACTGTTATCCGTGTTTTTCGGATAACTTTCCGATATTTTTTTGAAAAATGATAATCTGGACTGTACATATTGCACGAAGAGTGGGAACGTGTTTTCGTTTCTTTACTCTCTGCCGTGTCTGGAATATTGATGTGTTTGTTTGACCAAATATTTGACTAACATTCTGGAGTTATCTGTGAGTAATCAGGATTCAATGCAGAACCCTATGACATTACAGCTGAACGTTCGTTTTTTACGCGATTCAGCAGCAGAATTATATGGTACTGAAAATGGCGCTGACGGGCTTGCGTATGCAACACCGTATTCAGCCGGTCTGGATTTACGTGCCTGTTTTGACGAGAAAGAAATTATGATTCCGGCAGGCGGGCGATACGCCGTTCCTGCAGGGATAGCTATAGATCCGCAAAGCACAACTGTTGCCGGTTTTATTTATTCCCGAAGCGGGCTTGGAACCAAAAAGGGCTTAACAGTGAGTCAGGGAGTCGGGGTTGTTGATCCGGACTACCGTGGTGAAATTTTTATTTCCTTATTAAATACTTCCGGTGAAGACCGTGTGATTACGCGTGGTGAACGTGTAGCACAGCTTGTCTTTCAGCCGTTTTTCCGTGCTCAGATTTCCGTTGTGGATTCACTTGAAGAAACTGAGCGTGGCGAAGGTGGTTTCGGTCATACCGGAACTATGTAGCGTAACCTTGTAACCCGCAGTGAGCGGTAAAAAAGCGGATAATAGAATGAGTACTAGTTTTGATGCGTTGAAACAGCGTGAAGAAAAGCTTTTATGCCGCACTTACGGACGATACCCCATCGCTATTAAGCATGGTGAAGGCGCCCGTTTATATGACTTTGATGGTAAAGAGTACATTGATCTGTTAGCCGGTATTGCTGTGACCAACGTTGGTCATTGCCGACCTGAGCTGGCAGAAGTGGTAGCTGAGCAGTCACGAAAACTCGTGCATGTGAGCAACTTGTTTTATCAGGAAGAGCAGCTTGATCTTGCAGAAAAGCTTCTTGCAACCTGTCATTTTGACAAAGCATTTTTCTGTAACTCAGGTGCTGAAGCAAACGAAGCTGCCATTAAACTTTGCCGACGATACACACAGCGGGTTCAAGGGCGTGATGCCGGTGAAATTATTACATTTACTGGTGCATTCCATGGTAGAACTCTGGCGACGGTTGCTGCTACCGGTCAGGCAAAATTTGCTGACGGGTTTGCACCTATCCCGCAAGGGTTTACGCAAGTGGAGTGGGGTAATCTTTCTGCTCTTGAAGAAGCTATTTCTGACAAAACAGCCGGTGTGCTTGTAGAAGTTATTCAGGGTGAGGGTGGTATTCGCCCTATGACCGCTGAATTTGCGCAAGGTGTTGAGCGTATCTGTCGGGAGAAGGGAATTCTCTTTATGGTGGATGAAATTCAGACCGGTCTGTGTCGTACAGGCAAGTTCTGGGCTCACCAGTTATTTGATCTCAAACCTGACGTGATGAGTTCTGCAAAAGCATTAGCAAACGGACTTCCTATGGGTGCAATGCTCTGCACCGATGAAGTGGCTCAGGGCTTTGAGCCTGGCAGCCATGCAACTACTTTTGGTGCAGGTGCTGTTCTTTCTGCCGTTGCAGCCAAAGTTGTTGATATTATGGTTGATGAAAAGCTTGCAGAGCATGCTCATGATCTTGGTGAGTATGCAATGAAGAGCTTCCGTGAAATCGGAGAACGTCATCCGGGTACTATTGATGAAGTACGCGGTCATGGCCTGATGATAGGGATTGTTCTGTCACAGCCAGGGAAAGACGTTTGGAATGCTTTGATTGAGCGTGGTTTTATTTTGAACCTGACTCAAGAACGTGTTCTGCGCCTTGTGCCGCCGCTTGTTATCACCAAAGAAGACATTGATTCCTTTGCAAACGTATTGGAAGAGCTTCTCTCTTAAAATAAGTAGCATTACTACTTTTTCCATTACTGGAAATCCCCGTCTTATTAGAGGCGGGGATTTTTTTTTATAATTTTACAATTTTTTTTTCAGAAAAATTTGTAACAGCACAAATTGTAATGACTTGTCAGGTTGTCATCGCGATTGTCGACAATATTGTCGCTGATAAACCGCTAAGATAGCAGGTGTGTTTTGAAGTTCAAATAAAATATAACAAATTTGTAAAACTCGCGAACAGTCGAGTTTTGCGTTGTATTTTTCAAATTTTGAAAAAGAAAAAAAGACTATATTTATTCTAGAAAGTAGATACTTGCTTCAGTCTCTTTTTGTGATATAAGGTATTATAATATAGGAGAAAAGTCTTTGATGGTTGTGCGGGCAGTTAAATCAAATTTTAGGTTTTTCGGAGAGAATCGCAGTTGAGTTGACAAAAAATAAAATACTCATGTAATAAGATTGGGAGGTTAGCGGAGTTGCGTTCGAGGGGGTGTATGGGGTTTTACTTTTTGAAAATTTTCAAAATAGCCTCATTTTTTAGTTCGCATTGTACATTTTCTTCTCTTGTAGAACGTCATCTTCTTCTTTTTCTAAATAACAAAAATGGAAACGGGACGCTTTTTAGCGGGCCCGATATAGGATGTATTCATCATGGCGATGATTGAAATCAAAGATATCAACAAGTGGTATGGCGATTTTCACGTTTTGAAAAACGTGAGTGAAAAGGTTGAACAGGGTGAGGTTCTGGTTATTTGTGGACCTTCAGGCTCTGGTAAATCTACCTTTATTCGTTGTATCAACCGCCTTGAAGAAATCCAGAAGGGCGAAATTCTGCTTGAAGGACATTCCATTCATGCAGATGACGTTAATGTAAACGACCTTCGTACTGAGGTTGGCATGGTGTTCCAGCAGTTCAACCTGTACCCGCACCTCAGTGTTCTTGATAACGTAACACTTGCACCTATCAAAGTGCGCAACATGGCGAAAGGGCAGGCTGAAGAGCTTGCAATGAAGCTGCTTGAGCGCGTTGGTATTCATGATCAGGCAAGTAAATATCCAATCGAACTTTCCGGTGGTCAGCAGCAGCGTGTGGCAATTGCCCGTGCGCTTGCTATGCGTCCTAAAGTAATGCTTTTTGACGAACCGACCTCTGCTCTTGATCCGGAAATGATCAACGAAGTTCTTAACGCCATGAAGGACCTTGCACGCGAAGGCATGACAATGCTGTGTGTAACGCACGAAATGGGCTTTGCCCGTGAAGTTGCTGACCGTGTAATCTTTATGGACGGCGGAGAAATTGTTGAAGAAGGCACTCCTGAGCATTTCTTCAGCAACCCGCAGCATGAGCGAACAAAGGCTTTCTTGAAGGAAATCCTCTAGAATAATATGGGTTTGTTATTTTTCGCAAACTCTGGACCAGCTAAATAGGAGTAAGTATATGAAACGTTTTGTGCTGATGGCATTGACTTTATGTCTCGTACTGGCCTGCACTACTGCTTTTGCGGGTAAAATTGACGACATTAAAGCACGTGGTGCATTAGTTTGTGGCGTTAAAGACTCTGTAGTTCCTTTCGGTTACGTGGATCAGAATTCCAGCCAGCTTGTTGGTTTTGATGTTGATATCTGCCGCGCAATTGCAAAAGATCTTGGTGTAGAACTGCAGCTTAAGACAGTTACTTCCTCCACCCGTATTCCTATGGTTGTTAATGGACAGATTGATATCGCTGCTGCGACCATGACTCATAAGCATGCTCGTGACGAAGTTATTGATTTCTCCATCACATACTTCATGGATGGTCAGAAACTGCTCGTAGCGAAAGATTCCGGTATTAAATCAGCTGCTGACCTTGCAGGCAAAAAAGTTGCAACCGTAAAAGGTTCTACTTCTGAAAAAAATATTAAATCTGCTCAGCCTAAAGCACGCGTACTTTCTTTTGACGAGTACCCGCAGGCATTCCTTGCTCTCAAACAGGGCAAAGCTGTTGCTGTAACTACTGACTCTACTATCCTTCTCGGTCTTAAAAACTCTGCTCCAGACCCAAGCAAATGGGCTATCGTTGGCGATTACATCGCTGCTGAGCCTTACGGTCTTGGTATTGCAGAAAACGATTCCGACTTCCGCGATTTTATCAACAAATCTTTGAACGACCTGTGGCGCTCTGGTGAGTACCAGAAAATCTACAACAAATGGTTCGGCAAAGATTCCAACTACTATCTGCCTCTTACTTGGCAGATGGAACTGTGGCCATAAGCTCTAACTAACCGATAAAGAGCGCAATGGCTGCATTGCGCTCTTTATTTTACTGTTTCGAGGCTGTTTTGAATTATACCTTCGATTGGAACAAAGTCCTTTCCGGTGAGTATCTGGATTGGATTATCAGTGGTGTCGGCGTTACTCTGCAGATTTCTGCGGTCTCGCTTGCCATTGCTTTACTGCTCGGTACTGCTATCGCTGTAATGCGAATGACTAAAGTTAAACCACTTATCTGGTTTAGCGCTTCATTTACAGAATTTTTCCGTAATACCCCGCTCCTTGTACAAATATTTTTCTGGTACTTCGGCGCAGACAGTCTGCTTCCTCGTTTTGCCCTTGATTGGCTTTACGAACAGGATTTTGAATTCTGTGCCGGTGTTATTGCATTATCTGTTTACACCGCGGCATTTATTGCTGAAGAAATTCGTGCCGGTGTAAACTCTATTCCTAAGAACCAGCTTGAAGCCTCACGCGCATGCGGCCTTACCTTTGTTCAGGCTATGCGCTACGTCATTTTGCCTCAGGCTTTCAGGATTATTGTTCCGCCTATGATTTCACAGGCGCTTAACCTTGTTAAAAACTCTTCCCTTTGTATGACTATCGGTGTTGCAGAGCTTACGTACATGGCACGCCAGATTGAATCCTACACATTCCGTGGATTCGAAGCGTTCACCATCAGTACACTTATTTACCTGTGTATCTCGCTGATAGTTTCTTTCTCCATCAACTTCTACAACAAACGCTACATGCGTGCTGTTAGCTACTAGGAGAACGACATATGCAATGGGATATTGTAATAGATAACTTTCCGTATCTTCTTTGGGGTGCTTATCCGGAAGGACCGTTAGGCGGCCTTGCGTTAAGTATTCTGCTCTCCATCGGTGGTATTTTCGGTGCGTTCTGGATTGGCCTTGCAGCCGGTCTGATGCGTTTGTCCAAACGTTGGTACATTAAATACCCGTCTGTTGTGTACATTGAAATTATCCGCGGTGTACCTTTGTTGATGCTTATTTTCTGGTTCTATTTCCTTGCACCGATTTTACTTGGAAAAACATTACCGGAAGCTGAATCTGCATTGGTTGCTTTTATCGTGTTTACGGGCGCCTATATTGGTGAAATTGTACGTGCGGGTGTAATTGCTCTGCCAAAAGGACAGATGGAAGCTTCGCGAGCAAGCGGACTTACTCACCTTCAGGCAATGCGCTACGTTATTTTACCGCAGGCGCTGCGCAATATGATTCCTTCTTTCGTTAACCAGTTTGTATCATTGACCAAAGATACATCGCTGGCATACGTTATCGGGGTTGTCGAACTCACACGTGCAGCAGTACAGATAAACAACCGTACGCTTTCCGCTCCGATGGAGATCTACCTTACCATCCTTGTCATGTACTTCGTGATTTGTTACGTCCTTACTGCCTTGAGTCGAAAACTCGAAAAGAAAATGGCTCGATATCAGGCAAGAGGATAATTAATTTATGGCAGACCTTGTCAGACTGGAAATACGTGTTCCCGAGCACATGCAGGACATGGCAACCATTGCTATGGTTCAGCAGCTCAATTACGGATGGGAAGAAGAAAACCTTCCTACCGGCGATATTCTTTACCGTGTTCACATTGAGAATCCGGCATTCTGTGAAGAGTTTTTAACGGCGCTTTACAGTGCTGTTCCGGAAGCTGATGTGGTACGTTCTGATGTTCCTAATCAGGATTGGATGAAAGCTTGGCGTGACTTCTTTACACCGGTAAAAATCGGTGAGCACTTCAAGGTTATTGCACCTTGGATGTGTGACTCAGAACCGCTTGAAGGCAGAACTCCGATTGTGATTGAACCGAAAACTGCTTTCGGTACCGGGCATCATCCTACAACAGCATTGTGCCTTGCTTCTGTTTCTCAGCTTGCGTCTGAAGGGCGTATTCATGAGGGACAAAAGTTCCTTGATCTTGGAACTGGGTCAGGCATCCTCGGCATCGGGTGTGTAAAGCTTGGACTTTCCGGCGTGGGTGTCGATATCGACATGCTCGCAATTGAAAATACAGAAGAGAACAAAGTTCTGAACGAAGTTTCTTCTGACTTCTTTGAAGTCTACCAAGGTTCAGCTGATGCTGTATGTGGTGACTTTGATGTTGTTCTTGCAAACATTCTGGCTCGTCCGTTGATGGAAATGGCTGTTGAGATCTTCAAGCTTGTTAAGCCGGGTGGATGTCTTGTTCTTTCTGGTTTGCTTGAGACGCAGGCAAATCAGGTTGAAGCTGTCTACAGAGAGCTTGGACTTCCTGAAGCTCGTCGTATTATTGAAGGCGAATGGGCTGCCCTTATTTGGGAATAGCATACGTTATTACCGGTTACGTGTTCTTACGGAATGTAGGTTTGCGTAGATCAAAAGAAACAGTGACAGATTTCGATACGTTTACGAGCTGTTACTGGACGATAGAGAATAAAAAAATCCCCGCTGAATTCAGCGGGGATTTTTTATTTTATGGAACTATTCTTCAAACGCTTTTCTAAGGGCGCCTTCCATCTGGCTTGTCGTGAATATATCCCTCAGGACGATTGGGGCGTTGGCTCTTTCTCCTGTCGGGAAAATTGCGACAACCGGAATAGAACTGGAACCAAGCGACTCAAGGAATTTTTGTTTTTCTGCATCTTCTTTTGTGAGATCGACACGAACAAATACTACGTTGTATTTTTGCTCCCATTTTGCCCGATTTTCCGGTGTGAGAACTGTTTGTTCCAGAACTTTGCAGTTCGGGCACCAGTCGGCAGTAAAATCAACAACCATTCGTTTATTATGGATTTCTGAGAAGAAAGTTTGCGGAGTAAAGTCCTGCCAGTCTTTTGCTTTAGGCGGTTCTCTAAAGACGGTTGTTACTGTGAAAGCAACAAGAGCCACGCATGTAAGTCTTACAAGAATGTTTCTTCTGCGCGAGAATGCCAAGCCGGAGAATTTACCCCATGTCCATGCTGCGATAGCTGTGATCCATAGGATAAAAAGCATGCCCGGCAGTACTTTTGTAGGCAGTACGTAGAGAAGATATACAACTGTTCCCATCAGGAAGAAGCCGACAATGTGCGACAGCGTACCTGTCCATGCTCCGGGACGAGGGAAGCGACCTACGAGAGCCGGAAATGCAGCCATAGCGATATACGGTAACGCCATGCCGACACCGATGGATAGGAAGATGAACGCCAGAACACCTACCGGTTGCAGGAATGCCCACCCGAGAACGCCGCCAAGGAAAGGCCCGCTGCATGGTGTTGCCAGCAGTGTTGCCAGCAGGCCCGTAGAAAAGGCGCTCCATCTGTCGTGTCCGTTTTCGGTGCCTCGTCCTGTCAGGTTGAACATCGGTAACGGAAAGATATCGAATATTGAAAGTGCAAGGACAAAAATCAGAATTGCAAGACCGATAAGAAGACCCTGATTCTGGAAAAGTTGTCCCCACGCCAGTTCAAAACTGGTGAGGATAATTGTGAGAAGTGAGAACCATGTGAGAATACCGAGAGCAAAAAACATATTGTGATCTCGGAACATTTTTTTCCGTTCAGCCTTATCAGTAATCTGTGCCGCAGCAACAAGAGAGGATAATTTGAGACTGATAACGGGCAGAACACACGGCATAAAGTTGAGAATAAGACCTGCGATGAGTCCGAAGAGGATGGCTTTACTCAGTGTTGAGACTTCAAGCACCTGTAGGAAGAAGCGCGGCGTGAAATCATATTCATATTTTATGACTTCAGGTGCTGCCGGAGCATAACTTTTTGCTTCAGAAAATTTGTTGGATTGCCTTGTTAAGGCGTTTGGTTCTGACTGCGAGGAGAACGATGAACTGATTGAAGGGCTGACAGTTCGAGCAGTCTCAGTGGTAGACGGAAGCTGGACTCCGAGCTTTTCTGCCAGTTCTTTGTTCTGTTTTCCGGTTGCTGCATTGCTGTCTGTATTTTTGTCAGGTGCAATCGGTTTGATGGCGGTGTATTTTTTCCACCAAAGTTGTGCCTCTGCGTCGGGAAGGTCGAGATTGTTCCAATCCAACGGCAGTACCTTGTGAACAGGTGTACAGCGGACGTCTGAGCACAGAAGAATAGAAGCGATCAATTTTACTTTTGTAATTGAATGATCCGGTATGGTGATGAAGATATCTTCAGCACCTTCATACAGGTAGGTTGTTTTATCTGTCAGGATAGGATCTTGAGATTTTATTCCCGCGGGATAGCGGACAGTAGCATCAGCTATTTTAGGTGAAACAGATATGGAGGATGGTCTTCCGGTTTCACCTTTTTCCCGGGAGTAAAAATGGTACTCTGCATCCGGTGTGATTCGAAGTTTAAGAATGGTGGCATGGTCTTGAGACGCAGAAGTGAACGCCTCAACGGAGAATTGAGCGGGTGCTTCAGCTGCAAAGCTGATAGATACCGCTGCCACCAAGAAGAGCAAACATGCAAAAAGAGTATAAAGTCGGTTTATCTGTTTCATACTCTTGTTATGAGGGATTTTGTATCGTTTGGCTAGCATGTTTGCCAAATTCAAACATGCCAGCCAAAGTTATAGTCAGATGAATTTATTCAACACATATCATGTCGTATTGATTACCGGTTAAACAAACGCTTGCGCCGTCAGTTACTTCAAAAGTGTTTTCAACGCCGACCATGCCGATTCCCGGAATACCTATTTTAGGTTCAAGGGCGATGACGTTCCCTTTTTCAATAGGGGCATCGAACCCTTTTGCAATAACGGGATGTTCATCGATACCAAGTCCGATACCGTGTCCGAGGAATTTGACTTTGTTGCCTCCAAGCGCCATGAATCCGTCTTCAAATCCGGCTTTTTCAGCCATCTTGAGTGACTTTGCATACAGCTCTGAAGGAATACTTCCGGGACGAAGTTCTTCTGCGATAGTGTTTTGAATTTCTGTGCAGATATCCTGTGCATTGCGAACAACATCTGGAATTTTATTTTTGTTTCCAGCCCAGAATACTTGCGTTTTATCTGTATGATATCCTTCAAGAGCGAAGCCGATATCTACAGCAAGAGGGGAGTTTTGACGCCAGACTTTTCCGGCATATCCCATAAACGGCGTGGCAGGGTGTTCACCCATGAGCCCAAGGGGACCGTTAAAGTGACTCGGGTAGTTTCCTGATTCACCTGCTGCTATGTGTCCTAAAAAGATGTCTTCTCCGAAGGCGTTCATGCGAAGCATGCCGCAGTGGCCTTTCTGGAAAAAAATCTCCCACGATACATGCGCAATTTCACGCTCGGTCATGCCGATATGAAGGCGTTTCGGAAGGTCGTGATACAGTGCCTGATGATGGCGTTCGCCGCTCATGCGAAGTTTTTTCAGTTCCCATTCTGTTTTTACAGCCCGTGCAGCTGTAAGAATCCGGTCGCATGGGATAAATGATATATGAGGAAGTTTTTTACGGAGTAAATCACCCACCTGCCATGTTACTCCGCCAAAATCGACAGCAACATCTGCTGCTTCTGCGGGAAGTAACGGCGTTCCTACATCGCTCAATATTTTTTCAATATCGCTGAATGAACGGAATGGGTGGATTTCTTCGATAGAACTTTCTAGGCGGCAGCGCTCAACACCATGGCGGGCCATAAGTACAGGCTTCCCTTCTTTCGGGAGCCAGAAGACTCCGTTCGCCAACGTACCTGTCAGGTGGTAGAGTTGGATGCGGGAAAAAATAAGCATGCCTGATACATCCGGCATAAAGCGGTCTAATAGATCGCGGCAGCGAGCATGACGCAGTGCCAGCTCTTCTGCAGGAATTTTCTCAATAACTGGTAGAATCTTAGACATAAGCGCTCCTTCGATGTGCTGTTGGTTATATGCCAATCTGCACCTGTGAGCAATGAGGATATGAACTGCTGGTGTTCGGGGCGAATACAGTATACAGAAACCACTGGCTGCTGTACTTACATTGGATGCTGCGCGAAAAAATGGCTTGTACAGGCTGTTTTGAGTTAGCGGTGTTGCTATTGCAGCCCGCGCAACCGTTTAGTTGTCGCGAATCTTTTCTGAGAGGACGTTATGATTTTTGATGAATCCATGCGCGAAATTCTTGCTGAGGCAAAAGTGATCGCGGTTATCGGTGCAAAAGATAAAGCCGGTCAGCCTGTTAATATGGTTGGTACATATCTTATCGATCAGGGATACACCGTAATTCCTGTGCATCCTGTCAGGCAGAATGTATGGGGACTGACGACATATAAGTCCATTGCAGATATTCCTGTACCTGTTGATATCGTAAACGTATTCCGTGCATCTGAATACTGTGCGGCTCATGCTGACGAAGTGCTTGCTTTGTCTGATAAGCCGACCATGTTCTGGATGCAGTCCGGTATCAGAAGTCAGGAAGCCGGAGAAAAACTTGCTGCCAATAAGATTGCTGTAGTTGAAGACAAATGTATTATGGTCGAACACAGCAGGCTTGGTTTGGAGAAAAAATAGATGAAAGTAGCGTTTGATTGCCAGATGTGCGGACACTGTTGTGAAGGTGAAGGCGGCATTATTGTCAGCCCTACAGATCTTACCCGCATTACTGAACACTTGAAAATGTCCGCTGAAGAATTCACCGAAAAATATGGTGAAATTAAAGATGGCAAACTTCGCATCCGTGTGGGTGAAGATAATTACTGTATTTTCTTTGTGCAGGGTAAAGGCTGCGGTGTTCACATTGCCAAGCCTGATATTTGCCGTGCATGGCCGTATTTCCGTGGAAACGTAATTGATGCAGACTCTTGGGAAATGGCTAAAGACTTTTGTCCCGGCATCCGAAGAGATGTAACCCACGATGAATTTGCCAAGCAGGGAAGAGAATATCTTCGCGAACATAACCTGCTTGCCAGTGATAAAAGCTGTGAGGCACGTGCTCTTATTCTTGATGATGAATAAGTTTGCATAGATATCACATTTTTTTTGCATATAAAGAGGCTGGGTATTCATAAGGTTCTGTACTTATGAAACCAGCCTTTTTTTATATATAATGTTAGCGTATGGTATAGCTCGTACAATTACAGGTTGTTGCAGTACGGTGCGATGCTGTTTTGTATTTTTCTTTTCTTGTTTTGTCGTGCTTTTTGGGGAAAGCATGGCAGTGCTGTCTGTTATCTCTGCTTGCAGCATTGTACTTCTTTATACAACAATGGGGCTCGCTCCTCATCGTGTCAGTTTGTTTTCATGGAGGAAAACGTGACGTTACGTGAATGCTACAAATTATTGAATGTACCTAACGGGGCATCGGAAGATGCCGTAAAGCAAGCATACCGTAAGCGTGCGTTTGAATTGCATCCTGATTTGCATCCTGATGATCCTGATGCTTCCAAGAAGTTTCAAAAGCTGAATGAAGCGTATGTTATTATTACTTCTTCTGCCAAAGACGGGGGGCCGAAGCGTTCTTCACAGTCTACCGGTAAAGCTCGTTCTGCTGCGAGCGGATATCGTTCCGAGCGTGCTTCTCGTGATGGCAATGTGCGTGATAGAGCGCGGGCTGCATATCGAAAAGCAAAAACTAATTTTGATGCGCAACGGAATAAAGCTTCGCAGAGTGGTGATACATATAATAAGGAGCGTCCTGAATTTGATGATTCCTTCTGGAGCAAAGAGCAGCGCAGCTATTCAAAAGAATCTGTTCTTAATGAAATTTTAAATGATCCATTTGCAAAGCGTGTTTTTGAAGACATTTATCGGGAAATACGCAGGGATGGTGGCACATCAATAAAGCTGCCTAAGAAACGTAAGTTTTCTATGCAGTGGGGTGAGCGTGATTTTTCAGTCGACATGACTGGTGGAATGAAAGGATGGTTGCAAAGGCAGCTTGATGACAATCAGGTAATGCACCTGCCTATGCATAACCTGCGCCCCGGAGCAAAAGTTCGTCTTACTCTTTCTCAGGGGCTTGCCGGTGGAACCCGACAGTTGGAAATAACGTTGCCGCAAGATTTTCGTGTCGGGCATCCGATACGTTTACGAAAGCTTGGTCGCAAGATCGGGGGCTGGGTCGGTGATTTGTACCTGACAATTCACGGACGTATGTAGTTTGAATAAAAAAATCCTGCCGAAGTACTTCGGCAGGATTTTTTGTTTTTAAAACTCTCTATCGAGCAGCAGGTGTGAAAAATATCCTACAACAGCTGCAAGGTAGTAAGGCAGTGTGACAACCCATGTCTCGCGGAAGAATATCCACGGCAGCGCAATAAGCGGTGCAGGTACGAGCAGCATTGCCCACCATGTATGTGTCCAGCCTCTGTGTTTTCCCAATGCTGGGAGCATCGCAAACAGACCGAGTATTGCAGCCCATTGATAGTATTTGTTCACAATGAGCAGCACATCCGTAATTGCCATGATCGAGTAAAAAAAGTTCTGCCCCTTGGATTCTGTGTCTGTATCGGGGAAGAGGGATGCCATGACTGCTATGGCAAACAGCACTGATAGAAGCCAGACATCCTGAGGAAGGTAGGAAAAGTAAACTGCAGCAGCAATGGTGCTGCCGCCTAATACTGCGCCACCTGTAAGGTGAGCTTTATATCCGGGCATAGTAATTCCTTATGGTGAAGAAAATTTAGTCAGTAATGTACATAAATTATGTGTACCGGTAAAGACAAGAGGGTGGGCGGTAGTGGGGTGATGTACAACTGTTAGTAGGCATCTAGCTGTTATAGAAGTGTTTTTTTCTGTCTCATATCATAGCGAAGATAAAACTTATGGGCATAATACAACCAGTGTAGAGCAGGACGGGCACGCTGCCTGTTTGCACATAAAGTGCCGGGGGGACGCCCTCGGCCAATGGAAACACTCCGAGCCTTCGGGCAGGTTTGCGGGGAAAAAGAGTGGAATTTATTCCACTTTTTTTCCCCGTTTTTTTGCGCTTGAAGAGATGGATATTCGTTTCCTAATATTTGAGCGATCAATCAAATATTTTTTTACAAAATGATTGAACGCTCAAATCAGCACAAAATTTCAATGATTTCGTATTATCCAGTAAAATATTGTAGTTATTGTGATGGTAAAATCACAAAACAGCGTTTTTTTTGAATTTTTTTGCAGAAAATAAATGCAAAAAAAAACACTATACGGGTTGCCAATGTTTGTTAGCGGCGTTAGTCTATGGATATAAATAGAGTGATACACTTCATCCCTATTATTGTGATTGGTACCCACAATGTTTACGGGGATTAAGTTGGAAGAGTTGATGTGTGAGACAGCACTTGTTTGCCTACCTGAGAAAGTACGGTTTTTGTTGTTTATGGGTTAAAGCAACAAAAAGATCCGCACTCTTTTCGAGTATATTCCGTAAAAAGCTGACGATATGGTCAGCCCTGTCTCGCCTTTGTTGCATATCAGTTGGGGTCTGAAGTGCTTCCGAGTTCTTCGTTTTCCTGTATCACGCTGTGCTGAACTGGTGTTTAGGCATGTTTTGTATGCCAATTTGCTGCCTTTTTCAGTCAACATTCGGAGGAGCCATGGAAACCATCCCTCTTAACTCACCGGATAGAGAATTCATCCGTGAAGTTCAGGAGAGAAGTGGACAGAATGTGTTAGCTTGCTACCAGTGTGGCAACTGCACCGCTGGCTGTCCTTATAACTTTGCGTACGACCTCTCTGTAAGTCGCGTGATGCGTCTTGTGCAGCTTGGTCAGCGTGAAGCTGTTCTTAAAAGCCATTCAATATGGCTGTGTGCAACCTGTCAGTCCTGTACAACTCGCTGTCCTAACAGCATTGATGTCGCCAAAATTATGGATGTTCTGCGTCACATGGCACGTGAAGCAGGCTACGCTACTGAGCGTAATGTTAAAGCATTCGGCGATGCTTTCCTTGAATCGGTCGAAAAGCACGGTCGTGTGTATGAACTTGGCGTAACAGCTACATACATTCGCAAAACTGGTAGATTCTGGACAGATGTTGATCTCGCTCCAGCAATGCTTCCTAAAAATAAGCTTTCGATTAAACCGCATGAAATTCGCGGTAAAGAACACGTATCTGAAATTTTCAAACGTTTCAGAGAGCGTGATGCCGTCAAGGAGAACAGCTAATGTCAATTTCTGTAGGATACTACCCGGGCTGCTCCGGTAGTGGCACGTCTGTAGAATACGACAAGTCCACCCGTGCAGTCTGTAAAAAGCTCGGTATCGAGCTTCACGAAATCGACGATTGGAGCTGTTGTGGCTCCACTCCGGCTCATACAGTAAACCACACTCTTTCTGCAGCACTTTCTGCTCGCAACCTCGTTCTTGCTGCTAAGCAGGGACAGGAAGAAGTTGTAACTCCTTGTCCGAGCTGTCTTGCCAACCTTCGCACTGCTTCTCATAAAATTGAAGACGAAGAATATCGTCCGAAAGTTGAAGCTCTGCTTGATGAATCCTGTGAAGAAGCGGCTTCTGTTGCTTCTACCTTGCAGCTCATCATCGAACGCGTAGGCATTGATGCTATCAAGAAAGCTGTTGTTAAGCCTCTTAAAGATCTTAACGTAGCTTGTTACTACGGCTGCATTATGAACCGCCCGCCGGAACTGATGAAGTTTGATGATCCTGAAAATCCAATGGCGATGGACAAGATCATGGAAGCTTGCGGTGCGACTGTACTGCCTTTCCCGCTTAAAGTTGAGTGCTGCGGTGCCGCAGCCGGTATGCCCAAGAAAAATATCGTAACTGAACTTTCAGGTCGTCTGCTTGAAGTGGCTGATTCCCTGAATACAGAGATTATCGTTACTGCGTGTCCTTTGTGTCAGATGAACCTCGACCTTCGTCAGGGTCAGGTGAATCGTGCAAACGGCAAAAGCTACGATATTCCGGTTGTGTACTTTACACAGCTGCTCGGTTTGGCTCTTGGTCTTTCTGCTGAAGAGGTTGGCTTGTCCAAGCTCGTAGTAGACCCGACACCTCGTCTGCGTTTTGCTGACGTTTTATAGCAAGGAGAGAGTATGCGTATAGGCGTATTTATCTGTCACTGTGGCAGTAACATCGCGGCTACTGTTGACTGTCCGGCTGTAGCGGAGCAAGCAAAGGGTTTGCAGGACGTAGTGTTTACTACAGACACTATGTACACCTGTTCCGAGCCGGGACAGAATGAAATTATTGAAGCCATTAAAGAGCACAAGCTTGACGGCGTAGTGGTAGCTTCCTGTTCACCACGTATGCACGAAGCAACGTTCCGTCGTGCTCTTGAGCGTGCCGGTCTTAACCGTTACATGCTCGAAATGGCGAACATTCGTGAACACGTTTCCTGGATCGGTAAGAACAAGGAACGTAACACGGTTAAAGCTTTTGAGCTGGTATCTATTGCTGTTGCCAAACTGCGTAACAACAATCCACTTTACGCAAACAAGTTCGACGTAACAAAACGCGTTCTTGTTATCGGTGGTGGTGTTGCCGGTATTCAGGCTGCACTTGATTGTGCTGATGCCGGATATCAGGTTGTGATGGTTGAGCGTGAGCAATCCATCGGCGGCAAAATGGCAAAAATCGATAAAACCTTCCCGACTGTCGACTGTTCCTCATGTATTTTGGGACCGAAGATGGTAGACGTATCACAGCATGAAAACATCACGCTGTATGCTTTGTCTGAAGTGGAAAAAATCGAAGGCTACGTTGGTAACTTTGATGTGCAGGTGCGCAAAAAAGCTACATACGTAAACTGGGATGAGTGCACCGGTTGTGGCGCATGTATGGAAAAATGCCCAAGTAAAAAGAACATTGATAAGTTCAACGAAGGCATTTCCAAGTGTACCTCAATTAACATTCCTTTCCCGCAGGCTATTCCTAAGAAAGCCGCTATCAATCCTGAAGGCTGTCTGATGCTTCAGAAAGGCAAATGCGGCGTTTGTGCCAAAGTTTGTCCTACTAAGTGCATCGACTTTGAGCAGAAGGATGAAATTATTACCGAAAAAGTCGGCGCTGTTATCGCCGCTACCGGTTACGACATGTTCGACCACTCTGTGTACAAACAGTATGGCGCAGGTCAGTACCCGGACGTTATTACCTCCCTGCAGTATGAGCGTCTTATGAACGCATCCGGCCCTACCGGTGGTCACATTATTCGTCCATCCGATGGTAAAGAGCCGAAAAAAGTTGTGTTTGTACAGTGCGTAGGCTCTCGTGATCCTTCCGTAGGCCGCCCTTACTGCTCCGGTTTCTGCTGCATGTACACTGCAAAGCAGGCTATCCTTACTAAGGATCACATCCCTGATTCTGATTCCTACGTTTTCTACATGGACATTCGTTCCCCTGGTAAAGGATACGATGAGTTCACCCGTAGAGCACAGGAACAGTACGGCGTTCAGTACCTCCGCGGTCGCGTATCCATGATCTACCCTAAAGGCGATCGTTACGTTGTTCGTGGTTCTGATACTCTTGCCGGTACTCAGGTTGAAGTGGAAGCTGACCTTGTTGTTCTGGCTGTTGGTGCGGAAAGTGCGAAAAATGCACCTGCACTCGCTGAAAAAATGCGTATCTCTTACGATAACTACGGCTTCTTTATGGAAGCTCACCCTAAACTGAAGCCTGTTGAAACAAACACTGCCGGTGTTTACCTTGCAGGTTCCTGTGTAGGCCCAAGAGATATTCCAACTTCTGTTGGTCAGGGTAGTGCAGCCGCAGCTAAAGTTATGACTCTGTTCTCCAAAGACAAGCTTGAAAGCGACCCGCAGGTTTCCAGCGTGAATACTTCCCGCTGCATAGGCTGTATGAAGTGTGCTACCACTTGTCCGTTCGGTGCAATCAAAGAAGTAACCGACCGTGCAGGCAATGTGAAAGCTGAAGTTATTGAAACAGTATGTCAGGGTTGCGGTATTTGTACCGTTACCTGTCCTCAGGGTGCTATCCAGCTGCAGCACTTTACAGACAACCAGATTCTCGCGGAGGTTAACGCCTTATGTCAGGCTCAACTGGACTTTTAACAGAAGGCCAAGATCTTCGTATCGTTGGTTTCCTGTGTAACTGGTGCTCCTACGGTGGTGCAGATACCGCAGGTGTTGCTCGCTTTGAACAGCCTACAGATTTACGCGTAATCCGCGTACCTTGTTCCGGTCGTATTGACCCGCTGTTTATTGCACGTGCACTCCTTAGCGGTGCTGATGGCGTACTCGTATCCGGTTGTCACCCACGTGACTGCCACTACGCTGAAGGTAACTTCTACGCCCGCCGTCGCTTTGAAATGCTCAAGCAGTTCCTGTCCGTTACCGGTATTGATCCGGAACGCTTTCATTACACATGGGTTTCTGCATCTGAAGGCCAGCGCTGGCAGGATGTTGTTACCTCCTTTACAGAACGTATTCGCAAACTGGGACCGGCTACAAAAATGGCTGGCGGCACCGGTTATGATGAAGAGTGTCTGAAAGAAATCGCGGCTGCTGTTTCCCTTGGTGACCAGTGCCCGTGCCATAAGGAGAAAGCGTAATGCAGGCTCTTGCAGAACTTAAAGAACAAATCCGTCAGGCATTACCTGATCTGGATGTAGTTATCGGTTGGCAGCAGGGTTATGATGCATTGCACACCAGCCCTCTCTTTATCCGCTCTGAAGAAGATATTGATAAGCTCGTTGTTAACGAATTCTGCGTTGTGAACCCGGCTACTTACCTGCGTGAAATGCGCGGCGGTAAGAAAGTTGGTCTCGTGCTGAAAGGGTGTGACTCCCGTTCCGTTATCCAGCTTCTTCAGGAGAAACTTCTTAAAGAAGAAGATCTCACTATCTTCGGCTTCGGTTGTAACGGTGTTTTGAACCACACAAAACTTCAGGCTCGTTTCGGCGACATCGGCTTCATTACGTCTCTTGAAAACGACGGTACAAACGTAACCGTTGAAGCCGGCGACAAAAAAGAAACTGTGCCGTTTACTGAATTGTGTGCTGATAAGTGCTTAACATGCTCTTACCCTAACACCTTGCAGTGTTCTCACTTTGCTGGTGAGGAATCCGCTAAACAGGCTGATTCTGCAACAGATAAAGCTCTTGAAGATTTCGAGAAGCTTACCATGGAAGAACGCTTTACATTCTGGCAGGACCAGATGCGTCGTTGTATCCGTTGTTACGCATGCCGTAACGCGTGTCCGATGTGTGTATGTAAAGATCACTGCCTTGCAAACTCTCGTGAGCCTAAATGGCTGAGCGAAGATGTTGATGTGCAGAATAACTTCATGTTCCAGCTTATTCACGTAATGCACCTTACCGGTCGTTGTGTTGAGTGCGGTGAATGTGAACGTGCTTGTCCAATGGATATTCCGATTATGCTGTTAAGACGCAAAATGGCTGGCATTGTACGCGATGTATTTGCATACAATGCAGGAACCAACGCGGAAGAGACTCCTCCGCTTATGTGTTTTAAAGTGGAAGAACCAACTATCGAGGAGCGGCACTAGTCATGGCTTGCAAATTTATCTCACACGAAGACACAAACCAGTGGCTTGAGGCTCTTGCTAAAGACCACGTAGTGTTTATTCCGGTGGATGATGGCGGAAGTGTGACCTTCCGTCCGTATGGAGAAGGCCGTAAGCCGGTTCTTGACCGTATGCCAGTGCGTTCACCTAAAGAAGCAGTGTTCCCTCAGAACGAAACTCTGCTTACTTACAAGTATGATAAAGATCCGGAAGACCCGGAACGTACCTCTGTTCGCATTAAAGAAACTCTGCCGAAAGAACGTGCAGTAGTTTTCGGTGCGCGTCCTTGTGGTACCCGTGGTATGACCGTTTTTGATAGCGTGTTTGTAAACGATCGTATTCGCGATCCTTACTACGCAACACGTCGTGAAAACACATTGTACGTTACTCTCGCTTGTCACGAAGTAGAGTCTACCTGTTTCTGTCATGAAGTTGGTAGCGGTCCTGCTGATACAGCTGGTTCTGACGTACTGTTGACTCCTGTTCAGGGCGGCTACACTGCTGAAGCTGTTACCGAGCGCGGCGAAAAGATGCTTGAAGCAAGCTTCTTCGCTGACGGCGGTGACAAATGTGCTGAAGCTGAAGCTGTGAAGAAGGCAACCCGTGAAATGCTTGGCGAAGCACATGACTTCTCCAACGCTCCGGAAGCACTTCTTGCTGTGTTTGATGATGACGAGTTCTGGGATGATCAGGCTGCAGCTTGCTTGAGCTGTGGTGCATGTACGTACCTTTGCCCAACCTGTTACTGCTTCAACATTACTGATGAATCAACAGGCACAACCGGCAAGCGTCTGCGTTCATGGGATACCTGCATGAGCTTCCAGTACACCTTGGAAGGTAGCGGTCACAACCCGCGTACAACAAAAGGTAAACGTCTTAAAAACCGTGTGAACCACAAGTTCGCATACTTCCCTGATACATACGATCAGCATCTTGCTTGCTGTGGTTGTGGTCGTTGCATCAAGAGTTGTCCTGCTTCTATTGATATCCGTTCAATTGTTAAAGCAGCACAGGCTCGCAGCGCTCAGAAGGAGTCTAAATAATGAAAGCTAATCCAGTTCTGCCGGATATGGCTACCATCATGGAAGTTGTTGAAGAGACCTCCAACATTAAAACCTTCCGTGTGCGTTTTGATGATGAGAATGTGATGAAAAACTTCACCTTTGAACCGGGTCAGGTGGGTCAGCTGTCTGTTTTCGGTATCGGTGAATCAACATTCGTAATCAACTCTTCTCCAACCCGTATGGATTACCTCCAGTTCTCCGTTATGCGAGTAGGTGAAGTTACTTCCCGTATCCACCAGCTTAAAGCTGGCGATTCTGTCGGCGTGCGTGCACCGCTTGGTAACGCATTCCCGACTGAAGAGATGAAAGGACAGGATGTAACTTTCATCGGTGGTGGTATCGGTATGGCTCCGCTTCGTACACTTCTTGTGTACTTGTTGGATAACCGCGATGACTACGGCAAAATTACTCTGCTTTACGGTGCTCGTACTCCTCAGGATTTGAGCTATCAGGAAGATATTGCAGAGTGGCTTGGGCGTGACGACATTGATGTAGTATTGACCGTTGATAATCCGGACGAAGAATGGGGCAAAAATCCTCATGAAAAGACCGGTCTTATCCCGAACGTACTCAAGGAGATCAATCCGGACAACAGCGGCTACGCTGTGACCTGTGGACCTCCAATCATGATTAAGTTCACTCTCATGGCTCTTAATGAGCTTGGCTTTAAAGATGACAAAATCATCACTACTCTCGAAAAACGTATGAAGTGCGGTGTTGGCCTTTGCGGTCGTTGTAACATCGGTGACAAATACGTTTGTGTAGATGGTCCTGTGTTCAAGTATTCTGAACTTCAGGAACTGCCTAACGAACTGTAGTCATTTTGATTCAGTATATGAAGCCCCCGATGCATACGTGTCGGGGGCTTTTTTTGTTTGCCTCCGGCGGCTTTCCGAGGGGCAAAGGGCGCTGCCCCTTGCATCCCCGCAAGGGAGCCCGCCCCTTTGATCCCGATTAGGGAAGTTTTTTGTGTGTGGGGGCTCGAACATGTGCATAAAAAAAAGCCCGCTGCTAATGCAACGGGCTTTTTCTTTGTACTCAAATGAGTTCTACAGGGATGCGCCAACCATACGGAGGAGGCGAGCGAGCTGGTTGGTAAAGCCGGCTTCGTTATCGTACCATACGAGAACTTTAACCATGTTACCGTCCATTACGCTTGTGCAGAGGCTGTCTACTACGCCGCCATGAGTGTCGCCGATGTAATCAACGGAAACAAGTGGTTCGTCGGAGTAGCCAAGGTGTGCGCCCATAGAACCTTCAGAAGCAGCTTTGAGTGCTGCGTTGACTTCTTCTACAGTGGTGTTTTTATCCACAGTACAAGTAAGGTCAATGAGGGAACCGTCAGGGATTGGTACACGAATAGCCATGCCATCGAGTTTACCCTGAAGTTCAGGAAGCACAAGACCAACAGCTTTAGCTGCGCCTGTAGTTGTTGGAATCATAGACATACCCGCCGCGCGTGCGCGACGAAGGTCTTTATGGGAACCGTCAAGGATTCGCTGGCCCATTGTGTAACCATGAATGGTTGTCATGAGACCATGCTGGATGCCGAAAGCATCGTTAATTACCTTAGCTGCCGGAGCAAGACAGTTAGTGGAGCAGGATGCGTTGGAGAGCACGTGATGTTTTTCAGCATCATATGTGTCATCGTTAACGCCCATTACAATGGTAGCATCCACGCCGTTGCCTGGTGCAGAAATGATAGATTTCTTTGCACCGCATGCAATATGCTCGGCAAGACCGTCACGGTCTTTGATGGTACCTGTGGTTTCTACAGCGATCTCTACTCCGAGTTCACCCCAAATCCATTCGCCGCGTGCACAGCGGGTAACGATAATCTGTTTACCGTTAACTTTGAAACCTTCTTCGTTTGCTTCAACTTCTCCGGCAAATGTACCGTGAACGGAATCATATTTGAAAAGATGAGCAAGGGTTTCGTTGTCTGCGCGTGCGTTAATCGCAGCAATTTCGAGTTCAGGGTCGTCAGCAAGAAGACGAACGAGATAGCGGCCAATACGACCAAAACCATTGATACCAAGCTTCACAGCCATGAGAAAGCTCCCTAAGCGGTAGTGTGTTAAATCTTATTAGAGCAGCCCAGCACGTGTTTAATCTTGTGCTGAACCATATCTTTTACAGCCTGACGGGCTGGTTTGAGGTACTGGCGTGGATCAAAATGGGATGGGTTCTCTGCAAAATGTTTGCGGATGTTTGCTGTCATTGCAAGACGGATATCTGTGTCGATGTTGATCTTGCAAACACCGTAAGTGGCAGCCTTACGGAGCAGTTCTTCCGGAACACCTCGAGCAGAGCCAATGTCTCCACCGTATTTGTTTGCCATTTCAACAAACTCCTGAGGCACGGAAGAGGAACCGTGGAGTACAATAGGGTACTCTGGGAGCATGTTGCTGATTTTTTCAAGGCGATCAAAATCAAGGCGTGCTTCACCTGTGAATTTGTATGCGCCATGACTTGTTCCGATAGCAATAGCAAGAGAGTCACAACCGGTGCGCTCTACAAATTCTACTGCCTGATCAGGATCAGTGTAGATGGACTCGTCAGACTGTACATCATCTTCAACGCCTGCAAGACGACCAAGTTCTGCTTCAACAACAACACCGCGCTCGTGCGCGTATTCAACTACCTGCTTGGTAATTTTGATGTTTTCTTCAAAGTCGAGGTGGGAACCATCGAACATTACAGAAGAGAAGCCGCCGTCAATGCACTGCTTACAAATTTCAAAGTCCTGACCATGGTCAAGGTGTAACGCGAGAGGATGGTCTGTTTCTACAAGAGCAGCTTCGATGAGCTTTTTAATGTAGGTCTGACCTGCGTAGCGGCGTGCGCCTGCGGATACCTGCAGGATGAGAGGAGCCTTTTCTTCCTGAGCTGCCTCCATGATACCCTGAATGATTTCCATGTTGTTTACGTTAAACGCACCAACTGCGTAGCCTTCCTTGTATGCACGAGCAAACATCTCTTTAGTACCGATCAGTGGCATAAATAACCTCCTCAAAAAAAATTATGGTAGCCATTGTATTACGTATAACAAGCTATAATACTATGATTACTGATACAAAACACATACGTCCAACGCTGCCACATTGCTACTAAAAAGACGAGTTCGACCATGGGCGCGTATGGGCCGTGCGGTAAGTTAACCGTTTACACTCGACTGTAGCAAAGCACCGGCTCGGTGCCTCATGGGGCAGTAGACGCAGGTTGAAAATGGTATATCCAGTTTAACGCGCGGAGAATATTTCTCTCTGACGTCAAACATGTGTACTTTACACGTGGTGCTCATAAAAGCAAAGTAAACAAACTGCAATAGCTAGTTGCATATTTCTCAAATTATTTTTGTGAACAATCGTAAAAACTACTGTTTGCACCGGTTTGCAATGGTCAATTTTTCTTACTAATTGTACCGTACTGCGGTAGGAAACAGCAGCACGATACGGGTAGTACTGTTCTTTTGTTGAAAGCTACTTCACTAAACAGCAGTGCTGAGCTACTGGTCTGTATTCAAAACCGACAACGCTGACAGGGTTTGCTCATCCGTGAATTCAAATTTCAGTGGAGTTAATGTGACGTATCCTTCAGTTAAGAGGTCACGATCTGTTCCCATTGCTACATCTTCCGGTGGAATCTTTCCATCCAGCCACCAGTAACTACCACCCCGCGGGTCTGTTTTGTGTACATACCAGTCTTTCCATGTAGCGCTGGTTTGCGGGCAGACTCTCAGCCCTTTTGCTTGATCCATTGGAATGTTAGGGAAGTTCAAGTTTACAACGCAGCGCCTTGGCAGTGCATTCCATGGCAAGTTTTCCGCAAGTTCCACTGCAAACTTTGCTTGCTCGGACAAGTCTTCAGGGCGGAAGTTGTCATAGGATACTGCCATTGACGGGTACCCCATACTTGCTCCTTCTGTCGCAGCTGAAACTGTTCCGGAGTAAAGGATATCCGGCCCTACGTTTGCTCCTGCGTTAATTCCGGAGATGACAAGGTCTATTTTTTCATCAATAAGGCTGTTGAGTCCAAGCTTGACGCAGTCTACGGGTGTTCCGTATACGCCTTTTCCCTTGAAGCCGTTTTCTTTGAACTCTTTGATTCGAAGAGGCATGGAAAGTGTTACAGCGTGGCCTACAGCAGATTGTTCTGTAACCGGAGCTACACAATGGACGGTATGGCCTGCTTCGACGAGTGCCTTGTAAATGGCTCTTAAACCCGGTGCCTGTATTCCGTCATCATTAGTAAGTGCAATAATCATAAGAACCTCTGGTAATTGCGTGTATTTTCCAGCATCAAATGGTTTGACAACTTCTTTAAAAAACAGGAAGCATATCTTTGTTAATGATAGAAGTGGTACTTGCTGGTATTACTTTTGAAACGTAAATTCTGCCTGCGCTTTGAGCACAGCTTTTATGTGTGCTTACTGTTTTTCTGTGTATTTCAGAAAAAATCAATGAGCAGGTGTTATACTGTATAGTTTATAAACTGGCTGCGTTTACGCGGCTGTTGTAAAAACGTCGTATGTTTATTTCTTCAGGGTATAAAATGGACCTTAAAAAAATACAATTTGTTCGAGATATTTCCAATAATGATGAAGTACTTTCCATTTTTTCCATCACTCAGGCAACGCTTGCTCAAGCCCGTAATGGACCGTACTGGAGACTCGAATTATCTGATATGACCGGCTCAATCGGGGCAAAGGTCTGGAGTCCTCTTGCTCAGCAGTTCCCTGAAATTGCCGCGGGGCAAATGCTTGCGGTAAAAGGTCGTGCCAGTACGTATCGGGACATTTTGGATGTGAATATTGAGCATATGAAAATACTCACACCTGAAGATGAATCAGAGCTTGATATGGGCGATTTTGTTGCAGCAGCAGAGCGGCATCCTGATGACATGTATGCAGATCTTCTTGCGTTGTGTTCTTCAGTTTTTACACATGCTCCGTGGATGACATTTGTTCAGAGTGCTCTTGATGATGAAGAAATTTCTGCACGTTTCAAGAATGCTATTGGTGCGAAAAATGTTCACCATGCATATCTTGGCGGCCTGCTCGAACATACGTTGTCTGTTGCTGAACTGTGCATGAAGTTGTGTGATCATTACCCTGAGCTTGATCGTCAGGTATTGCTTGCCGGAGCAATTTTCCATGACATCGGGAAGGCATGGGAATTGAGTGCCGGATTGGTTAAAGACTACACGGACGAAGGCCGACTGATCGGGCACATCAATATCGGTTTAGAAAAAGTTGAGCCGTATTTGGCTGCTTCCGGATTGTCTATTGAGCTTCAGATGCACTTTAAGCATCTGATCCTCGGACACCATGGGCAGCGTGAATGGGGTTCCCCAGTACTTCCTGCTACCGCTGAAGCACTGGTGCTGCATTATGCTGATAATATTGATGCAAAGCTTGCACAGCTTCGCGGCTTATTCAGTGATTTTGAAGATGGTGATACTGGTTGGACTCCGTATCAGAATACATTAGGTCGGTTTATTTTTAAGCCGAAAATGACCCCGCCGGAGCCGAATGCACTTGCAGAAGAAGTATTCGGTACAACTGCTGTCACTCATTCTCCTGAAGCGTTTTCAGATACATCAACGCCTTCGGGTACACCTACAACAGGCGAAGAGTAGAGTCTTTTTCGTAGTTGATTATTTTGCGAACGAATTTGAAATGCTGAAAAGCCACCTCCTTGTAACGGGGGATTGTTTCGCAACAGACTCGCCCAAGGCGCTAGTAAGGATACATTATGTTTATTTCTTTGGAAGGAATGGAAGGTTCCGGTAAAAGTACCGTTTTAAAAAGATTACACGCCTGGTTGGAAGGCGAAGGGTACGAAGTACTGCTTACTCGTGAGCCGGGTGGCAGCGAGCTTGGTAAAACTCTTCGCGCTTTACTGCTTGATGTTGAGAATACAGATATTACCAGCGAAGCTGAGCTGTTCATGTATCTTGCTGACAGAGCGCAGCATGTATCGCAAGTTATTAAGCCTGCTCTTGAAGAGGGAAAGGTTGTTCTTTGTGATCGTTACGCTGATTCAACTGTTGTCTATCAGGGGTATGGTCGCGGTTTAGATCCGAATCTGCTTCATTCCTTTAACGAAGTTGCCACCAAAGGGCTTTGGCCGGATGTGAGTCTGCTTCTTGATGTTGAACCTGAAATTGGTTTGCGTCGTGCTTTGTCTCGTAACATTGAGCAGGGACTTTCCCGAGCGGAAGGGCGTTTTGAAGCTGAGGCGATGGAATTTCATTCCCGCGTGCGTGAAGGGTATCTTACCTGGGCAGCTTTGAACAATAAACGCTTTGCTGTTGTAGACGCTTCCTTAACTCCTGATGAAGTATTTGAACAGGTGGTTGATAAGATGCGAACAGCTATTGCAATGATGAAAACTGAGAGTGTTGACTAAACAAAAAATGTTGAGTCAACGGTTGTTGGCTGGCAAGAGCAGGCAGAAAAAACGTATGCTACGAGCGAAGAATTCTTTAGGGGTTATTTTTTTCCCCGCCTATGACTGGGCAATAAGTGCAACGCATCCGGAACGAGAAGAACGTCTTTTGTACACACAGGATCAACTGCGTGAAGAAGGACTTTTCGATATTGAAGGCATTTCAGAGTACAAACCGCTGGTGGCTTCTTTGGAAGATGTGGAACGCACGCATTTTTGTTTTCCCAACGTAGAGAGCGTGTGCACTAAGTCACATTTAATTTCTGCCGGTGGTGCTATTCGTGCTGCTCAGCTGGTGATGGAGGGAGAAAAGGATAAAGCGTTTGCTTTGGTTCGCCCTCCCGGTCATCACGCGATGAAATCAGTTCATGGTTCCCGAGGATTCTGCAATATCAATATTGAAGCTGTGATGATTGAGTACATACGGGAAACCTATGGCCCGCTCAAAATTGCCGTTGTTGATACTGATTGCCATCATGGCGACGGAACGCAGGATGTGTACTGGAATGATAAGGACGTTCTGTTTATTTCCATGCATCAGGATGGGCGTACGCTGTATCCGGGAAGTGGTTTTCCGGCAGAACGCGGCGGTGTAAATGCCTATGGCAAAACGCTCAATATTCCGCTGCCGCCGAATACTTCTGATGAAGGATTCTTGTACGCCATCGAAAACATTGTGCTTCCGGTACTGGACGACTTTAAACCGGATATCATAATAAATTCAGCTGGGCAGGATAATCACTATTCAGACCCTATTACGAATATGAATTTTTCTGCACGCGGGTACGCAAAACTTAACGAGTTGCTGAATCCGCATATTGCAGTTCTTGAAGGCGGTTATTCAATCCAAGGCGCATTGCCGTATGTAAACCTCGGCATATGTCTGGCAATGGCAGGTATCGATTACGGATATGTTGCAGAGCCGGATTTTGATCCGCGACGCTATGCGCAGACGGAACAGGTAACCGAATATATTAAAGCGCTTTCCAGCGAATTGCTGGACGGCTACTTTGCTTCTTCAACGCCGGATATTGATGCGTTGGTGAAAGAGCAGGGGTATGATCGCGACGGCGATTTTATTGTTCGCGCGAAAGATGTGTATTACGATACTGACGGGATCAGCGAGAGTCAGATTGAGTCTGTGTTGCTGTGTCCTGAGTGTTCCGGAGTTTTACGTCTCGAAACGTGGTCATCTGTGAATCCTCTCAGCTTAGGTGTTGAGATTCCGGTTGGAGCATGTGACCGATGCAGGGATATTGGTAAAAAAGTTCTTGAACAGGCATGTAACAATGAAAAGTATCGATTTATACAAAGCATTAACCGCAGGGACAAGGAGTACATGCGGTATGGTTTTTAATAGAATACGTAACGGCGCGGGGGCTTTGCTCCTCGCCGTTTGTTTTTGTGCGGGAATGATTCTTCCTGCGACAGCAAGTACATTTATTTCTCCTGAATTGCAGGTGAAACTTGCTGACAGTGACAAAGTGTACGCTTCACTGTTGAGTGCTTATGAAAATCGAAAGTGGTCACAAGTGCTTTCACTTTCGAAAGAATTTTCTAAGCAGTACGCGTTGCTTAATCTTTCTCCTCGAAGGTCTACAGCCTTCAGTGTAGATAGAGATGAAAAGAACAGGCAGGACAAAGGGATTAAGTTTTTTAATTCCCTGCGGAAAAAAAAGAAGAAAGAGTTTGTGATGTCTCAGGGGCTGGCAGCTATTGCTCTTGCTCATAAACGAGATTTTGTTGCTGCGCATGATATTCTTCGAACTGTTGAAGACAGCGGTGATGACTACGCTGTTATTCCGGCTGCACGTGGTGTTATTGCCTACAAAATGAAAGATTATAATGCGGCCGAACCTTTTTTAAAAACAGCACATATGTATGATTCCACCATGATGGAGCCGGTGTATTATCTTTACAAGATTGCATTAAAAAAAGGCGAATATGGAACAGCATATTTCTGGCTTGAGAAAGCGGCTGCGTTGGCTCCTGAGCGGTTGAATTTAATGATGGCACAAGGACGACTGTTGCAGAAACTTGGGCAGTCTTCCGCGGCTGAAATTATGTATTCAAAGTTGATTGAACGGGATTCCAGTAATGCCGTTGCCTACAATAACAGAGGATATTGCAGGATTGCGCTGGGAAAACTGGATGCAGCGTTCAGTGATTTCAACAGTGCTATCTCAATTAACAGTGAATATTCTGAAGCGTTACTTAACCGTGCCGCTTTGTGGCGTGCTACCGGTAATCTTCCCGCTGCTATTGAGGATTTGAATACCGGATTGGCTTCTACACCGAGTGATGCCCGTTTACTTGTTTCCAGAATGCAGACGTTTAGCGATATGGGTGATTTTGTTTCAGCAAAAGCTGACATGGAGCAGATTCTGTTGCTGTCCGGTTCTATTTCTGCCGTTAATGAAGCCGCATGGTTTTTAGCAACATCTCCTGATGATTCTGTACGGGATGGAACGCGTGCTGTTGCTTTGCTTCTTCCGCTTGTTGAACGAAGCAAAAGACATCCGCGTGTGCTTGATTCTTTAGCTGCGGCGTATGCAGCCTCTGGCGAATTTGAAAAGGCTGTGGCTACACAGCAGGAAGCTGTGAAACGAGGCGTTCAATATAGATTGCCTAACTTCCAGCTGACGAAATACGAAAAGCGGTTGGCTCTGTATAAAGAGAACAAACCATTTAAAACAGGTATGGATGACTAGTTATGACGAAACCGATCGAAACTTACTGGGCTTTACGTCTTGAAGAACTGAAGCTGGCTCTTGAAAAAAATAACTTTGAAGTTTTCATGGCAGATTCAGTTGCCGATTCTAAAAAAGTTTTTGAAGAACAGATTCTGCCTTCCCTTGAAGGTGTAAAAACTGTGTCTTTCGGTGGCTCTGCAACGCTTATGGATACTGGTATTGTGGAAGCTGTACGCGAAGATGATTCTTTGGACGTTATTGATACATACAACAAGTCACTGCCTAACGAAGAGAAGTACGAACTTCGCCGTCAGTCTTTACTTGCAGATTTGTACCTTACAGGCACCAACGCAGTAACTGAATGCGGTAAGCTGGTTAACCTTGATATGGTTGGTAACCGTGTTGCTGCAATGAACTTTGGCCCTAAACATGTTGTGCTTTTCATCAGCCGTAATAAATTGGTTGAAACTGTCGATGACGCGATGTTCCGCGTAAAAGATTATGCTGCACCAGTTAACACCATGCGCTTGGACATGAAAACTCCTTGCAAAAAAACAGGTCACTGTATGGACTGTTCCAGCCCGCAGCGTATCTGTAATATCTGGACTATCACTGAAAAGTCTTTCCCTGCAAAACGCATTAAAGTTGTTCTTATTAATGAAGATGCAGGTTTTTAATTTGCTATCGTTTTATAGCAGGTTAGTACATGCGTAGATAATGGCAGTGCCCGCTACGGGCACTGCGTATCTCAACAGTTTGCAATATTAGCCACATGAAAAGGCGATTGTTGAGGGGGTATGAAATGATACCTGTATGAATTGTTCACTTGATAGGATAGTGCATAATGCGTACGGTTAAAAAGCTGGATGTAAGTATTTGATGAAAAAGTGTTTTTAGTCGGTATTTCTCCGGATGTAGTGAGAGGACGCAAACTCTGGAGTGTCATCAGTGTATATGTCACCTGCTGGCATAAGCAGATGTCTTTATCCGACATGTACGGGAAACTGTACGCAAATATTCTTGTCCAGCGAATGGTTCCATGACTTGATGACTGACAACTCTCATCTTACGGACGGAGCACCATGTTTCTGAACGAGCACTTGAGCAAGAAGTTATTTGGCGAGGCAGGAATTACAATCCCAGAGGGAATTTTATTAACTCCAGAGTCTGTTTCTGTTCCCGAAAATATGAGTCCACCATGGTATCTGAAAGCACAGGTGCTGACAGGCGGGCGTGGTAAAGCCGGTGGTATTTTACGGGCGGATACGCCTGAAGATTTTCACCGGAATGCAGAAAAAATTTTTTCCATGCAGATTAAAGGCAATTCGGTTCCGTTTATTCGCGTAGAAGAAGCAACTGATATTGCAAAAGAATGTTACCTTTCTTTTGTGCTTTCCCGTGAGCGCAAAGACCTTCTTTTCACAGTAAGTTCCGCAGGCGGTATTGAGGTTGAGAATTCAACACAAGCTGCCAAACCCCTTATTCAGCGTATTCATCTCCTTTCCGGTCTCAAATCTCATCACTTGCGTGCTGCGTTTTTTGAGCTTGGGGTGGGTAAAGAACATTTTGCGGGATTCTGCGATCTCGTTAAAAAGCTCTACGGTATTGTCACAGAACTTGGTCTGCTTATGGCAGAGATCAATCCGCTTGTTATTACGCCGCAAGGGCAGTGGGTTGCGCTTGATGGTAAAGTTGAGCTGGATGACAACATGGTTGAGTTGTATCCGGACAGGCTTGAAGAGTACTACACGCCTGAGCATCATTCCCGCGAAGAAACTGTCGCTCGTGAAGCAGGGCTGAGTTATGTGGAGCTTAAGGGCTGGGTAGGTATCCTTGTTAACGGTGCAGGGTTGGCTATGGCAACCATGGACTTGTTGAACTTTAACGGTCTGACTGCTGCAAACTTTATGGATCTTGGCGGTGCGGCCGACAGAGAACGTATTAAGCGGGCTTTGGATCTTTTGTTCGGTAACAAGGATGTGAAGGCTGTTTTCATAAATTTATTCGGTGGAATTGTTTCGTGTAAAGAAGTTGGCGCGGCTTTGCTGGCTGTTTTGGAAGGCGAACCTGCACCGAAACCGATTGTTATCCGTATGGCCGGTTTTGAATCAGAAGAGGGACGGGCTTTAATGGATGAAGCTGCTGTGGAAAATGTATTCATAGCAGGTGAAATGAACGAAGCACTAGAAACGCTTCATTCGTTGAAGCCAGTTGATGCTCCCACTGTAGAATACGTTCTTGATGAAGAAGAGATACCTTCATTGATGCCTCCGTTTACCAGAACTGGTTTAGATAATGTGGTTGGTGTCGATAAGGACACACAAGTTCTGGTGCAGGGGATAACTGGTAAAGTTGCCCAGAGGCATGTTGCGTTGATGCAGGAGTACGGAACAAAAATCGTTGCCGGTGTCACTCCGTTCAAAGGTGGGCAAGAGGTTATGGGGATTCCTGTATACAACTCTGTTCATGAAGCAAAAAAACATCACCGCATAGATGCATCAATCATTTTTGTTCCTGCCGGATTTGCAGCCGATGCCGTGGCTGAAGCCGCAGCTGAGGATATCCCTTGGGTTATCTGTATTACAGAAGGTATTGCGCAAGCGAGTATGCTGTCTGCACTTAAGGATATTTCCGGAACAAGAACACGGATCATCGGCCCGAACACGCCGGGAATAATTGTTCCTGAACAATGCAAGATCGGGATTATGCCGGCAAAAGTTTTCACAGCCGGTAATGTCGCAATCTTCTCCCGTTCAGGCACGTTGACGTATGAAGCTGCAGACAGACTTTCTCAGGCTGGAATAGGGCAGTCAGTATGTGTTGGTATCGGCGGCGATTCTTTTATCGGAACAAGCTTTACTGATCTTTTTGAACTGGTACGTAATGATGATAACACGCACGCAGTTCTTATTCTGGGTGAAGTGGGCGGTTCTGCTGAAGAAGAGCTTGCCCGTTATGTGAAGATGACTGGTTTTGAAAAGCCTGTCGTTTCCTTCATTGCGGCGCGAACAGCTCCTCCGGGTAAAAGGTTGGGGCATGCCGGTGCAATTCTGGATGAAAAGACAGGAGGCATTGAAGGAAAGCTTCAGGCCATGCGTGATGCTGGTTTTGTTATCAGTCCTGATTTGGCGCAATTGCCGGAGCTTGTGAAAGGTGTTCTTGATAACTCTGCAAAGAGATCCGCTGTGTAAACAGGTAACACAAAATATAAAGAAACAGGCAGCCGCATCTTTTGCGGCTGCTTTTATTAGAAGTATCGAATGAGTAAAATAGGTAAAATTGCCTGTTTCGTAATGCTGATAAGCATTGCTTTTGGGTGTTGTTCGCAGGTGTGGGCAGAAGAGAGTATTTGTTTTGGAAAAACGAAACATGGGCGTTTAGCTGGCGGAGTTTCACTTCCCTATAGCGGCGATAATTTTTCCGCATACTCGACCGTGGGGTGGCTTGCAGGAAGAACGTATGTTCATTCCAAGGTTGCTCAGGTTGTGCTTGCTTCATATGCTTCTTTGAAAAAGACAATACCTGATGCCGTATTTGTGTATGGAGAAACAGGCTGGGAGAGTGGTGGATCATTTAAACCGCACAAGACGCATCAAAACGGACTATCGGTTGATTTGATGGTGCCGGTCAGAGATGCAGAGGGGCGTTCAGTTCCTTTGCCGTGTTCTGTTTTTAACAAACTCGGATACGCGCTAGAGTTCGATAGTGCCGGTCGGATGGGGTCGCTACAGATAGATTTTGAAGCGTTGGCAGAGCAGATTTATTGGCTGCACAAGAAGGCGTCGGCTTACGATATACGAATATGGAGAGTAATTTTTGATTCGGAACTTCAGAAAAACTTGAAAAAGACAAAGCGATGGACGTATCTTTCCAAGCACATAGCTTTTTCTACCCGACGTTCATGGGTGCGTCATGATGAGCATATTCATGTTGATTTTATTGTGCCGTGTAAGCCGCTTTCTCACTTTGAAAGGTAAGCGCTGTATATAGACCTCAGGTATGATGTATGAAGTGAAATAAAAAAGGGGGAACCAGTAGGTTCCCCCTTTTTTATCGCTTGTTTTTTTTGAGACTTAAATGTCGAATAACATTTCGAGGTCGTCTCTGGTGAGGGACTTCCATGCTTCCTTGCCAGGAATAATGGAGTCTGCCACACCTTTTTTCATGTCCTGAAGTTTGAGGATCTTTTCTTCAACTGTATTCTGACAAATCATTTTGTATGAGAATACCTGTGACTTCTGACCAATACGGTGAGCACGGTCAGTTGCCTGATCTTCAACAGCAGGGTTCCACCACGGGTCGTAGTGGATAACGTAATCAGCACTTGTCAGGTTAAGACCGGTACCGCCCGCCTTCAGGGAAATCAGGAAGATCGGGATATCCGGAGAATCGTTAAACCTGTCAACCTGATCAAAACGGTCTTTTGAAGTACCGTCAAGGTACGCGTACGGAATATCTGCGATCTGTAACCATGAGCGAATGATGTGCAGCATGGATACAAACTGTGAGAAGACCAGTACTTTGTGACCTTCAGAAACGATATCTGTAATCATATCCTTGAATGCATCAAACTTACCGGACGGAAGGTTTGTTGTGAATCCAGGCATGTTGAGGTTCAACAGGCGCGGGTGACAACAAATCTGACGCAGTTTGAGTAATGCATCCAGAATGGACATTTGACTTTTTGCCATGCCTTTTTCGTCAACGTCGGACATAACCTGTTCTTTCAGCTTAGCAGCGAGTGCGCCGTAAAGCTCTGCCTGCTCTTCAGCAAGTGCACAGTATTGAACGTTTTCGATTTTAGGCGGCAGGTCTTTTGCCACTTCTGCCTTTGTACGACGCAGAATGAACGGACGTACGCGGGTACGGAGCTGCTCAATGGTTTCTACATCGCCATCCTTGATCGGCTTTACAATGCCGCGCTGGAATGCGTGCTGAGAACCAAGGAAGCCCGGCATAAGGAACTCGAATAATGACCACAGTTCGAACAAGTTGTTTTCAATCGGGGTACCTGAGAGACAGAGTCTCTGACGGGCATTGATTTTTCGAACTGAACGGGCTGTGATTGTGTTCGGGTTCTTAATGTTCTGTGCTTCGTCAAGAATGATAGAGTTGAACTCGTAGTTCTGAAGCTCTTCAAGGTCACGACGGAGCAATGCGTATGTTGTGACAACCAGATCAGATTCGTTGATCTGTTTAAACATGTTCTCACGACGGGTTCCGTAAATAATCAGACGCTTAAGTTCAGGTACGAACTTGGAAGCCTCACGATCCCAGTTAGGAAGAACGGATGTCGGTACAACAATGAGGTTAGGCCCAGTGTCTCCGCGTTCAACCATGTGCTGAATGAAGGAAAGTGTCTGAATTGTTTTACCAAGACCCATTTCATCCGCAAGAATACCGCCGAAGCCGTATTCACGCAGGAAGTTGAGATAACTGAGACCCTGCTGCTGGTATCCTCGAAGAGTTGCCTGCAGGCCAGCCGGCTGGTTGACCACAGAAATCTCTTTAAAGGTGTGAATTTTTTCACGCAATGTGTCCCAGAAACCGTCAGTTTCAACTTCAGGAAGATCATCAAGCAGGTTGTCCAATACAGGTGCTTCGTACTGTTCAAAACGCTGCTGAGGTGGTTTTTCCGGATCAAGACCCATTGCACGCAGTTTGTGTGCAACTTTCTCGAGCCATGATTCCGGCAGGCTTGTGTATGAACCGTCTTTCAACTGAACATAGCGTTTGCCCTGTGACCATGCCTTCCAGATAAGGTCGATAGGAACTTTCTGGCCGTCGTAATCAACTTCGATATCAAGAGAGAACCATTTTTCGTCTTCATTGGATTCCACAGTGGCATTGATAACCGGTGTGGCAAGGCGAACCTTGTATTTAGAGAGCGCTTTTTCACCGAATACACGGTATTGCTCAATAAGTTTTGGATACGCATCCAGAAGGAACGTAATGGCTTCTTCCGGTTCGAGGAACCAGATTCGGTTGTTACGTGGCTGGAAGTTCATTTCAAGCAGTTTTTCAGCAAGCTTTGCCTCTTCATCTTGCATGCGACGAATGAGGTAGGTTGTGTCTTCGAAAGAATAACTGCCTGTCATAAATTCAGGGTTAGGTCCCGGAAGCAGGAATTCACCATGAATTGTTTCGTAAAAGTTCTGAATTTCTAAAGTGAGCAGTGAGCCTTCTTCGTCGAGGAACAATTTTGGATTATATGTACCCGGTACAAAGATCGGTTCCATATGCTCCAAAAACTTTTCAGGCTCGTGCAGATCGGATGTAGGGAACTGTGTCCATACCCTGTCAAGAAATTCCGGAATATCGTCACGGCTGACATGAGGAGGATGCTGCACAAGATCCTGAACGAGCATGGAGTCCAGTGTTGTGTGCACAGGGTGGAACCCTTTTTTCCAGCAAACCCATAATGGCATTTGACCGTGAAAAGAAACATCTTCTTCAGTAATGGATAACGGTTGCTTACCGCTTCCTTCAATCATTACTGCAAAAGTAAGTCCTGCGTCCTCAAGATCGGGCTTGAGTTTAAGCTGCATTGTTGTCGTTTCAATACGACACGGCTTATCTGTGTCCTGCCAGAACAAGTAATACTCGTTTTTAACAGTCCACAGGAACCAAGTGAGCAGCCCGTCAGGGATCTCTACACGATGTCCGAAATAGTCGTTGTATTTACCAACCTGCTCCAGCAGCTCTGCAAGACCGGAGATCTGTTCATGCCAGTCCGGATGATCAAGAATTTGCTGGATTGTAATTTCGTTATGTACGGTGGACAGTCCGGATTTGTTCTGTCTCGCACGGAAGAACGAAACCTGCAGTCTGCCCGGTTCAGGGTGAAAACGGTAAAGAAGGTAGTGTCTACCGGCCTCTGGTTCGAGCTCGGTTGCAAAGTAAGACCTGAAGTTTTGTCTCCAGTCAGAGCGCGGCTTTGCAGGAGCTGCTTCCGTTGCATTACCTTCTTCAAGTGAAGGAATGAACTTAAGTGCAGCAGCACCGACGTGACGGCACGCACCGGAAAATGCCTCCGGGCAGTTACAAATGAAATTCGTGGAATTTTCATGGAAATCCAACGAAATTTTCGGAGAATAAATCTGAAAATCTTCACCTTGAACTGTGCCGGAAATATCCCAGTATCCGTCCCCTTTTTTGACGCTGATCTTTTGAACTCCACCGGAGTCTAAAAGATATTGGGAACCTTCGATAATATATTCTGGAATGGTACTCGATACCAATTCATGAAGCAGTTTTTTTGCGGAAGCCTCATCCATCTAAAAAAGCTCCTTGTGGAGTGTAACGCCTGTCGGGCGTCCTGCTATGTTACCCTATAGCAAGAGGGGCATAAGGTTATTCAAAATTCAATCAGTTTTCAATAGAGTAGAAGTTTGTTAGCGTTACTTCTACCGTCTGAAATGTTTATATCCGTATCTACTCAGGATACGCTATCTGATGATTTTGGCAATAGTGAGGATGCTATGCATTGCAGTTTGCAAAACAGAGTGCTTTTGGGAGCACTGATTTGTTTTTTACTTTTAACAGGTTGCAGCTCTCCTGCTGAAAAAAAGCAATCAGCATCCAGCTCTTCTGCGTCTGCTGGTACGCAATCCGAAAGAGCCGTTGGAGACAATACAACAAATATTCAGAAACCGGAATACGGTGGGCGCATTATTTTAGGCTCAATAGGCGATATTACAAATTTGATCCCTATGTTGAGCTCGGATGCAATGTCTCATCAAGTGGCTTCAGATATTTATGTTTCTCCGTTAAAGTATGATAAAGACCTGAATATTGTTCCATATGCTGCCGAATCGTATGAAGTTTTAGATGATGGAAAAAAGATACGTATTACAATGCGTAAAGACGTTGTATGGGAAGACGGAACACCGCTTACTGCGGAGGATGTAGAGTTTACATACAAACTTTACATCGATCCCAATACTCCTACAGCGTATGCGCAAGATTATCTTTTAGTTAAAAAGTTTACCTTAGTAGATAAATACACCTTTGAAGCAACATATGAAAAACCCCTTGCACGGGTGTTGCTTAGCTGGATGATGGACATAATGCCCAAGCATTTGCTGGAGGGGAAGGACATTACAAAAACTCCTTTGTCACAACATCCGATCGGAGCAGGCCCTTTTAGGTTTAAGCAATGGGATCGGGGACAGAAGGTTGTTCTTGAGGCAAGCGATACATATTTTAAGGGAAGACCTTATTTAGATGAAATGGTCTACAGGGTTATTCCGGACATCACCA
The DNA here is from genome assembly GCF_015482765.1 of Halodesulfovibrio sp. GTDB lineage: Bacteria > Desulfobacterota > Desulfovibrionia > Desulfovibrionales > Desulfovibrionaceae > Halodesulfovibrio. The sequence continues at coordinate 58,812 of NZ_JADMLB010000067.1, forward strand.
CAATGTTTCTTGAATTGAAAGCCGGTCATCTTGATATGATGACTCTGACTCCCCAACAATACCTCTATCAGACTGATAGTACATATTTTACTGATAATTTTAACAAATATAGGTATTTGTCATTTGGGTATTCCTTTTTAGGGTTTAATTTTAAGAATAAGTTGTTTCAGGACAGAAATGTACGTCAGGCTATATCGTATGCCATTGATAAGGAAGGGCTTGTTAAAGGTGTTCTGTTCGGACAGGGAAAGCCTACTGTGGGGCCGTACAAACCGGGTACATGGGTCTACAACGATTCCATTATAGACTACGGCTACAATCCCGAAAAGGCTTCAGCATTGTTGGAAAAATCCGGCTGGCACAAAAATAAAAAAGGTATTTTAGAAAAAGACGGAATACCGTTTAAATTCACTATCTTGACGAACCAAGGTAATGAAGAACGAATAAAAACTGCCACGATCATTCAAAGTCAGTTGAAAGATATCGGTATTCAGGTCACTATTAGAACTGTTGAATGGGCAGCATTCATCAAAGAATTTTTGAATAAGGGACGCTTTGACGCGCTTATTTTGGGGTGGAATATCCTTCAGGATCCGGATATCTCAACAGTTTGGCACTCTTCACGGGCTGTGGAAGGCGGGCTGAACTTTATACATTATATTAATCCGGAACTGGATAAATGGCTTGAGAGGGGAAGGAACACACTCGATATGAATGTTCGCAAGGAATCGTATGACCGTGTGCAGGAAATTTTGCATACCGACCAGCCGTATTGTTTCTTGTTTGTTTCATATTCGCTCCCGATTATTCACAAGCGATTTAAAGGAATTGAACCTGCGCTTGCAGGCATTACGCATAATTTAGACCGATGGTGGGTTCCTAAAAGCCAGAGGCGTTACGAGGTTGTAAACTAATCCATGATCAGGATTCAGGAAATTTTAGATAAAGTAACAGAACTTCGTCCCGATGCGGACGTTGCTCTGATTCAGAAAGCGTATGTGTTTTCTGCTGCTGCGCATGCCGGTCAAACTCGTCTTTCCGGCGAGCCGTATCTGTCGCATCCGCTTTCTGTCGCTTATGAGCTTGCCTGTATGCGAATGGATGATGTTTCCATTGCTGCGGGGCTGCTGCATGACACTGTAGAAGATACTTCTGCGAGTATCGAAGCTATTGATGCGCAGTTCGGTGAAGAAGTGGCAGACGTTGTTGACGGTGTAACCAAAATTAGTCTGATGACTTTTGAAAGCAAGGAAGCTGCTCAAGCGGAGAATATCCGTAAGATGATTCTTGCTATGGCGGAAGATATTCGAGTGCTTATTGTTAAGCTTGCTGACAGGCTTCATAACATGCGCACATTGGATTTTCAGAAGCCGCACAAGCAGAAACTGATTTCTCAGGAGACAATGGACATCTATGTTCCGTTGGCTAACCGTCTTGGCTTGCACCGCATTAAGCTTGAGCTTGAAGATTTAAGTTTTAGATATTTGCGTCCTGAAGTGTTTAATTCCATTACAGAGTGGTTGGAAGAAAACAGAAGCTCAGGACAGGAATATATTCAGAGCGTAATCCAGCTGCTGTCATCAATGATGACAGACAACAAAATTAAAGCCGAGATCAAAGGGCGAATTAAGTATCGTTACTCCATTTACCGTAAAATGGAGCAGCAGCACCTTACCCTTGATCAGGTTCATGACATTATCGCGTTCCGCGTTATCGTAAAAGATGTTCGTGACTGTTACGCTGTTCTGGGGCTTGTTCATGCTATGTGGAAGCCTGTGCACGGGAGATTTAAAGATTACATCTCCATGCCTAAGGCGAACATGTATCAGAGTCTGCACACCACTGTTATGGGGCCGGAAGGCGAGCGCATTGAAATTCAGATCCGTACTGACGAAATGGATCAGATGGCTGAATTCGGTGTTGCTTCTCACTGGCTTTACAAAGAAGGGGGCGGTGGTCGTCTTAAGGCTCGAGATGTACAGCAGTTTACATGGCTTCGAGAGCTTTTGGACTGGCAGAAGATGGAAACGGATTCCAAAGAGTTTATGCGCTCTTTGAAGTTCGATCTGTTTAAAGACGAAGTATATGTATTTACTCCCGGTGGTGATGTAAAAGAATTACCGGAAGAGGCCAGTCCTGTCGATTTTGCGTACATGATTCATACGCAGGTCGGTGATAAATGTTCCGGCGCTAAAGTTAACGGTAAGCTCGTTCCGCTTTCTACTCCGTTGAAAAACGGTGATACTGTAGAAATTATTACAGATCAGCACAGGCATCCGAGCAGGGACTGGTTGCGGTTTGTAAAAACTGCAAAAGCACGCACCCGTATTAATCACTTTATCCGTACCGAAGAGCGCACCCGTTCTATCAGCCTCGGTAAAGAAATGCTTGAAAAGCTCGGTCGCCGTATGGACATCAATGTTCAGAAAGCACTGAAAGAAGGCGCGTTTGATGCAGTAGCAGAAGAGTTCAACTTGAAAGAAGTTGATGAGCTTCTTTCTCAGGTTGGTTATGCCCGCCTTACTCCGCGTAAGGTATTGCAGCGCCTGCTTCCTAAAGAAGCACCGGAGCCGGAAGAAAAAGAAGTTGAACCGCAGCAGGAAGAGTCACGGGTTGAGCATACTCATGCAAACAGTGTCGGTATTAAAGGTGTAGACGATGTGCTGGTTCGATTTGCACGTTGTTGTACTCCTGTGCCGGGTGAAGCCATTGTTGGCTTTATCAGCCGTGGACGCGGTGTAACTGTGCATACCTCTGACTGTCCTAACGTGCAGAACCTTGAGGCCGAACGCCTGATTTCTGTATATTGGGATGGTACTGAAGATAAACCGTACCCTGCCCGCATCAAGATGATTTCTAAAAACATTATGGGCATGATGGCGAAGGTTAGTGACCTGTTAATGCAGGAGAAAGTAAACCTTGATGCCGGTATGTTCCATTCAATGGTAGATGGAATGTCTGAAATGGAGTTTACTGTAGAGGTTCGGGATATTGCCCATCTGTACAGAACTATTGATAAACTTCGTGCTCTTGATGGAATGGTGGAAGTATCTAGACTTTCCTCTTCAGATTAATTTAATTTTGCCGATAAGCATTGTAGCCGCGGTTTTTTGCGACTACAAATGCTGTATCTGCGATACATGTAGTTTCTATAGAATGTAAAAGCCGCGATGCCTGAAAATGGTTTCGCGGCTTTTTTTGATGTTACTTCTGTTTAGTCTCTATTGTAGGTGGCAGGATGTTTTTTTAGAGTCTGCACTTTGTATTGTGCAAGCCGTACTCGCATGACTTTAGTCGTTGCTGTAGAGTAATTAAAAGAGAATTACTTTTTGTTAAAAATAGCCAATGCTTGCCTATTGTAAAATAACAAGAATTCTCTATGGTGTTCTAAACAGACTGGAAGCTTTATACAGTATGTCGCTGGTGGAATATACGCGTACTGTACTGGTCCGTTGAAAAATGTGAACAGGAGATTCTGTTGATTAGGGTTGTAGTAGTTGATGATTCCGCTTTCATGCGGAAAGCGCTGACAACAATGCTGGAGAAGGATCCAGATATCAAAGTTGTTGCAACGGCACGTAATGGTGCCGAGGGGCTTACTGTTATCCGACAGTATGATCCGGATGTTGTTACGCTTGATATTGAGATGCCTAAAATGGACGGCCTTACTGCGCTGCGTCATATTATGATGGAGATGCCGCGTCCTGTTTTGATGATCAGTTCTCTTACAACGGAAGGTGCGGAGTCTACACTTAAGGCTATGGAGCTTGGTGCGGTAGACTTTATTCCAAAGCAGCTTTCCAAGGTTTCCCTTGAGATCGTTAAAATAGAAAAAGATCTTCAGCAAAAAGTTAAGTATGTTTCCCGCCGCAAAATCCGTGCGCCACGTACCAGCAGACCGCCTGTAGCTGCTAGGACTGCTCGCGTAGCTCCTCCGGTTATGCGTGGTAGACCTAAACGTGATGTTGTTGCGATTGGTGTTTCTACCGGCGGCCCGCCTGCTGTGCAGAAAGTATTATCTAAACTTCCGGCAAACTTTCCGGCTGCTATTCTTATTGCGCAGCATATGCCGGCAGCTTTTACAGGTCCTTTTGCAAAACGTCTCGACAGTGTTTGTAAGATTACCGTTAAAGAAGCTTCAGGCTCAGAACCCGTTGCTCCGGGAACAGCATATATCGCTCCCGGTGGTAAGCACATTGTGTTGCAGCAACGCGGATCACGAATGGAAGTTGTCGTTAAAGAAGAACCGGCCGATGCGTTGTATAAGCCATCTGCAAACGTATTAATTGAGTCGGTTGCGAAAGCACAGGGACGCCGTGCCGTGGGGGCAATTTTTACTGGTATGGGGAATGATGGCTTACTGGGGATTCGTGAACTTAAGAATAAAGGCGGCTACATTTTAGCTCAGAATGATGCCTCCTGTGTTGTTTACGGAATGCCTAAAGCCATTGTGGACGCTAAGCTGACCGATGAGATACTCGATATCGATGATATGGCTGCAGCGCTGATGGCAAGCATTTACAAATAATGAATGCGGAATTTCCGCCAAGTAAGAAGGTATACGTATGTCTGAATGTGACAAAATTTTAAATCAGTTACGCTCTGATGATTCCGAGTCCGTTCGTGATGCTGCCTTTGTTGCAGGCACTGAAAAACTCGAATGTGCGGTTCCGGAACTTATCCGCCATATTCAGGAAGGAAACCTTGGGGTGCAGGAAGCTGCAGATCGTGCTCTTCGAGTTATCCGCGGGGATAAAACAGTTCAGGCGGTCATTCCGCTTCTCGCTTCTGAAGAAGCACCTGTACGTAACGCTGCTATGGATATTCTTCGCGAAATTGCGGAGGACGATCTTGAAAGTGTTATGAGCCAGCTTGAAAGCTCTGATCCGGACTTACGAATTTTTATTTCTGATATTCTTGGATCTTCCAATAGTCTGTTTGCTGTAGCACCGCTTTGTGACGCTCTTTTAAAAGATGACGAAGTTAACGTACGCTATCAGGCCGCTGTGAGTTTGGGGGAACTTGGTTTTTCTGATGCTGCTGACAGCTTGATTCAAGCTCTTGAAGATGAAGAGTGGGTTCAGTTCTCCGTTATTGAAGCGTTGACTAAAATCGGTGCTGCTCAAACTGCCGGTGCGTTAGTTCGTGCGCTCAGTAAATCAACACCGCTTGTTGCTTCCATGATTGTAGAAGCTCTTGGTGAAATGGGCGACTTGAAGATTGTTCCGTTGTTGATTGAACAGATGAAGACTGCTCCTGCTCCTTTGCAGAATAAAATTTGTCGCGCTGTTGTTCAGCTGTTAGGGGACAAGACTCTTGAGCTTCTTCCTTCAGATAAGCGTGAACAGTTTAATGCAGCGCTGTTGACTGCGTTGGAAGATGAGGATGAACAGATTCAACTTGCTGCGTTGCGGGGGCTCTCCACAGCGAAGGGCGATGAAGCAACGCAGAAGGTAATGAGCACTGTTGCAACCTTCAATATTGATCGCGATACTGACAAGTTGATCGCTGCAGTGGAATGTCTTGCACATATCGGCTGTAACAACGCATTGCTCGACGTATTTCTTGAAGATAACGAACTTGCTTTGCGAGTTGCGGCGGAAGCTGTCTCCCGTATGTCTGAACATGAAATGCAGAAAGCGATTCCGACTATCTTATCTATCTTCAATGACAAAGGTCTCTTTGTTCAGCGTGATCTTATTACTGTATTGGTAAAAGCGGCTGATTCCTCTGAAGAAGAATTTTTCCAGAATATTTTGAGAGTTCATACTGATGAAATGATTCTCAAAAAAGCTTTGTACTTCCTTGGAGCTAATTGCAGTTCTCCGGAAAGCGCAGAGATTGTTTTCGAAATGTTGTCTCATGAATCCTTTGAAGTGAAAGATGCTGCATTGGAAGCAGCAATTTCTATGGATAACGAGATGCTTTGGATTCGCTTTGTGTCCAGAGTGGAAAGCGAAGACCCTACTGAACGCATGATGGCAGTCTACGCGTTAGGTAAGTCTATGAATGATGTTCATGTTGAACTGTTGAAAGAAGCACTTTCAGATCCGGTTGTTGATGTTCGTCTTGTGGCGCTCGAAGGTCTGGTTGCGTTAAGTTCTGAACCTGCTGCGTTGATTGAAGAGGTTCAGGCACTGCTCCATGACAGTAACCGTGATGTGCGTCTTGCTGTTGTTGATATGATCGGTAAAACCCAGTCTTCTGTGTACCAGCATTACCTTATTGAAGCGTTACAGGATGAAGACGACTGGGTAGCTGTTCGTGCTATTGAGCACCTTGGTGCGTTGCACAACGATGATGTTGTTGAGCCGCTTTTAGGTGTTTTTGCGGCAAGGGATGCTCTTGTTCAGCATAAGGTCATTAAAATGTTGGGTAAAATGGGTACCGAGCGTTGCTTTGGTGCACTGTTAACTATGATGAGTCACGATGATCCGGAGATTTGCGAGGCTGCTGAACGTGCGGCGGATCAGATCAGAAGCAGATAGTAGGGGGGCCATGTGTCATCACTTTTTTCAAGAACGACAAGTTTTCAACGGGAGCTTCACGCCAGTGATGAGGAGTTTCGTCAGATAAGAGACCATATCTACGATCTGTGCGGAATTCACATTGCTGACAACAGAAAGTATCTCATTGAGAACCGACTGGCAGCACGTCTTAAAGACTTAAATTTGAAAACCTTTGGCGAGTATTACTACTATTTGCGGTATGATAAAAACCGTCGAGAAGAGTTGAATCGTTTGTACGAAGTGATTACAACCAACGAGACGAGTTTTTACAGAAACCCGCCACAGCTTAAGGTTTTTCAGGAAGTGGTTTTAAAGGAAATGCTGGATGCCCTGCGGGCAAAACGCAGCCGTAGACTTAGAATTTGGTCTGCCGGTTGTTCTTCCGGTGAAGAACCGTATACTTTGGGCATAATTTTGCATGAAGTCCTGAAGTCTGAAATTTCTTCCTGGGATATTAAGATTACAGCAAGTGACATTTCAACATCAGTGCTTGCTGCTGCGAAAAGCGGAATCTATTCCGATTACGTGCTCAGGACAACGCCTCCTGAGATTACTCGTAAGTATTTTAAACAGGAAGGTCGTGAATACCACCTTGCGGATAATGTTAAAAAACTTGTCCGTTTTGATCAGCTTAACTTAAATGACAAGCTGCAAATGAAGCGTGTGGAACGATCTCAGATTGTTTTCTGTAGAAACGTGATCATTTACTTTGATGACGAAATGAAGACTCGTGTAATGAGTGCCTTCTACGATAACCTCCAGCCAGGAGGCGCATTGTTGATTGGACATTCTGAGTCATTGCATAATATATCTCGGGCGTTTAGGCCTGAACATCATAAGGGTGCGATCGTTTATCGCAAAGATTCCTAACCGGAAGCAAAAGGGCACCCTGTAGAGGAGTATAGTTTGAACGCCAAAGTTCTGGCTATCGCCAACCAAAAAGGCGGCGTGGGAAAAACTACCACAACTGTCACCCTCGGTGCAGCATTGGCACGCATGAAAAAGAAGGTGCTCATTATTGACCTTGATCCTCATGCGTGTGCTTCTGTCCATTTACGTTTTTTTCCTGATACGGTGCAACGGACAACGTATGATTTGTTCACCGCACCGCGTAAGGTTTGGCCACTGTTATGGAAGCAGCTTATTGGAAGAAAAGAAGGCCAGTATTTTGACACTGCGCCTGCTTCCATCAGGCTTTCAGAGCTTGAGGTGGATCTAAAAGAAAAACACGGAAAGGGCAGCCTGCTCAAAGCAGCATTGGAAGAAGTGCGTGATCAGTATGACTATATTTTGCTGGATTGCCCGCCTCAGTTAGGAATGCTTCAGGTTAATGCAATTGTTGCGTGTGATCTTTTGATCATACCTATCCAGACAGATTTTCTGGCATTGCATGGTTTGAAATTGCTTTTTGATACACTGCGAACCCTTAATAAGGTGCTGCCGAAGCCAGTTACCTACCGCGCTTTGGCAACTATGTATGACAAACGTGCGGGCGCATGCCGCAGGGTTTTGGATTTGCTTGGCAGAAAAATGGGGGACTTGATGTTTTCTACAGTAATCGGGGTTGATACTCGATTCAGGGACGCCAGCGCCTTGGGGAAAAGTGTGTATGAAATTGACGCATCCAGTCGTGGAGCACGTGGATATGAGCTTTTGGCAAAAGAGGTAGAAAGCTTATGGTAAAAACTCCTGAAGAATATTTTGAAGATCATTTATTTGATGTTGTGCAGGCTGAACCGGCGAATAGTTTTACGGCGGCAGAAGCAGCATTTATGTCAAAGTACCTTGGGGTTAATGAAGCAGAGGCGCTGGAGCGGCTCGGATTACATAAATCAGTGGAGCCTGAATGTGTTTTGGCTGCCGTGGGATCTGATTGTGAATCTAGTGCCGTTGAAACAGCGCCAGTAAGCGCTCCATTAACCTCCCCGGTTGAAGTATCTGCTCAAAAGGTGAATACGCCTTCATCTTTTGAAACGGAAAAAGTAGAGACTGCCCCTGCTGCTGCAAGCGGGCAGGCTCCTGAAATTGCAGTTGCCGAGCCTGTTCGGGAGCAGGGTGTTGAAGAAACATCCTCTTCCTTCACAGATGACAGTGCCGGTGCTGAGTCTATTGCTCTTGCGCCAGAGGAAAGTAGCTGGCTGGGAAGCGAGTTTGAGAGAGAGCCGGATTTACTTGAGCAGCTCCGTAATGAGAGTGAGTTGCAGATGGTTAGTTTTTTCCTTGGAACACAGGAATTTACTGTGCCGATCAGTGCGGTACAAGAGGTAATAAGATACCTTCCGGCTACCAAGCTTCCGGTTGCTCCTCCTTTTGTGACAGGAGTTATTAACTTACGGGGGACAGTAACACCGATTATTCAGTTGCGGGAATTACTCGGTATTGCTGGTTTAGAAGAACAAGAGCGGTCAGACAAATTTATTGTGGTTTGCAAGCGACACGGACTTCAGTTCGGGCTTGTGATTGATACTGTTCATACTATGTATCGAGTACCGCAAGATTCCATTGACTGGGCTGTTGAATCTCACCTTGGAGTAGCAGTGCAGTATGTATTTGGATTAATGAAGTCTGATGACATGCTCATAGGTATTATTTCTGTAGATAATATTGTTGAAGCCATCCTTGAAGGATAGAGAGCGCTAAAAATGAGTAAACATATTCTTATTGTAGACGATTCCAAGACAGTTCGAAATCTCGTAGCGTTTATTATGAAAAATGAAGGCTTTAAAGTGACTGCTGCGGAAGATGGTTTGGATGGTTTGGAAAAGCTGTACTCTTGCGGTGCCGTTGACCTGATTATTACAGACATCAATATGCCACATATGGATGGCTTTACGTTTATTGAAAACGTACGCAAGCAGGACACCTATCGTGACCTGCCAATTGTTGTTTTGTCAACAGAAGGGCAGGAGCAGGATATCAAACTGGGTATGAGCCTTGGTGCTAACCTGTATATGGTTAAACCGGCACAGCCGGAAAAGATGGTTCGAAACGTACGAATGCTGCTTGGCTAAGCGTGTGTTATGGGCTTTTTGCTACTGCAAGCATTATGCTTGCAGTAGCGTTTAATTTATAGACTGGTTTGAACAATGCCTTTCGCCGGTTTTTAAGCAGGTTACAGTTGTTATGTTTGCTATGAGAAATGTGGCGAATTAGCAGCTGTGTTCCACTCTTTTTCTTTTGCTTTTTTTTAGATTGGCTTGCTTTGCTTTTTAGATTCTCTGGATAGAGAGATGTAGCGGGTGCCTTTTTTGTGACAAAAAAGCGTATGGCATGTCATCTGTTTGTTTTTTCACTATGTTTTCTAATTATCTGCGAAATTCTACCGATACGACTCTATACAGAGAGCAGGCAATTGTTGGGCTTGCCTGTATTATGCGTTTTTCACTACATCCATTTGGGGACAAAGTATGAGCCAGGATTTTTTAGATCCGGAAATTTTTGCTGATTTTATTATCGAAGCAAAAGAACATCTGGAGACTATCGAGCCAAACTTGCTGGAACTTGAAAAAGATCCGGAAGATACCTCGTTATTGAATGAAATCTTTAGGCCGATGCACTCACTGAAAGGTGCATCCGGCTTTCTTGGTCTCAATAAAATGAACACACTTGCGCACCGTGCTGAAAACATCATGGACGAGTTGCGCAAAGGGACTATGGAAGCCACTCCTGCAATAATGGATGTGATTCTTGAGGCGACTGATGCATTGCGCAGAATTATCGACAACCTTGAGAATGAGGGGGAAGAAGGGGACGTTGCAACGGAACCTATCAACCAGACTCTGGATGCGCTGTTAGCAGGTGAGACTCCAGCCCCTACTGCTTCTGAAGAGCCTGCAACTGATACCGCTGTTGAAGATACGCCTCTTGAAGCGGTTCAGGAAGAAAGTGTTATTGAAATGGAAGAGGCAGAGCTTGCTTCTGATGCACGCTCTACTGTTCAGCTTCCTGAGGGTGAGCCATATGCGTTGACTTCTTTTGGTGAAGGGCACTTGCGTGATTTTATCGAAGAGGCTCTTGAGAACACAGCAGATCTTAGCAACGGCTTGCTTGAACTTGAGCAGAACCCTGATGACAATGACGATCTCGTTAATGATTTATTCCGCTTTTTCCATAATCTTAAAGGTAACAGCGGAATCATCGGGTTTCATGAGTTGAACAGCCTTACACATGAGGCTGAGACATTACTGAATAGAACCCGTAAAGGCGAACTTGCTGTAAGTCAGGGTCTTATTGATACTCTGCTCCGTTGTGTTGATATTATTGATACACTTGTTTCAAAAATCGATGTGGAGTCCGGTCAGGTTCCATTACTCGATCTTACAGAAATTTTATCCGTATTACGTCATGCTGTTGAGCATGGTGAGTTTCCACAGGCCGTTGCTCCTGAACCGGTTCAGGAGGAAGTTGTAGAGCTTGTTGAAGAGGTGCCGGAATACGATAAAGAAGATATGGATATCTTTATCGTAACTATCACTCAACAGCGTGTGGCAATTGGATTAGCTGTTGCTGCGTTGGAAGAAGATTCTGCACAGGAAGAGTTTATTAACAGTCTGTACAGAAGCCTTGTAACAACCCAGAACTCCTGCAGTTACATGCAGTATGACAAGCCTCGTGTGCAGGCTGAACGTACAGCAGGGCTTGTAGATTCCGGCCGTAATGCGGACATGGACTTTTCGTTGATGCTCGACTTGTTGATTCAGGAAATTGAAATTCTGAACGACATGATTGATGCAGAGCTTGCGGTCTTTAATCTGTCTATTAATACAGATGCAGAGTTGCGGGGTGTTGGTGAGCCAAGTCCTGAGCCGCAAGAAGCATTGGATATGTCTTTGGAGCTTCCTGAATCCGGTAGTTCTGATGCACCAGTTTCCTTTGTAGCAAATGCGCTGGCTGAGGAACCTGCACCGGAGCCTGAAGTTGAAAAAGTGCAGGCTGCACCTGCTCCGGTTGAAGCACCGAAACCTGCTCCTAAAGCTGAAGCACCAAAGCCAGCCCCTAAAGCCGAAGCTGCCCCTGCTCCTAAGGCAGAGGCTGCACCTGCTAAAGCAAAAGAAAAAGCACCTGCAAAACAGCAGAAGCCGAAATCTTCCAGCACAATCCGTGTTGATCACGAAAAACTTGACCACCTTATGAACCTAATCGGTGAGCTTATTATTAACCGTAACCGATACACCATGCTCGCAAGAAATCTTGAAGATGGTCAGAATGTTGATGTACAGGAAGTTGCACAGTCTTTGACTGAAACAACCTATGCAATGGCACGAATTTCTGATGACCTTCAGGACACAATTATGAAAGTTCGAATGGTTCCTGTGTCTTCTGTATTCTCCCGCTTCCCGCGCCTTGTTCGTGACCTTTCACGCAAAAGCGGTAAGCAGGTTGATTTGATTATGGAAGGTGAAGAGACCGAACTTGATAAGAGCGTTGTGGAAGTTATTGGTGATCCACTTGTTCACCTTATCCGTAATGCCATGGATCATGGTGTTGAGTCTGAAGAAGATCGCCTTGCAGCAGGAAAGTCTGCCAAAGGTACTGTCCATCTGAGAGCTTACTACCGTGGTAACTCCGTTGCTATTGAGATTGAAGATGACGGTAAAGGTATTGATCCGGAAAAAATGCGTGAAGTTGCTATTCGCAAAGGCATCATCAGTGCTGAAGAAGCAAAGGCGCTTGATGATCGAGAAGCAATGGAGTTGATTTTCGCTCCGGGTTTCTCTTCTGCAGAAACCATTACGGATATTTCCGGTCGAGGTGTTGGAATGGACGTTGTTCGTACCAACATTAAGAACCTTAAGGGCAGTGTTGCTATCAGCTCTGAGCTTGGAAAGGGCACTCGCTTTACTCTTACCTTACCACTTACTCTTGCAATTATTGATGCACTTATGGTTAATGTTGCAGGTGAAGAGTTTGCTATTCCGCTTGATGCTGTTTCTGAAACAACTAAGATTGAAGCTAAACGTCTTACAGATGTGAACGGCCGTAAAGCTGTAACACTGCGCGGCGAAGTGCTCGGCCTTGTTTACATGGCTGACCTGCTTGATTTACCGCGCTCTGAAGAGACTGATGTGCTTTCCGTTGTTGTTATTCACGATAACGACAGACGTCTTGGTATTGTTGTTGATAAGCTGCATGAGCGTCAGGAAATCGTAATTAAGCCATTAGGTGAGTATCTTGGAGACCTGAAAGGTATTTCCGGTGCAACAATTATGGGTGACGGCTCTGTAATTCTTATTCTCGATCCGCATGAAATCTATCTGATGGCGACGTCGAAAGCCTTGTAGGTAGAATTTCAAACTGAATATAAGAGGAACCTCGTTACGGGGTTCCTTTTTTTTATGCGCAAAAAGAATTGCAAGGACGTGGCTTGGGGAGTATTTGCATAGCATGTCAGACAGGTACCTTATTCCAGATGCAGCACAGTATCGTGTTGAAGATATAATCAAGAAGAGTCAGTTTATAGTAACGCTGGGGCATACGCCTTCAGTAGAAGAGGCGCGTGCGTTTGTGGCGGCTATTAAAGAGGAATTCCCTGATGCGACGCACAATTGCTGGGCGTATCAGGCGGGGCCTCCGGGTTCAACAGCTATGGTCGGCATGAGTGATGATGGTGAGCCGCATGGCACTGCCGGTAAACCCATGCTTAACATGTTGCTTCATTCTGATGTCGGTGAGATTTCAGCCGTAGTGACTCGCTATTTTGGCGGTACAAAGCTTGGTACCGGCGGGCTTGTTCGTGCCTATTCAGGTATGGTTAAGCTAGGTCTTGAAACGTTGCCGACACGTGAGAAAATTACACCTGTACGGTTAGAGGTTGTAATTGATTACAGTTCGGTCACGCTTTTCAAGCGCATGTTGCCGGAGTATGAAATTAAAGTGCTGGAGGAAAATTTCGGCACAGATGCAGCCTTTGTTGTTGAAATGCCTAAAGAGCATGCGGAAGCTTTTTCCTCTGCAGTTATTGAGCTGACTAATGGTAATGCGTTACTTGATGATATTACAGAGAACTAGGCAGCGTTAGATACGAAAAATAAGAAAAGCCCTTGGAATTTTCCAAGGGCTTTTTTTGTTTTTGGTTCAAGGCTGTTAGAATAACTTAGGGAAGAAATGTGTGTCCCTCGTTGTTTATTTTGCCTGAAGACAAGCTTTGCTGCGTGTACAAATTAGCCTTCGTAGGCGTCCTGATCCACAATCCAGTAAAGTTTGCCATTGTGCGGCTGCACTCGCTGGGCTGGCAGTGTTCTGTCACTCAGTAAGTTAAGTGCCTTTGCTAGCACATCATGTTTTTCTTTTCCTTGAATAAGGAACACGCATGCACGTGCATTATTCAAGACTGGAAGAGTCAGTGTGATACGCCAAGCTTCCATTTCTCTAATGTACTGATCTGTGACCAGCCTGTTTGTAATTTCAATTCCGTCGTATCCCGGGAAAAGCGAGGCGGTGTGTCCGTCTGGCCCCATGCCTAACAGCACGAAGTCGAGACGCGGAACCTGCCCTTCTCCGAGAGTGAAGTGTTTGCGGAGCAGGCTTTCGTATTCATCCGCGGCTGTCTGTGAGTTTATTTCGCCTTTCATTCGGTAGAAGTGGGTGGCGGAAACTTTATGCAGAAGCTCTTCTTTTGCCAGTCGATAGTTAGACTGTTCATCATCCGGCCCTACACTTCGTTCATCAACCCAGTAGAAATTTACTTTTTCCCACGGGATGCTTGCGTTGTATTTTGCAGAAGCAAGGGTTTCAAAAAAGAGTTTCGGTGTGTGTCCGCCGGAAAGCGCAACATTGTATTCACCGCGTTTATCAACAGCTTCGAGGCACTGCTCAACAAAAAGTTGTGCAGCGTGGTCGGCAAGAGCCCGCGGGGATTCCGTAACAGTAAGAGTAAGATCAATAGTCTTTGTCATAGTGCCTCCGTATTGCTCAAGCAGCGGCGCAGCAAGTGATGGGCACTGCAACCGCTACAAGTGTGTTCCACCGCATGGTTGCATACTTTGTTACCGATTAAAACGGTTTTATTGTGACAAAGTATCTTTGCGGGGAAGAAATGTTGTTCGCAGGAAGTGCAGGGTGAAGAAGTTCGTCGGATTTTTGATGATTGCATCCGGAATGATGTGATACCAGCGGTAGCCCAGCGCTTTGAAATATGACGCAGCAAGGTGGCGGTGACCTGTTTCTTTGGCAGCAAGTAACGCCGCATCACGTTGACAGCGTGATGTGGAAACCAGCTTGAGGATACGCGGGTTGAAACCTCTGCGTGAGAAGATAGCTTTGATTCTTTTGAACTCTCTAAAGCGTGAAAAGGCGTCTGCCTGACATAAAATAACGCCCCAGCCAAAAAACGCAGAAAGCGTAAAGAGGACAACTGCATAGAGCGGAACCCCGCTATTCAGTAGAAAACGGGCCTCTATGTAAAGTGTTGTAGCTACAAACAACAATGTCAGCGCTGTTGCATGTGGAAATGGCGCAACTTTAATGTATCGGATTATAGTTGTGTATAATGGGGTTCGCACTGTTGTATTACCTATGTCATGCTTACGTGTAATTTACTACAAGTAAGGTTTAGACAAGATGCATTGCAATATAAAAGCAGTAATGGATTAACAATATTTCTAGGCTAAGTGAGTTACATAGAACAAAGAAGCTTGTATAGCTAACAACACGTATACATCGTTCTTTGTGTTGCATTATAGTAAAAACAAGTCCGTATTATTGCAGAATAAGGAGCAGCACATGAAACAAGCTAATGCCAGACTAGATATTATTGAAAAAATTAAAACCGAATATAACGCAACTGGTGCAATACATATTGATTCTGAGGATATCCAATTAAACAAAAACGGAAAAGATGCATTGTTTAAGAGTGCAGAAACATTGGCTGAAAAATTAGGACTGCATAAGCATAGTTTGCAGAAGCATCTTTATAATAACATATACTACATTGAACCCGCAGGACCGCTTGTTGTGGCGATATCATTACCAGAGCAAAAAATTGAGATGTTCGCGCAAATGCCTCAATCAATGTGGTCATTTAGATTGAACAACAGGTTTGTAAACTAAAAAAAAGCAGCTGGGTACACGTTGTATAGTAATTTAGTATAATATGTATCCTTATGCTGTTCAAGCGCGGAGATAGTATGCGATTATCAATGAGACAATACTATTTGGCAAAGAAGCTGCAAACAGAGCGGTTCGGGGAAATAGCCGTTCCTGTTGATCCAGAGCGGATTCTTTTGCACCACGAGGCGACAACGGTTGTGCGTTCAGCGGCAGATCAAGTTGCCAGTGAATCGGCTGTGACCCGGGAAGAGATTATCTCCCGCTTGTTTGACAATGTGTTTCGTCTGGAGCCATCAGATACGCTCATGCTACTTATTGAATTACCAAGGCATGACATTGAATTTTATGTTGAACTGCCCAGCACGCTGTGGAATTTTAGGTAACAGGCAGTTTTAAAGCAGGGGAAAAATTAGTTTGATTATGCATGGACTTTACGAATGTACTTCCCTGCGGTAGAAGCAGACCTCTTGGAGGTCTAAGATGGTTACAGATCATGATCATGAACAGGCATTGGAAGCTGAAGAAACGGATGAATATCTCAGTCGCTCAGAAAAGAAACGCCGAAGCACTGCAATTCAGAAGATAGGGGAGGAGCTTGCTTCTTTTCCGATCAGTGCTATCCGTTCTTTCAACCTTCCGCCTGACTTATTACAGGAATACGAAGAACTGTACACGATTACAAAGCATGAAGCCAAGCGCCGTAAGATGCAATACATCGGTAAAATGCTTCGTGAGGTTGATATAGAGCCTATTAAAGCCCGTATTGAAGAAGTTCAGGAAGGGAAGGCCGCACAAAGTGCTGACTTCCATCATTTGGAGCGTCTTCGTGAACGGTTGCTTCAGGGCGATAAGGATGCGCTGAATTCCGTAGTAGAATCCTACCCAACTGTGGATATTCAAAAACTGCGTCAGCTCATCAGGAATGCAAAAAAAGAAATGGAAAAGCAGAAGCCGCTTAAGTCTTCTAAATTACTTTTCCGCTATCTGCGTGAGCTGGAACAAGGCTAACCTTGTTTGGTTACGCATGAAAAAGCCCCGAAAATATTTTCGGGGCTTTTTTGTGTCTAAGGATGTAACAGCGCTTTGTCGGGCTGGGGCTTCTGAAATGCATGATAGGCTTGGTAGCTGTACTTGGCGACAGAAACAATTTCGGAAAGTGCCGGATAACTGTCTAACCAGCTTACCTTCTTCTTCCTCGAGGGATGCCGCCGGGCAGGAGCACCTACAATTCTCTTATATAAAAGTTTTGCTTTTTCTTCATGCCCTTGTTCGTATATTTTTTTGCAAATGCCTTTTGCCGCCTGCTGCGGAGCCCGTGTAAACATACAGGCTCGGGAAATTTGTTGGTGCAGATGGACGCCGGGGCTCAACTTTTCTCCATGTAGGTATGCGGAGGCTGCATTTGCAAAGTCTCCTTCCTGAAGGAGAGATTTAGCAGTATTATATAGCGGATTTTCTTTATCATGGGCTTCATACAAAGGTTTTAACGCATTTGCTGCACCTTCGTAGTCATGCTGAGCCATAAATATATCACCTGCAGCATTGAGTTCCTGCACGTATTGTTCTTGATCCCGCTTTCCTTTCCACGCCTTTGCACGACCAACATACGCGGCGCCGTGTCGCGGGTTGATAGAAATAGCTTGCGAGAATGTTTCCAGCGCACTGTCCCAATGATGGTTTTTGAGCAGCTTTTTCCCGCGTTCGCACAGTGTTTCTGCTGTGTCCGGTTCAGGCTCAAGCAGTTTTTGTGTATCCTGCTGGTCGCCTTGTGGCTGTGATGCCGTTGGAATGGCGACACCATAGGTGTTACGAACTGCATGAATAACCTGCTGGACAAGACCGTCCATAGTATAGGGGCGTGCTAAGAATGATGAGTACCCGAGTGTCAGAGTACGCATTACAAAGTCTTTTGTCGGAGATGTTGAGACTGCAAGGACAGGAATTGATATCTGAGCCCGAATGCTTTTGAGCTTATCTATCAGATATTGAGCATCGCCGTCTTTCATCTGAGCACCGCAGATTATCAAATCAAATGAATCGATTTCACCTGATTGCGCTTTGGATAACGAGCGAAACGTTCCAGAGACAGAATCTACTATCAGTGCACTGCGGATACCAATGCGGAAGAGCATCTTTCTATCCAATGCTGCTTCTGCACTGTTTCCATTGATGATGAGTGCGTGTTCAGGTTTTTTAGGTGTGCTCATGTAGCGCCTCTATAATGTATGCTAGCTAAGTATCTTACGTGGTTCTGTGCTGGGGAAAATGTATGCGAAAGTAGCTTGTCTGGTTGTGCCGGTTACTTAGCGGCTGCGTTGTCATGCTCTTCTGAAACAGCAGGGGTATGCAGGGGAATTACTTTACCCATTTTTCGTTCAGTAGGTGCAGACGTGCGGGCTGGCTGAGGAAGGTATTGCTTACCGCAACGCCAGCATATTTTTTTGGTGTGACCATGAGGTAAACGAACAAGCATTCCTTCATCGTTACAGCAATCAGCGCAAAACGGACCGTGCCGGACACTGCCGGTTTTTAACCAATAGTAATTTCCATCAAAAATCAGATTCTCTGAGAAATGAAGAATGTCATCATATTCTTTAACCTGAAGCTTGAGTGAGGATACTTGATCGCAAAGCGAAATATACTTGGACTGAAGTTCCTTCAGCAGATGTTTTGCTTCGCGGTTTTTTCCTTTCAAAAAAAGTTCGTGAACTTCTTTGAATTTAGAGTAGTCGAGCATTAACTGTCCCTTATGCAGGTTGTACGTTGTCTTACAACTGCTATCGGTATACCAGGAGAAATCTTTAAAAAACGAGACAGGTTAAGCATGATTCCCTTATTAGATTTCCCCTCCTTTACAATTAGATATGGGGCTAAGTCAACGAAGATGCTTGAAATGCAAAGAAAAAATGCAAAACATAATACATAAAAAAAGGCTGCACAGTACTGTGCAGCCATTTTGAATGGATGTATGAAGTTATTGTGCGGTGAATTGTCGTTCAAATTCCACAAATTTTGTTTCCAGTGCCCATTGTTTATTGGCTTTAGGATTTTCTGTGAGGAGTTTTTGGCATATACCGGTTTTTTTGTTTGTAAGAGAGTCCTTGCATTCATCACCCATGATATATGGAGATGTGCTTTTCCATAAACTTTTTCCCGGAAGGAGGCTGTACTCCAGACTGTTTCGGGCAAGAGTTTTGAGCTGTGCGTAGGAAAGATTGTAGTCGTGCGCAGCACGGACATATTCGTTTGTAATATCTATACGTGTCAGTCCGCCGCTTTCTGTTACCAGAACGACAGGCACATCATACTGCTGGAGAACAGGGAACGGGTTTTCTTTTGCGGTGATAGAGCGAACTGCTTCTTCACTGGTAAGAGCAATTTCTACAGGAATTTTTTGTTCAGAAAGTGCGTTGAGCAGGGCAAACGGGTTGTTCTCGTACATGATGGCAGAGCCGTGGCTGATGCGAGTAGCATTCCCTTTGGTGACTGCCATTCGGATGCGATCTTTGAATTTTGTCGGTTGAATCATACCGAACTCAAGGTAACCGGCAGTGATGATGGTTTTAACCTCAGAAAATTCTTTCATGTTTGTGAGCAGATTCAGCATTTCCAGTTGGAGATCGTAATCTCGCAACGCAACTGGGTGGTCTTCATCGCCGGTAAGAGCAACGCCTACAAAGCGTGAATCTGCTGCGACAGTTTTAAATGCATAAATGAGTTGAGCAAAGACAACGGAAGGGGCCTGAGTTCTGTCTACGCTTGCAACCATACGTACAGTAACTGATTGAGCTGTTTTAATGGGCAGGTGTTTTTTTGTTCCAGCCATAAAAGAGATCAATCGATCTTTTCCTTTGTCAATGGAGTCCATTGCGGGAACAGCTGTGAGTACAGAGTACATGTCTTGAGGTGTTCCTTTCCATGTCACATTGTTCGCGGCATCAAGAAGTTTAGCCGGAGCCCACGGAAGGAGTACTTCAAGGTAATCAAGGTGCTGGTAGGCAGCATTTTCGATAACTGCACTGAGCAGAAAGCCGAATTGGTCAGGTGTTATTTCATGAAGAGAAATTATGTGTTGTTTTGAATTAAAAGACGCAGATGAAAGGTCTTCAATTGCTTCGCGGTAATTTTTTTCTGAATCAAAGAATTCTTTTGCCGGAGCTGTCCCCGGAGGGCAGGCACCATTCAGCGGAGGAACTGCGTAATAGGTGGGAAGTGTTATGCAGTAGTTTTCCTTTTCCGCAAGCAGGAGATAATCTTCAGGATAGATCGATTCTTTGAGACGCACCCGCAGGTCGCCCCCCTTAGGCATGCCCGAAATAAAGCCGCGCAGGGTCAGGGGATTAGAACGTATTGTTTCGTAAAATGCCTGTGTGTTTTTTTCGTTCGCTGAACTTGACTGTTCTGCAAAGGCTGGCGTCAGACATAGAACAAGGAGAAACATCAGAGCAGGTACAAGTAATTTTTGAGCAGAATACATAAAAACTCCTGAGATCAAAGGTGCGGCGTGTGCTTAACGCATCATCATTTTTGAAACGATCATACGGGAATTGTTTTCCGTTTGTTGATAGTGTTCTTTAGACATTCCCGCACCTAAGGCAATAGCACGGCGTCTGTCTTTATTGATAAAGTCATATCCTCTATATCCACCGTTGTTGAGGATAAGCGGGGCACCGGTCATGGCAGCAAGTTTTGCGACATGTCCGTTAGTCAGGGCATGTTCAGCACGGGCGGTAATTTCAAGATACACATTTTTTTCTGCCGCCAGCTGTGCTTCCTGTTCTGTGACGAGTCCTGGATGTGCCAGAAAATCTGCACCGCCTTCAATTGCAGCAAGGTTGGTTCCTTCATCTACAATATCTGCAATAGTCTGTCCGTGTACACAAATGATTTGTGCTCCCATCTCCCGTGCTTGAACAATGGTATCCGGAATAAGTTGTGGAGGGACATGGGTAAGTTCCACTCCGGCATAAAGGTCTATTCCCGAGTAAAGAGAGTAACTGCGGATCATCGGAAGCAGGCTTTCAAGCACCGATTGCATATTGGTAGCGTCAACATGTTCAGTAAACGCGATTGCACGGTAACCGGCAGCCTTGGCAAAACGCATTGCTGCTGCGGGAGTTTGTTCCCCTGTGCTGAGTGAGGTATGAACATGAAGGTCAATCATTACATAATATCCTGTTGGTTGATTACATTGGTAGTAAGTGTATAGTCAGCCGTAAACATACTACCTTTTGATATACGGGTAGGCTGGGGACTTTGTCTACAGCATGAAAAAGATGTCGTTGTTAGGTCGTATTCTATTGTTAATACTTGTTTTTTCAAGTATTTCTAAATTGTGTAGAAATAGCTTGCCCAATGACATTGTATTGGTATAGAAGGAAAAACAACTTAACAAGAATCATTACTAATTAGGTAAGGAGTGATAGATGAGTAAGCTTAAAGGCACCAAAACTGAAAAGAATATTTTAGCTGCGTTCGCAGGTGAATCTCAGGCTCGCAACCGTTATGACTACTTTGCCGGTGTTGCTAACAAAGAAGGCTATGTACAGATTTCCAAGATTTTTGAGGAAACTGCATTGCAGGAAAAAGCTCACGCTAAGCGCTTGTTTAAGTTCCTTGAAGGCGGTGAGGTAGAAATTACTGCTGCATTCCCTGCAGGTATTATTGGCGACACTGTTACAAACTTGAAAGAGTCTGCTGCTGGTGAACGTCACGAGTATATGGAAATGTACCCTGAGTTTGCAGAGATTGCAGATCAGGAAGGTTTCCCTGTAGTTGCTGCTGCAATGCGTTCCATTGCGACTGCTGAGAAGCACCACGAAGAGCGTTACCTTGCAATGATGAATTCTATTCAGAACGGCGATATTTTCAAAAAAGCAAAGCCGGCTGCATGGCGCTGTATCAACTGTGGTTTTGTTCACGAAGGATTGACTGCTCCGGAAGTCTGTCCAGCATGTGATCATCCGCAGAAGTACTTTGAAGTACGCCTTGAAAAATGGTTTGTATCATAACTGATAAGTCTGGTTAGCAGAGCAGCTCTGCAGAAAGAAAGTAATAGAAAAGGTGAGTGGTTTATCCACTCACCTTTTTTTATTTAGAGCCACCCGATGCAATAACGTTCTTGATTTCTTTATGAAGAACATCTTTTAAGTCAGGTCGTTGTCTGACCGTTAAGTAGGATTCTAAGAAGATTTCTGCTTCTTCTAGAGATGCATCGTATTTTTTAGAAAATAGACTATGCCGAACAGCGTGTTTGGAGCGTTTCAAGTTAAGAAAACGCCACGGGTAGAAGTTGTCAAAATCATAAAAATGAAGATCGTATGTTTCACCGATTGGACGAACTGAGATGTTTTTGTCTGTATCTTCAGTATAGATTCCAAGATTATGGAGTTCTGCCATTTTTTTACCGAAAAGGATAAAGAATGCATTACGTTTTTCTTGTGAAAAGTCGTGAAGCATTTCACGGAAGTCATAAAAGTAGATGTCAGTATCTTTAAGCTTTCGAGTAAAAAGAACAGTTTCTTTTCCCGGATTCATTCTGTTACCGGAGAGCAGTGCCAATGGTTCAGTTGTCGGCAGGTTGTTCTCCATAAGGAAGCACATGGTGCTGAAGTTGCGACGGGCTTCTGAAAAAAAGAACGTATGCAGCAACGCATGTTTGTAATCGTTACGGGTGTAGATTTTAGGAAAAACTTCTACGTCGTCGATTGTAAATGAAATATCATTAAGCGCTTCACGCTTTCTATTTTTAGAATGGAATTCTTTAGGCAGGGCTGTGGAACGAACTTCGATCCATTTAGCCTTAAGCTTTTCCATAAAAGCATCTGAAACTTGCGGTGCAGCACGCCAGACATAACTTCCATCAGAAAGTGATCTGCCTTTGAAGAGGGCTGCAATATGGTTAAGGGTAGTGATTACCGGAGAATCTGGTCTACTCATGTGTGTCACCTATTGTGCTGTAGTCATAATGTCTGTGGGGTAATACCATAAACAAATCTGAAAGGGTATTCCCGTTTTTTGTCTTTCAAATCAATATATTATGATTTTGTTGTAGCATTGTTAGTGAACAGGCGGTGTGGTGACATTGATAAGTATGATCCCTAAAATCATAAGTAAAATTGCCGGGATAATACGTGGACTGAGGTGAACATGAAACACGATTCGGTCTACAATAAAGCTTCCTGCTATGCCGCCTACTCCCCATAGTGCATAGGCAACTGACAGGTGAAAGTAAGACAGCGCCGGTTTAAGCATAAGAAAAGCGCAGATCACCAAAGTAATCGAAAGGAAACCCCAGCGCTTGATGGAGAAACCTTTTGAGCGCTTGATAGCCCAGTTTGCGGCAATATCGAGTCCAATGGAGCTGAGAATCCAGAGTAATGCGTTAATCATTTGAGTGCCTCATCACGTGGTGCAACCATACTAATCCTGTCATGACACATGCGATACCGATGAGTTTAAGTGGGGGCATGGGCTCGTTAAACAGGAAAAAACTTGTTGCGGCGACAAGTGCTAACCCGACTCCTTCCCAGCACGTATAGGCGACGCCCAGAGGGATACGTAATACTGCTTTGGAAAGCAGAAAGTACGATAACGCTATGAATATGCTGGTGGCAATCATTCCGGTTTGACCAGAGTGAATATCATCAAAAGCCTTAAGAGATGTTGTTCCTGCTATTTCACTGAGAATGGCGGCGAGCAGGAATAACCAAGAGCGGAGCATAATTCCTCCTGACGGTTGTTCTTGTGCAGGAATGGAAAACTGTTTCGTGTAGCGTTTCATGACGGATATCCAACTGATGAGAAGTAGAGTTCAGGTGAGCTAAAAAGTAGTGTGAAGTGTTGTCATAAAGAGTGACTATGATCCGATGTGTAGGAAAGGTAAATTAAAAATAATGAAAAACGCCCTGCTGAGCAGGGCGTTTTATTTACATTTTGTATTTCGTATCGGGTTGCATCTTTTTTAGTAGATCAGCTAACGATTCATCATCGTTACCGCGATCCGCAGCTTGTGCAACGCGTCTGGAATCTATCTGAGTTTGTTCCGAATTCTGTGCAGAACGCATCATTTGTGCTGCACCGTCTTTTGCCGGATCGCTTGGCTGCGGAGCTTTTTCACCTTCCGCATTTGTTGCTTCAAGCACATCATCAGAAACCAGAATCGGAATGCCTGCACGCAAAGCCAACGCAACAGCGTCTGATGGTCTACAGTCTATGCGGCTGCGTTTGCCCCCCATATCAACATCAAGCTCTGCGAAGTACGTTCCGTTTTCAACACGTACAATGTCCACTCCCAATAACTGGGCACCTAGTTCTTCAATGCTGCTGAGCATAAGGTCATGGGTCAGAGGACGTGGAACTTCCACCTGATTGAGAAAGATGGAAATAGCCATTGCCTCCATCGCACCTATCCAGATATTCAGCATTCTTTCGCCTGCCGGATCTTTAAGCATAAGTATGGGGGCTCGGGTTTTCTTATCCAGCGAAAGTCCGGCGACTTCCATTCTTACCATGTGTCTCCTGCCTTTTCAGCAATGAGAGAGTGTCTGGTGGCTTTGGTAACAGTTACCGGAAGGATTTTTCCTGTAACATCTTCACCTTCAGGCAGGGTGACGATCACCAACTGACCATATATATCCCGACCTTGCCATGACACGCCCTCGGTTCCGGGACGTCTGCTGACTCCTTCGAAAAGAATGTCCAGTTTTTTACCTACCATAGATTGGAGGATGCGTTCAGTATTATCTGTCTGCCATGCTTGATAGCGTGAAAGTCTATCCTGCATAACTTTTTTATCTACCTTATTCGGCAGCATTTCTGCTCTGGTTCCCGGACGGTCAGAGTAGTTGAATGAGAAACTTTGTGCGTAGTCTGCAATCTTTGCAATACGCATTGTTTCAAGGAAATCTTCTTCTGTTTCACCGGGGAAGCCGATGATCATATCTGTAGTGAGCTGGATGTCGGGCCGTACTGCTTTAAGTTTTTCTACAATAGTAAGGTATTTTTTAATATCATACTTGCGTCCCATTTTTTTCAGAACAGCGTCGGAGCCGGACTGAAGAGGCAGATGCAGGCGAGGGCAGAGAACATCCAGTTCGCCGAATGCTTTGATAACTTCATCCGCAATATCTTTAGGGTGTGATGTAACAAAACGAAGACGTTTTAAGCCGTCCAGTTCTGCAATTTTATAAAGCAGTTCGGTAAAGGAGGTACCGTCACCGTGGCTGTCTTGCCCGAAAGAGTTCACGTTTTGCCCAAGCAGTGTGATTTCGCGTGTGCCGCGTGAAAGCAAATCTTTGCATTCATCGATAATTGCCTGAGTCGGGCGGGATTTTTGACGTCCTCTTGTGTACGGTACGATGCAGTATGCACAGAAGTTATCACAGCCTGTCATAATATTTACAAAGCTGGAAACCGGTGCTTCAGAGTCATCCCAGTTGCCGTCACGGTCTGGATATTCTTCTGAAAAATCAAGAAGGCTCATGCGCAGTGAAGGATCGTCCACGAGTCTGTCGAGAGCCTGAGGCGCAGAGGAAAGGCCGTCTGTGCCAAAGACAAGGCGAACCTGTTTG
Organism: Halodesulfovibrio sp.; assembly: GCF_015482765.1. Lineage (GTDB taxonomy): Bacteria > Desulfobacterota > Desulfovibrionia > Desulfovibrionales > Desulfovibrionaceae > Halodesulfovibrio. The sequence goes on from NZ_JADMLB010000067.1 coordinate 83,941, forward strand.
AAGCGTTTGAAGAATCCACGACCGACTTGCTGTGCAACACATCCGCCAACAGCAACAATAACGTCTTCACGACCTTTGGTCATAACGTTGATGCGCCCCAGAAGACTGTATACTTTTTGCTCAGGTTTTTCCCGAACTGAACATGTGTTTACAATGAATACGGAAGCATCTTCCGGTTTTTCACATTCTGTAAAGCCTCTGGAAGCAAGGGTGCGTTTCAACCAGTCAGAGTCGCTGACGTTCATCTGGCAGCCGAACGTCATTATATGAAATTTGCGTTCAATCATAAAAAAATCTCGTTATTGCCTGTTGTGGTGGCGGGCAGTCTATTATTGAGGAGAGTTGGTGTCGTTTTCGTTGCGGAACATGGCAGGCACGGATTCACCCGGAGCACGCATTCCCCCGATGGCAAATAATGCCATAGGAATAAGCAGGCATAAGATTCCCCAGAAAAATGGGTTACGCCCTTTTTTGTGCGCTAGTACTGCGCCAATAATTCCGGCGACAGACCAAATAAGAAACATGTAGATATATCCGGTATTGGAAAAATCAAGTGCCAGCATATCGTTCATGACAGCTCTCCGTAAAAGTATCGTTTCCGCGTGAATGCGGTGAGTATCAATACGGTATAACAGTAGTGGGTGCAAGTGAAGCAAACTGTATTTCCTATTGGCAGGGTAGGAATTACGATGTATAGCAAAATAACCTTGGAGTTGTCATGAAGAACGGGGCGTTATGTGTTGTTATAACGACTTATTTCTCAATACGTTCTTTATTTAGATGAGATAACAATGCTGGAGGATAGTGATATGGCTACATTAAAAGTTTCCGGAATGAAAAGTCCTGACTGTGCTGCAACTATTTCTGAAGTGGTAAAAACCGTAGATGGTGTTGAAGTTGTAAACGTTAATTATGCCACTGGTGAAGTTACCTATGGTCCGACAGAGTGTGTTGATCCGGCATTGATTGAAGAGATGATTAAAGAGGCTGGATACGAACCGGACGATAATTAATTCGAGTGGTTTGTTAATCGAATATGTATGGAAAAGGCTTAGAGGAATATCCTCTAAGCCTTTTTTTACATGCAGGTGTGCAGGAAAACAGAGCTGTGAATACGGTATGGGGTATGTTTCCTGCGAAGTTGTACTACAATTTTGAGTACATGTTCTGTAATCTGATTAAGTGGAGTTTTTCCTCCTGAGCACATTCTTTTACGGCTGCTTTTTCAGATTCAGGAACAAAGGTTTCCATTTCTACAAAAAAGAGCAGGGTGTCTTTTTCAAAGTTCATTGCCATTCTGATAGCTTCTTTTTCATCTTCCAATGCATTGAGTTGCTTCTCAACACTTTCATCGGAGAACAGAGCGTGAGATTCTACAAGTCCTTGAATGTAAGAACCATATTCTTCATCGGTAGCCCATGCAGGAAGTTCAATATCTCCTAAGCGATCTGCAAGATCCTGAAAGATTTTCTGGTGTTTTGTTTCTTCTACTGCAAGGTAATGAAACAGTTCACGGGTTTCAGGAGTTTTTGCTGCTTCTTCAAGACGTAAGTAAAACTGACGACCTTTTTTTTCTATTTCAACTGCAATATTTGCTATTTCATTAGCACGAAAAAAACTTGCCATGAGATCTCCTAATGTTTTGTGTTGCGTGATTGTGCCGTACAGCGTGGAGTTCAGAAATCAAATCGCTGGGCAACATATATTTGTTGTGCACAGGAAAGGGGGAAGGCGTCAATGAATACGTATTTCATGTCGGTGTTGCACCTGATAAAATAACGGGTGAAGGACGTTGCGGGAGTTTGTTGGAAATGAAAAAAGCGAGCTGCGAAAAAAATCGCAACTCGCTTTTTGTTTTTTTTACGGCATCTTGCTACCTATTCTTGAGGCAGAGAAGCGTGTAAAAGTCTAAAATGCTTCAGAAAAGCGTTTGTTGAATTCGTCCTGTGTGAAGGTGTGTTCACGGGTGCCGTATTTTTCTACGCAGAAGCTGGCAGCTACAGCACCGAGTTTGGCGGATTCTTCAACGGATTTTCCGTCCATAATCCCTTTGAGCAGACCAGCGCGGAATGCATCACCGCAGCCGGTTGGATCAAGGACTTCAGTAGGTTTTGCAATGCCTACTTCGATTGGTTTGCCATTATCAATTCTTGAGCCGTTTTCAGCGAGAGTTGTGATGATGTAATCACACTTTTCAAGCAGCTGCTCTTTGGAAAGGCCTGTAGCATTTTTGATAAGCTCCAGCTCGTAGTCGTTTGATACGAGCATGTGTGCGCCTTCAATGCATTCAAGCATTTCTTCACCGGAGAAAATAGTAATCTGCTGACCTGGATCAAAGATATAGCGAATGCCCTGTTCACGGAAGTACTTAGGCAGATTCATCATGTCATCTTTGTTACCCGGAGAGATAATAGCAATATCGTTTTCTTTTGAAAGAGTCGGGAATTCGTAGTTACAAGGATGAATCATAGCACCGGGATGGAAGCCGGTAATCTGGTTGTCACCCTGATCTGTTGTGATATGAGCACTTGCAGTAAAGAGATCGTCAACAACGCGGATGCCATCAAGTGGCAGATCCTGCTGTTCCATCACTTCTTTGTAGCGACCAAAATCCTTCCCTACTGTAGAAAGAACAACTGGTTTTTCTCCGAGCAGTGCAAGAGAATGGGCAATGTTTCCAGCGGTACCGCCAAGTTTTTCTTCCAAACGTTCAATAAAGAAGCATACATTCAGCATGTGGATTTTGTCAGGAAGAATATGGTCTGCAAATTTTCCATCAAAGTTCATAATGCGGTCGTAGGCGATTGAGCCGAATACATAAATGGCCATTGGACTAGAGCTCCTAGCGGGTTTCGTGTTCGATCCAGGACAAAAATTCAGGATTTCCGCCTGTAATAGGAATAGAAATAATACAAGGCACATCGTAGCTGTGAAGTTCACGTACCCGTTTGGTCAGTGCTGTAACTTTTGCTTCTGATGTCTTTGCAATGAAAACGACTTCATGTGCCGACTGCACTTCATCTTCCCAAGTGAATATTGATTCAACATTGGGAAAAATATTGATACATGCAGCAAGGTTTTCTGAAACAAGTTCCTTGCCGATTGACCGAGCTTCTTCAGGAGTTGGTGCTGTCATGTATACGAGAAAAGACATAGTATCTCCATTTTGTTGAAGTGCGTTGAACAACAGCGCGACAGTACAAAAAGTTGTTGTAGAGAGCAATTGTTCTGCGGCATGTTGTTATAAAATATTGAATGTCCAGTAGAGACCGTCAAAGGGCAACATCATTGCTTGCTAACGCTGCATTCTTTTGGGCAACTGTTTGTGGGAAATGCGCTGCCATAAGTATAGGTTAGTAATTATTTCGGGATAATAGTATTACATTTTGTTGGAGAATTAATGCGTAAAAAAGAACGTGCATTAGAAATGCTGGCGCGATTGCATAAAAGGTATCCTGTAAAATCAACGCATTTGAACTTTACCACCGTGTGGGAATTGTTTGTTGCAACGGTGCTTTCTGCCCAGTGTACAGATGAGCGGGTTAATAAAGTTACTCCAGCTTTGTTTGAACGGTGGCCTACTCCGTATGAACTAGCTGAAGCAGATGTGCAGGATGTTGAGGAAATGGTTCGTTCTACAGGTTTTTACCGTAATAAGGCAAAAAATATTGTTGCCGCTGCACAGCGGGTTGTTGAGGTCTACGGGGGAGAGATTCCCAAGACTTCAGAAGAAGTTACAACGCTGGCTGGAGCTGCACGTAAGACAGCAAACGTGGTGTTATGGAATGGCTATGGCATTAATGAAGGGATTGCGATTGATACCCATGTAAAGCGTATTGTTTTTCGTCTCGGGTTAACAAAATCTACTAACCCTACAGTGGTTGAAAAAGATCTGCTTCCGCTGTTTCCCAAAGAGGAGTGGGGATTTGTCAACCATATGCTCGTGTCATTTGGACGAGATGTTTGTATAGCGCGCAGTCCACAGTGTGAAGTTTGTGAAATGGAAGAATTTTGTCCGAAAAAGGGGCTAAAGAAATAGATTGAAATTGAAGAGCCTCAAAATTTGCCTCAAAAAGGTTAAGAATAGGTTAACCTCTTAAAAAATATAAAAATTTATTAAGAAGTCATTTGTTCTGCCGATATATTTATTGCGCTATGTTTATGTCTATAAATATTTTTTAAGGTGGTTAGGATGTCATTAGTCAATTCTTTATTGAAAAAGCCTGTAGAGGTGACTGAGCTTCAGCAACGAGCTCAGAAAATTCAAAAGAAAGCAGACGTAAACGTGTCTAACTTGTTTACAGGGCAACAAACAGATCATTCTCGTTATATTCGAGCTACAGTAAAGTCTGCCGAGGCAGTACGTAGTGCGATGGATAACAAGATGAGCACGATGACTTCACTTCTTCAAGCTCAGATGGATTATGAGAGTAATTTGTCAGATGAAAGAGCTTCTTCGAATGGGAAACTTGATTTTTCATATTCTCAACGGGCAAGAATTGGGGCTCGCGCTGGAAGATTGTTAGCTTTCGACCAACACAGGCAATTACAACGTGACAGCGATGCCAGTGCTGAACGCGATAGAGTTGATGCACGTGCTTCTGAAATTGTTTCAGGGCTTCAGCAAGCAGCTCCGCAAAAAGTGCACGTAGCTTCTCCTGTTCGGAGCAGTGGAGGAGGCGCGAAGGTACAGGTAAGGGTTTCTATTCGCGTGTAGTATTTGTCAGGTAGCGACAGCAAGGTGATCATATGTCATTAGTTAATTCTTTATTGAAAAAGCCTGTAGAGGTGACTGAG
>NZ_JADMLB010000024.1 GCF_015482765.1 Halodesulfovibrio sp.
CAGCATCATATGATCTACGTTTTCGGACACTCACTTTCATCTCCTCTTTCATTCAGGATAATGGCTTAACTATGTGTCCACAAGTTTGTAGCAGGATCAGCCCTAAAGTTTTTTAATAAGCTTAAGGAGTAGTTAATGCGTTACTAAGTTTTTTTATTACAAAAGAAGGGCATATGTTTTAGCTGGGCCGTTATGTCGAGTCTAAATATCTCTTTTGGGGATATGTATAAACACAACATCCCCTCACGTATTGAAGGGCGTTGTAGTGAAGTCAGCTTACTCTTAATAATATAAATATGTTACCGAAGGCTTGATTGCAGAACGTAAGCGAGTTGGAATGACTCAAGTTCAGTTGGCAAGCAGTTGAAGACTCCAGTCTTTTGTTCAAAGACTGAAAACAGAGAGCGTCGTCTTGATATTGTGGAATTTTTTTATATTTGTAGAGTGATGGGTAAAGACGGTGTTGAGATTTTGCGGGCAGCTGGTGTGTGTAAAGGGAAGCCATCAAATTTGAAGAGATAGATACGTGCAAGTATGCTATAAGAAAATAACAGCTCCATAAAGTAAACTTAATGGAGCTGTTGTCGTGTAATCAAAATTGTCTTTTAGAATATTGAAAGTAATGCCTGCTACATTGCCCAACCTTCGCCGTTGGCGCCACATGTGAGTACTTCAGCCCCAGAAGCTGTAACTGCAATGCAGTGTTCAAAGTGCGCGGATGGCTTACGGTCTGTAGTAACAACAGTCCAATGGTCTTTAAGAGTTTCAGTTGTCTTAACGCCTGCGTTGACCATTGGTTCCACTGCAATAACAAGTCCTTGCCTCAGTTTGAAGTCACTGAGATGCTTAGTGTAGTAGTTTGGAACCTGCGGCGCCTCCCAAAGACCTTCACCAATGCCATGTCCAACAAAATTTTCGACAACAGAAAATCCCGCATTTCGAGCATGCTTTGCCATTTTTTTAGCAACAACACTCCACTTTATGCCGGGCTTAATTTCTTTGATCGCAATGTTCAGGCATTGTTCTGTGACCATCATTAAGTTGCTTTTTTCAGCGTCAACTTTGCCAATAGCGTGGGTGCATGCGCAGTCTGAGCACCAACCATTTAGACGTACTCCAATGTCAATGCTCAAAATATCACCATCAATAAGCTTGCGGCTAGATGGGATGCCGTGAACGACTTCCTCATTAACAGACATGCAGCATCCAGCAGGAAAAGGCGTTTTTCCGGGAACTCCCTTGAAGAGGGGAATAGCATTGTTTGAGGTAATAAAATTTTCTACCTCTGTATTAATTTCTGCGGTTGTAATACCTGGTTCTGCCATCTCTTTGGCAATCATATGAGCTTTATGAAGCAGTAATCCTGACTTACGCATAAGCTCAATTTCTTTTTTATGTTTTAAAATCATTTAAGTAGCTCCGAAAGGATATCATAAAGCAGTCAGGCTACGCTTACTTCTATTTAAGTCAATAAAATTAAGTAGAAAAGAGAAAGGCGAGAAAGTTGCTATAGTGGGTTTAGCCTATGTTGTTGACATATTGCACTGTTATGATCAGGGATGTGTTTAGCAAGTGCGTTATATGATTGCGAGTGGAAAAGGTGTTGAATAGTAACAGGCGGTTAGTTAATCGATTTTTTTATTTTTTATAGTATTCACGAAATTTTGCATACGGAAAATGGACCATTTTCAGTGGGATGTTTAATTTCTTTGCGATAATTGGCACCAGCGTGTCAGTATCTACGATATAACAATCTTTGTATTCAGGGTCAGGAATCATGTAGTCTTCTTCAAGCTCCCACCATAAGTTATCAACTCGGTAATATTCAGCTGGTGGCATTTTTCCTGCTATTGTATTAACTAGCCACTCAAATTTATTTCCGTGAGACCCCATCTTATCTTTTGCAAAGACTGCATCTGCTAATACTCCATGAGGAGAGGCAAAGGCTATAACGGTAATGACCTGTAGATCTTCTTCAGGGTATTGTTCACTCAGTTTATTAAGTGTTTCCCATGCAGCTTTGATAACGGTATGTGCATATTGTTCTGGAGTACTTTGGAGATGATTTGGAACAAAAATTTCCATATATACAGTCCCTCGATCAAAAAAGATGCCGTGGTTAAGCTCTTCAACAGTATAGGGAACTGCCTTGCTCATATTAGGTTTTGTATAGCCATGCGCTGTGGCTGTGAAACCCAAGATTACGCCTGCTAGAATAAAGGACAATAGTATGTGATTTTTCATCACGACCTAATTCCTACTGGTACTACAGATTGAATGAAATCTACATGAATAGTTAGTTTCTGAAATAAAAAAGGAATTACTTTTGCTGTATTAGATGGCTAGATAAAGGCTGTCATGACAGATTGCTTCTAATTTTATGTCTGACTTTCTTTCAATATATCTATTCAATTTTCTTTTTGAATATTTTCAAGTCTCTTACCTAGAAGAGTGAAAGAAGCTATTGCTGCAATACTACAAGCTGCAAGGACACCAAACGTTTGCCAGAGCGTAATATCTGAAAGGGCAGGTGTGGATAATATAAAGTTACCACAACCCCAAAGAAGAGTCTCAAAACAAAGAATGGCGGCAATAATACCGCTTTGAGCAAGAGGACTTGGTGCGTATTCTTTGTTTTCCATATTGTAGCTTATTGCGACAACAATGGTGAAGAGCACTATGTTGAATAGTACCCATAAGTTGATAGGCAAAATAGCAATTGTTACTAAGGGAGTAAGTACAAGCAGGAAGATCAGGGATAGCGAGACCTTTTCTTTCATTTTTTGAGTCCTAAGCCTTGAGTGTTGTAAGCAGCTTGGTTGCTATACCTAACTTTGCGAAAATTTTAAAGTGCGGCTTGTTTTGAAAGAAAATCTATATTTATTTGTTGTTGTAATTCGGTGTGATGTACTGATGTTTTACAATAAATTCTTCAATAGAAAGATGTTGAAAGTCTGGAAGAGTTTTCTTGATTTTTGCATGATCCCAATCCCACCATGCCAGTTGAAGTAACGCGTTACGGATTTCTTTTGTGAACCTGTAACGAAGGTGCCGTGCTGGTGTTCCTACAACGATTGAATATGGTTCAACATCTTTAGTTACAACGGTTCCTGCACCAATAACGGCGCCTGTTCCTATTTTTCGTCCTGGAAGAATAACTGCACCATGTCCGATCCACACATCATGACCTATTGTGATGTTATCTTTACGTCGCCAATCAAAAAAAGCGGTATCATCATTTCCCATTCCGTATGTTGAACAACGATATGTGAAATGATGCTGTGAAGCTCGCCACATGGGGTGATTGCTTGGATTAATGCGCACATGGGACGCAACAGAGCAAAATTTACCAAGCTGTGTATACATAAGATCTGAGTCGTTCATGACATAGCTGTAATCATCCAGGCAGCATTCAACCAATTGGGCGCGTGCTGCGATCTCTGTCCATTCTCCAAGTTTACTGTTTATAATTTTAGCTGTTGGGTGCACTTGTGAAGTTGAAAAAGATTGCATTGATTCCATAGTATCTCCTCTTGCGGTGGGTAATAAAGAATGCTTCTGTGCATTGCCGTTATTGCAGTAGATACTCGTAGCATGTTAATTTTACATTGTTATCTCGATTTGATGACAAGTGCGGTTGTATTTCTGCCATGCACGGCTGTATTGACTTTTAATACATTGATTATGCGCTATTACTGTGGATAGCTGGGGGAAGTGCAAAGACAAAAGAAAAAGCAACGGAATTTGTTCCGTTGCTTTTTCTTTTAGATAGGATTGGTTGCTAGAGTGATTCACAGTCATGTGCAACTTTGAATTCACACTCAGCTTCAATGGGCGGGGTACCCGTCGCATCAGCAGTAATAAGATTTTGTTCTGGGTTGCTCATGATTATGTTGAAGCAGGCTTCACAGATTATTTTTGAAGGATATGCTTCACCATCTTTTTCAGCGCACATGTCCGCAGAAACTTGAACATATTTTTTCATAGAAGTTCCCCTTACACGTTATAGGTGCAGATAAGTCTATAACTTACTAATAGCATATGTTTTTTTTAATAACCAGATGGTTAGTGTTTGCAGACATCCATCGTTAGGTAGTTATTTGCTATGTGGCTTAATAACTAAATTATGAATTACAGTGGTTTAGTTGTTTTATTTAGTAGTGCTTTTGAGTACGGTGTGCGTGTTTGATGGATGTATTTTACTTCCGAAGCAATAGAGTGTGCGCAGTTAGCTGCATAGCTGCTGCACGAGTTATTTGGTGGACTTTAATACGTTGGGCATTGTTATGCCGTAAAAAAAGGGGGGGCTGTGTCTGATAATAAAGAGCTTATGAAACGAATCCGTAACGCGAGATTAAATGTTTTTTTTGGGCTGCCGTTGGCTATTTTTGTTTCGTTTTATGGATGGGAAAAAGTGAAATTCCTGTTTGGGGTCGGACAACCGGACGTTGTATATTACTGTTCATTTTCGATGACGGCAGCAACAACAATTATCGCGTTGTTTCCGGTCTTCATTACAAGCGGTTGGTATGTGACAAAGCAAAGAGAAGTTCCAAGTTCTTTAGAGAAAATTCTTAAAGATATATTCACAGTAACTTTTTTAAGTTGGATTTTGTTAGCGTTTCCTTTTCATATGTATGCAACAGCAAAACTGGAAGAGAGTAATTATATTCGCTGTCCACAGTATTATATGCGAGGAGTGTATCCATATGCTCTTGATAAGTCTTTTTGTCCTAACTGATGCTATGTAAAAATGTATCAACTGGTTATAAGGGCAAGATTTTTTTGAATATGGTGTTGGTGGGGACAAAGCGCTTAATACCAGCTAGGTTACTATCCAGTATTGCTTCATATTGTATAAAAATCAGTAGAAAGCGTTTACAGTGATACGGTTTGCTCAACTGTTCGTGTACGTACAGATTTACGTTATCACACGTACTTGGTACAGAGTGCTGGAGTATTTCTTGAGGCTGAGAGAGCAAGTATTTTACCTTGCAGCCGCGAGTTATGCATAGTCTGAATATGGTTGAATAGAGTTGTATCGTTAAATGAACCCATAGGCTGCCTATGGTTGAATAAAGGTATGGATAATGAACAGTTCTTTTGAGTTTTCTGCTGCCATTTTTGATTTGGACGGCACACTTCTGTACACTTTGGAAGAAATTGCCGCAGCAACAAATGCTGCTTTAGTTCGAAGAGGATACCCTGAACATCCTGTAAGTGCGTACCGTCATTTTGTAGGCTCCGGTGCAAAAAAACTTGCATGGCGTGCGCTTCCAGAAGATAAACAAAATGAAGAAGAATTTGAGGCGTTGTATCCGTTTGTCATCGAAGAATTTGAGCGGTTGCTGAATACAATTGCCCGCCCATATGATGGTGTTGTTGATATGCTGCACGCTTTTTCTGCTGCCGGAAAGAAACTTGCAGTCCTGTCTAATAAGCCTGATGAGTTGACTAAGCTGGTGGTGAAAGAGTTTTTGCCGGAAATTGAATTTGTCGCAGTGCAGGGTGGACGTGCAGACGTGCCGCTTAAACCTGCACCGGATAGTGCTTTAAATGTAGCAGCTACAATGGAGCTGGCTCCTGAGCAGATTATTTTTGTCGGTGACTCAGATGTAGATATGAATACAGCCCGTAATGCCGGAATGATTCCTGTTGGCGCAGGATGGGGCTTTCGCGGAGCAGATGAACTGGCAGCAGCAGGTGCAGCTGTTGTGCTGAGTGAGCCGTCAGAGTTAAAGAGCCTGCTTTAGTTCTGAGAAGATATATATAAGAAAAGAGGAAGGAGCAGTGCTTCTTCCTCTTTTTTGTTTAACGAGTATTAATCCAGCATGGTGCGGCTGATAATTTCATCCTGTACTTCTTTGCACAGTTCAACGAAAAATGCACTGTACCCTGCAACGCGAACCATGAGTCCACGATATTCTTCAGGATTCTTCTGTGCTTTGATGAGTGATTCATTATCAAGGTAGTTGAACTGCATTTGGGCATTACCAAGAATGGAAGCCGTTTGTAGCAGCGCTATAAGACCCTCTCGTCCTTGGGAAGTGTCTAAAGACCCTTTGAGCAGTTTAAAGTTGTGAGCCATACCAAGACTCATGGACTCAATATTGATTTTGCCTACTGAGTTTACAATAGCTGTAGGGCCTTGTGTGTCCGCTCCCTGTGACGGGCTCATGCCATCTGATAACGGAGCATACGCCTGACGTCCGTTCGGAGTTGCTGCAATCATTTCCCCAAGTGGAGTGTTGAAGGATTGGGAAAGCGTTCCGTGAATTAAGTGAGCATAGAGTGTTTTATGCTGGTTGCTTGTTTTTTCAGTAAAGTCCACAATATCAGCTGCAATATGATCAGCGTAATCGTTGTCGTTACCGTATTTAGGAGCATTAAGACATTCGCTCTGTAACTCTTCAAAGCCTTTCCAGTTTGCATCCATCGCCTGTTTAATTTCAGCAAGTGTGTATTTCTTATCATCAAAGACCAGTTTTTTAATCGCTGCCATACTGTCAACATATGTGCCTAATCCTGCGAAGATTGTTCCCGGGCCACCGTAAAGAACAGCACCACCGGCAGTAACGTCTTTCCCGCTCTGCATACAGCCGTCAACAAAGAGAGACATATATGGGGTAGGCATGCGATCGCGCACTAGTTTTTGGTTAATGATCGTTCCTTTTGCTGTGAGCTTCAGGATGTGAGCAATCTGTTGTTTTACCGCTGCATCAAATTCTTCGTATGAGGTGAACTGAGAAAGGTCGCCTGTTTCTAAACCGGCTTTGCCGCCATAAGATTGTAGCACGCCATTGTTGAAAACGAATTCAATGGCAATCGGCCATTGTGTAAAACCACCTGCTGTCCATTGGTGAATTCGACCAGATTTCTGTGGTTCGACACATCCCATAAGGCAGTAGTCATGGGCATCTTCAAAATCAAAACCTTTCCGTAGCATCATTTTGATATGAGCATCATCGAAGTGACAAGCAGGCATGCCTCCACCGGCTTTAATGACATCAACAATTTTTTGCAGATACTTTTTAGGGGATTGGTTGTGAATACGGCAGGCAAGAGATGGCTGGTATACTCCAACCTTACTTACGGCATCCATGACCAGGTAGGTTAATGCGTTTGTTCCGTCACCGCCGTTACGTTTTATTCCACCGACACAAACGTTAATAAACGGCATGTATCCGGCAAAATACTTTGCGGTAGCACTTGGTGTGTACCAGATCATTTCAGAACATTTGAGGATGAAACAGCAGAGCAGGTCAAATGCTTCCTGCTCTGTCAGGCGACCGGATTTCATATCAGCAATGAAGCATGGGAAAAGATACTGATCTAGGCGGCCTAAAGAAGTGCTGCACTGGTTTTCTTCAAGTAAAAACAAAGACTGAATTGTCCAGATAGCTTGAAGCGCTTCATGGAAATTTTTTGGAGGATTTGCAGGAACAGCAGCGTTTACTTCTGCAATGCATTCCAGTTCTGCCTTACGAACAGGATTTGTTTCTTTTTCTGCTAACTCAAAAGCATATTTTGAAATGCGCTTAGCATAGAGTAAGATGCCTTCACAGGTTTCAATTGCAGCTTCGTAGTAGTGCCTTTGTTCAAGAGAGGCATCAGCGCTATCGGCTAATGTTGATAATTTCTCTTCTGCCTCAGCCTTCACCCCGTTGATACCTTTTGTAAACAGGATGATGTCATATCCCGGGCTGGTGTCACCGCCACCACTGGTGTGATGATAGCTCAGATCACTTACAAAGGCTTCTGCCGAGAACTCCCATAGTCCGTGTTTCTTAAATTCTTTTTCACATGCTTCATCAATTGATTTGCCCTCCCAAAATGGGAACAGCTCTTCGCGCATGACCGTTTTATCTGCTTCTGAAATTTCATAAGGATCTTGAGGGCGTGTGCCTATGGTGTCCAGTTCATCATGGAGCCATTTCCACGCTGTATCTGGAGAAAATGCGCCTGCGCGCGCTTTGCCACAAGGATGTCCGACAATAAGTTCATCATCTTGGATGGTCATGGGTGCTGTTTCGCAAGCTCTGCGGAATCCTTTAGCTCTGCGAAGGCTGGCTGGAAGATGGGAAAATTCTTTTTCGATTTCTGTATATGCCAATGCACGACCTATAGTGATGCTTGGTTTTACAGCGAGGTATGCTTCTTTACGCGAAATAATTCTATCAGAAAGAGTGTAACTACCTGTGGAATCAGTCGAGGTGGGGGCTGGTACGTTTGTCATACAATGAATCCTTTGTGCTGCGAGGTTGAACCGTATTCGGGATGCGGCGATCCTCGTGAAGAAATTCAAAAAATGGGAACCATAGAGTTGGGGGCTACAGTTTATGGGCCACTATAGCGACGGAGATATTTTTGTGAAGCCCCTGCCGTAGGGGGACTCTTAAAAAAAGAAGCATGTAAAAAAGAAACCCCCTGTATCCAAAAGATACAGGGGGACAAGTCAAAGCGTTCACTCTAGTCGATATATATTTTCTGCCGGTGTAGGGAGGCGGCAGATTTCTTCATGTGAAGAACTAGCAGTGTGGCGTGTTACGCTGACTTCATGCGGTGCTTTTTAATGATATTAAGGAGTGGCGGCACAAGCAGCAGGAAGGTAATGAGCCACAGGGCAAGAGCCTGCGGGCTTTCAAAGAAGATAGCCGCGCTGCCTCTGCTCATAATGAGTGCCTGAGCAAAACCTGTTTCTGCAATCGGACCAAGAATGAGTCCGAGAATAAGTGCCCCGAGGGAGAAGCCGGTTTTGTGCAGAAGAACGGCTCCAACTCCGAAAAGCAGACAAAGGAAAACATCAAGTACACTGTTGTTCATGGAGTATGACCCCAGAACGGAGAACAGGCATACAACCGGAATCAGCAGCTCAGTCGGAGTGAGAGAGATTCGGGCAAAGTACGGTGCCATGTACAGTCCCAGTATCAGGAAAATGATGTTTGCAATGAAAAGTGAGAAGATGAATGCATAGGTCATTGGACCATATGTTGTGAACAGCTCAGGCCCCGGAATAAGACCATGAACAAGCAATCCGCCAAGCAGGGCTGCCGCTACGCTGTTTCCGGGAATACCGAGAGTCAGTGTAGGAACAAGGGAGCCGCCCACGCAGCCGTTGTTACCGGCTTCAGCAGCAGCAATGCCTTCAGGGTTGCCATTGCCGAACAGTTCCGGTTTCTTGGAACGGCGTCGTGCAATGTTGTAGGAAAGGAACGCTGCGATAGTTGCGCCTTCACCCGGAAGGATACCTACAAGAGTACCGGTAAAGGAACCCATGCTGATAAATTTGAAAATCCCTTTCGGAAGAGGTTCACGTTTGATTTCTGTAACAAGTTCAGCATTGTCTACAACGCTTTTTTTACCGGTAAGGGTCAGCATCTGAGAGATGGAGAACATACCGATAAGAACCGGCATGAATGCAACACCGTCATACAGGTCTGTGAGTCCTGCGGTGTAGCGGAGCATACCGGAGATAGGATCTGTGCCTACAACAGCAATAATAAGACCGATGATACCGGAGATGAGTGACTTTATCAGACCGGTTTTTTCATCTGTCATAGAGACAAGACCTGCAAGGCCGAGGATGGCAAGCAGGAAATATTCTGGCGGACCGAAAGTAAGTGCGAACTGGGCGAGAATTGGTGCCAGAATTAACAAAATGATTGTTGAGAAAACACCCCCGACGCAACTGGCAATAACAGACACTTTAAGTGCCAGACCTGCGCGCCCTTGCTGTGTCATAGGGTAGCCTTCCAGCGCGGTGGCAACTGCTGCCGGAGTACCCGGTGTGCGCAGCAGAATAGCCGGAATGGAACCGCCGTACATTGCGCCACAGTAAACACCGCCCATAAGTACGAGACCGATGAGGGGATCAAGGGTGAATGTAACAGGAATAAGCAGAGCAACTGCCATGGTTGCAGTAAGCCCCGGCATACCGCCGATAACAACGCCGGACACTGTTCCAAGAAGTACAGCAAGTAATGGCATTGGTGCCATTAAAGAAGAAAGAGATTCTAAGATCATAGGATGTATCCTTATCCGAACAGACTACTTGTCGGGAGAAAAACCCCAAGCAATTTCTCGAAAACGAGGTAAACGAAAAGCAGGATGCCAATAGTTGTGACACCGAAATGAAGCGGTTTTCGTGCTCCAAGCAGAAGCATAGCAGTCGGAAGAAATATTGCAGAAGCCAGATAGAACCCTAAGAATTCAAAAGAGGCAGCGTAGATGAATAACAGGATGCACAGTCCCCAGAATCGTCGAGGTGCTTCCGCCATGTTAAGTGCGGCAGTTTGGCTGTCTTGTTCTTTTTTCTTGTTTTTAGAAGTAATAAACAATTCTGCAAGGCACAAAACACCAAGACAGATTGCAAGAAAACGAACATATGCGGCTGTCGAACCCTGAACGAATTTCGGGTACGCTGCGGTGCTGTTGTAAAGCAGCACCGCAAGTACCAAAAATCCGCCGAGAAGCAGTAACTCAGCAAATCTTTTTGTCATATTCTATTACCAAGGGTTCTTATCGTAGAAGGACTGAGTTTCTACCTGAAGACCTTCGAGGTATGTACGGTAATCAGCACCGGACATAGGAAGGCGGCTGTACACGTTCTTTTTGCAGTCTGCGATAAAGTCAGGGTCGTTGTTAACTTTTACGAGCAGGTCGTCGAGTTTAGCAAGAATGTCTTTATCAATGCCGGCTGGAGCAACAAAACCGCGAGTTGCAGTCATGTTAACGTCGTAACCCTGCTCAGCAGCAGTTTTTACGTCAGGAAGAACCTGGGAGCGTTCTTTGTTAAGAAGAGCGATAACGCGAGCGGTGCCAGCTTTGTGCTGAGCCTGCATCTGAGAAAGGTTCATGATGCTTGCGTCTGCATGGTTACCAAGGATGAGTGCTTTCTGCTCTGTAGAACCTTTGGTTGGAAGCAGGTTGAATTCAACGCCTGCTTTCTTTTCAAATTTCTTTGCAGCGATGAAGTCGTCAGAACCGATGCCGTTAACAGCAACTGTAAGCGGGTTTTCTTTTGCTGCTTTGATAAAGCCTGCAAGGTCGGTGATAGGGCTTTCTTTAGGAACAGCGATGAGTAATGGATCGTCAACGCAGTTACCCATTACGTGGAAGCTGTCGAGAGTGTAACGAGCACGTTTTGAAACAACGTGAGATACAATCTGTGTGGTGAAGATCAAACCGATGGTGTGACCGTCGTTTTTCGCACGGGCGATTGCTTCAAAGCCTTTCTGGCCACCGGAGCCAGGGATGTTCTGAACAACAAAGTTTGCGCCGTTCCAGTATTTTTTAGCAGCGTTGATAAAGATACGTGCAGTAGTATCAGTAGAGCCGCCAGCTTTGGATGGAACAACAATAGTGATTGGTTTGCTTGGGTATTCAGCCATAGCATACATAGGGAAGGCAAAAACGAGTGCCATGAGTAATGCTAAAAGTTTTTTCATCACATACTCCGTACGTTGGGTGCGGCATTGTACCGCAGGTTAACGACTACAGCCGGAAATCCATCAGTCGGCAGAATCGTAATTGTACAAAAAAAAAGAGCGTTTCTTACTGCTCCTCCTCTCCTACCGTGACAAAAATTATCACGGTACATCGGCCTATTAACAATTTGTGTGCCATTTTTTATTTCGATTATAACTTGCTGATATAAAGAGGTAAGTTTTTAGGACGTGTGTTTTGTAAACGCTTCCGGCTGGGTCGTTTTTGACACATTGTGAACCATAACGACTCATTCGTTATTTTCAGTTTTAGGTTGAGTATCACAGACTTGTCGTGAGCATGAAAGAAGGTGGGAGCATAGATAAAACAGATGTGTTTTTAGGCAGTATAGTGAAAGAAAAGAAGGCGGCATTCTTGACCCACCTTGCAAATGTTTTTATAACCCACTCAGCTAACCTTTTTATAGTGTTTTTGCATTAATTTTTAGTGGGTTATGAGTTTTGTGCCCTGATGCTTGTACACTGTTTCTTCTGGTTTGCAGTATTATCTGGAGGTACACAATGTACACTGGCTGTCAAAGGGGAGTTCGCTATTTTTACTGGTGCGCGTTGTGCACTGTTGTAACTCTTTTTTTGTGCGGAACGTTTGCTGGTAAAGCAAATGCTGTGGAACAATCCCGCCTGCAAATTTTTACATCGTTTCCCCCTTCCTTTTATGAACCGTTTGTGAAGCGGTTTGAAGTGCTGCACCCTGAAATTGCTGTTTCTATTATGAACAAAAAAACGACTTCCGCCGTGGCAGAATTACTGCGCGGAAATCGTCGCAATTTTGATGTGTTCTGGTCTTCTTCTCCGGATGCCTTTGAGATTTTGAAGCAGGGTAAGTTGTTAAAACGAACAGTGCATGGCCGACAGTACAAGACTGTCGCTGTGGATGGTTTTTCTGTGGATGATCCTGACGGGTTTTATTACGGATTCGCGTTATCAGCTGTGGGATGGATGTGGAACCAGTCGTACCTCGAAAGAGAAGGGGTAGAACCACCAAAACGGTGGGAAGATATCGCGGATTCTAAATATTACAGTCATGTTGTTATGACCAGTCCATCACGTTCCGGTACGACACATCTTATTGTTGAAAGTATCTTGCAAAAGATGGGGTGGGAAAAAGGCTGGGCGTACCTGTTACGAATGTCAGGAAATCTTGTAACGCTTTCTGCTCGCAGTTTCAGTGTGACAGAAGGGGTTAGAGGTGGATTGTATGGGGTCGGCTTGGTGATAGATATTCTTGGCCGCGCACCGGATGCAGAAAGTGTCCATTTTCAATACGGAGAGCCTGCTCTTTTAACACCTGCCGGAATAGGAATGTTAAAAAATAGCGCAAATACCGCTGAAGCTGAGATGTTTATCAACTTCATGCTGTCTCCGGAAGGGCAGACTATTTTACTTAAGCCGCAAATTTATCGTCTGCCGGTCGCTCAAAGTATGTATGACGACGGTAAGCTGGCAGCCTCGCCTCTCTACAGGTTGATTAAAGCAGGTAAGTCTAGACCATATGACGCATCGTTATCTCAGCGCCGATACAATCTGGTAAACAATATTTTTGAAGAGTTTATTACATATCGATTGTTAGAGCGGCGTCAGCTGTGGAAGCGCATGCTTCTTTTGGAACGTGAATATGATTCGGACGATCTGTCTTTACTGGTGACGAAAAAGGAATTTTGCAGGTTACTTAGTGAGGTACCAGTTACTGACCTACAGAGTAGGGATGCATCTTTTAATACCATGTTTCATAATTCGTACACCGGTACACCAAAGAGTGCAGAACGCCAGAAAATGATTTTGAAATGGCAGCAATTTATTGATGATAGATTTGCAAAAGCCAATGCCCTGCTCGATGCTGTAAAAAGGAAGTAGGGTAGTATGATTGAATTCGTTTCGTCAACGTATGAGTGCAATCCGCATGATGCAGAGATGTGTCTCTCGCGGGCTGTGATAGTTATAAATTACACCTTCTGCTCGGTATTACAGTTAAAACGGTCTTCTTTTACTGTGTCCTCACTGTTGCACCATGATGCCGTAATCGGGAAGAACAGGACGTTACAGTAAACCTCATGATACAGAAGTTTTTTACAAAGATAGGCATTTGGGAGCGTTTGCTGCTAGCCTTTGGTGCTATTGCGGCGATTACTGTTTTGGCTGTGGTGACTGCATTGTTTCTTTTGGAGATCTCCAGCAATATTTTTGCAACAATTACTGAAAAAAATTTGCCGGAATTAGCTCAGGTTGCCGATGTAGCCGAAACTAGCGGGCAGATAATTGCTATTGCTCCAAACCTTGCTTCTGCACCGGATGAAGAGACGCAGAGAAAAATTCGGGCAGATCTTGATGCATTGCTGCTGAAATTCCGTGATGAAGTGAATCTTTTGGAATCAACAAATCCGGATGTTAGAAGGGAGATTGATGATCTTCTGATTCGGCTAAACGACAACTTGTTCTCTTTACAGATAGTGGTTGCAGATCGCTTGGATGAAGAACGGCGTCTTCAACGGCATATTGAACGACTACGGTGGCTTTATTCTGACATGCTGGAAGAGATTGAGCCCTTGAGTCAGGATCTCAATTACAACTTAGATGCTGAGATTGATCGTATCCGCGGGGCAGTCGGGCAGGGGGAAAAAAACGTTTCCGCTGCAAGAGTTCGATCAAACCGGATGTTCAAAAGAGTTGTAGACCGGATAGGTAATGGCGGTGATTTACTTGTAAGTCTTTTGTTACAAGCCTCTTCAGCGCAGACTGAAGCTCATGTAGATAACTTGGCGGCGCTTGCCAGCGATACGATCGCTTCTTTACGACTTAATTTGGAGCACTTTTCAGATGAAGCGAGTGCGTTAACGTTGCGGCAGGTTTTTTCCGAAGTGTTGTCGCGTGCTGAGGGGACAGACGGCGTCTTTGCTTTGAAAAAACGTATCCTTTCCAATACGATAAAAGGTCAGGATATTCTTGCAGAGAACACTCGCATTGTTGGGCAACTGCGTTCTGCAATAAGAAAGATTGTAACACGTACGCAGGATGATGCGCTTAGAGCTGCAGCAATGACAACTGTGAAGCTTGAACGTGCCCGCTGGGCACAGTTGGGATTAGTGCTTTTCAGTTTAATTATTGCTTCATGCGTATTGTGGTTTTATGTGCGGGGCAGCATTGTTGCACGATTAAACGCCTTGGCAAACAGCATGCAGGCAATTGCCGGCGGCGATCTTCATTATTCAATTCCGGAAGCCGGTGGCGATGAGATTGGTAAGATGGCAGGGGCATTGCGCGTCTTTCGCGACACTGCTCAAGAGGTTGAAGAAGCAAACGCACAGGCAATTATCGACAACGCAGCTGTTGGATTGGTCATTGCCGAACGTGATGGTGTCATCCGTTTCGCGAACTCCATGGCGGCTAACCTTTTCACGTCTGAGCTTCAATCCATGGTCGGGCAGTCGTTATCTACATTTGTTTCAACAGCCGATAAGCAGGCATTTAGCGATTCATGCCGTCTCGCCTTTTTAAACGAGGATGACGAACAGGTTGTTGCCATGTATCAAGGCGTGCGCCAAGGTGAAAAAGAGTTTCCAGTAGAAGTGGTGATTCGCCCGGTTGAACAGCGAATGCAGCGACGCCTGATGGTTACATTGCATGACGTTACTGAGCGTGAAAAATCGCAGGAGCTTCTTCAGAAAAGAGTACGTCAGAAGACAGATCATTTAAGCAAAATTAACGTAAAGCTTCGTCAGGAAGTTCGCGAACGGCGCAGAGTACAGGACGAGCTTGTACAAGCTGGAAAACTTGCCGCTTTGGGACAATTATCTGCCGGAATTGCGCATGAGCTTAATCAGCCGCTGTCTGCAATCAGATATTATCTGCATAATGCCCGTTTATTATTGGAACGGGGAAAACTTGATATGCATCAGCAAAATATTGATAAAATAGATGAGCTGAGTGAACGAATGGCGGGGATGATTAACCATTTGAAAAAATTTGCTCGTCTTCCTTCCAATAAATTGCATCCTGTTGAGGTGGTGCCGGTCATTGATCAGTCCCTTGCCTTGCTTAAATCACGTATTACCGAGGACAATATTGAGGTCAAGCGGTTGTATGAAGGCAAACAGTATGTCATCGATGCAGAAGATATTCGCCTTGAGCAGGTGCTGGTCAACATCATTGGCAATGCTATTGATGCTATCGGTATGCAGGGTGGGGATGACCGTTTGATTTCCGTTGATGTATTTGATGAAGCCGAAACCGTGACCATCGAGATTGTTGATACTGGAACAGGCATCCCGCCGGAAGTAAAAGAATCGATATTTGATCCGTTCTACACGACCAAGGAAGTCGGGAAAGGGCTTGGTCTTGGTCTTTCCATTTCATATAATATTGTGAAGGATATGAGAGGAGAAATTAGTGCCGCTAACACTGAGCTTGGCGGGACTCAATTTACTCTGTCATTCCAAAAATCTGTTGGATAATTATGACTCCGATTGGTGAAATATATTTAGTCGATGACGAAGCTGAGATTCGACAAGCTTGCCAGCAAACCTTTGAACTTGAAGGGTACGCCATTACGACCTTTAGTTCAGCAGAAGAGGTGTTGCAGCACATTACTCCTGATTGGCTGGGGGTAGTGATTAGTGACGTAAAAATGCCCGGTATGGATGGCTTAACATTGTTGAGCCGCCTTATGGAATTAGCACCTGAGCTGCCGGTTGTTATGCTTACCGGTCATGGGGATGTGCCGATGGCGTTGGAAGCTATTCGTTCTGGCGCGTATGATTTTTTAGAAAAGCCTGCTCCCCCTGAATATCTTATTGAAGTAGCAAAAAGAGCGTTAGAGGCTCGGCGCCTTTGCCTTGAGAACCGTAATTTAAAAGAACGTCTTGCTGTTGATGTTGATTTGGAGTCACGAATCCTTGGTGAATCTCCAGAAATTCTTCAGCTACGGCAGACTGTGAGTGCGTTGGCATCAATTGATGTAGATGTTCTTATTCTTGGTGAAACGGGCGTCGGGAAAGAACTTACAGCGCGTTCTTTGCATGACTGCGGTAACAGGAAAGGTGGGAAGTTTGTTCCCCTCAACTGTTGCGCTATACCAGAAAGTCTCGTCGAAAGTGAATTGTTCGGACATGAGCGCGGTGCATTTACCAACGCCTCAAGTCGACGTATCGGTAAGATTGAATTGGCACAGGGCGGAACTCTTTTCCTTGATGAAGTAGAATCTATGCCGCTCGATATTCAAGTTAAGCTTCTGCGTGCATTGCAGGAGCGTGTTATTGAACGAGTGGGCAGCAATCAGCTTATTCCTGTTGATTTTAGGGTTGTCGCAGCTTCAAAGGTTGATCTTCGTGAGGCTGTAAGTAACGGAACATTCCGTGAAGACTTATTTTTCCGTCTGAATGTTGCGCGTATCAGCGTGCCCCCTCTGCGCGATAGGGCAGGGGACGTCATTCAGTTGTTACATTATTTTATGGCTGTAATGGCAGAGCGGTTCAGCAGGCCTATTCCAGAGCTTGAAGCAGACGTAAGCAAACGCCTTCAGCAGTATTCGTGGCCAGGAAATGTTCGCGAATTGCGTAATGTAGCGCAGCAGTTAGTTCTTGGTCTTCCGCTGGATTTGTCAGGTGAAAGGGTAAGCAATGTTACTGAGCACGCAGCCTCGGAAGGGACGGTGCTTGATGAGCTTGTGGAGGACTACGAGCGGCAGTTGATTGTTGATGCGCTGAACCGGAATGGTGGACGTATTGAAAAGACCGCGTCTGATCTTGGTATTCCTAGAAAACGTTTATATTTACGAATGCGAAAGTATGGTTTGAGAAAAGAATAGCGGAAGAAAAGCCTTCATTAGAATAATGAAGGTTTTTTTATTTGCGCAATAGCGTAGAATAACCCAATGGTATTGGCAGGATAGCTGTTTTTGACTTGCCTGCCGTTTCTTTACCGTTTAGGAGTAAAAAATTATATCTGTCACCATGTTAGCATAAAAAGAAGGGCTTGCGATTAGTACAACATATTAAGGCGGAAACGTTTACTGCATGTAGAACAAGGGGCTAACTACTGTATTTGGTTTAGAATAATTGTTGTACGGGATTTCAAGATATTTATGGCAGAGGGCGTATTTGACGAAAGGTGTAGCAACGAGTATTTACCGACCCATGCGCATCTCGAATTGCTTGTTGTACTTTTTCCAACCATCATGGAAAAAACAAGAAACCTTACTGTTGCTGTACACCGTTTACCGTAGAACAGTACTTTTATACAGGACACAATTATGTATTACACATGGTGCTTAGCTATTTTGTTTGCGCTCAACACAACGGCTACCTTTGCGCAGACACCACCTTCCGCATCTACCCCGAAATCTCATCAGACAAATTTCCAGATTGTAGCTTCGGCTGCAGACGTAACATCAGACAGCGATATGCTAATCGCAGGGTATCTGGAAAAAGCTTCAATAATCATTTGTGGAAAAAGCCATCCGATAGAGGTTGATGCCAAGCTGGATACCGGTGCAGACAGCACCTCGTTTCATGCCACTGACATTGTTATTCATAAGAAAAAAAAGACAGTCACATTTACGGTTGTAGATGGTACTGGGGATACACAACGCATAACCTGTCCATACCTTCGCACTGTGCGAATAAAAAAACGTCCTACCGGGCGGGAAGAACGTCCTGTCATTGCGGCACAGATCCGCATAGCATCTAAAGTTATTGATGCAGAAATTAACCTGACAGACAGGAGTCATTTTTCCTACAAACTTCTTGTTGGCCGTAAAGATTTACGAAAAGGTCTGCTAATTGATTCCTCACAAAAGTTCAGGCTTGGTAAGCCGGTTTCTCATTAGCATTTTACTACTTGCAGAACCTGCATGCTAACTATTCTTTTTTCTTCGGATTTATTTCAATGAATAAAATTCAATTAAAGCTGCTTGTCGGCATTTTGCTGACAATTGGGCTTAGCGTGTTTTGTTACAAAGTGTTTGTGTTAGGTTTTCCGTTAGTTCCTTCAGAAAAAACATCTGCATGGAATGTTGAAGCACATGTTGCTTTTGACGGTGAAAACAGTCCGGTGAAAGTTGTCTTACAAACGTTAAACCGCGTTTCCGGCTTTGCTGTTACCGATGAATTCTTTATTGGAGCAGGGTACGGTCGCCAAAGAGTAAGTCAGCGAGTTACCGATAAAAAATTAACAAACGATGCGTACGATCAAAACTCTGTTGTGATTTGGTCGAAACGTAATGCCGACGGAAAACAGGATTTAATTTATTCTGCTGTGCTCCGTCCTGAATCTGGTGACAAACTTCCTAAATGGAGTCCTCCACAACAGATTCCTGAGCTGCGAGATCCACAGTTTACAGATGCTGAGACTGTCGCGGCAGATGCACTTTTGTCAAAAATAGGTAAAGAATCTGCTGATATGGAGTCATTTGTTCCATTGCTGATGCAGACTCTTAAGCATCCAGAGTCGGACTCCAATGCAGCGTACTTGTTACGTGACGCAACGGGCAGCCGTGGCGTTGTGAACGTGGCAGTGCGTCTGCTTCACCTTTCCGGTATTGCAGCTCAATCTGTGCACGGTATTACTCTTGGTACTTCCAGCGATGCCAGAATCAGTCATTGGTTGGAACTGTATCAGGATGATTCCTGGCATATGTTTGATGTTGCCAAAGGCGTTTTCAGTACTCCTGTTAACTTTGTGCCTTGGTGGCGAGGTGATGCGCCGTTGGCTCAGCTTACAGGTGGTTCAAACCTTCAGGTTTCACTTTCTGTAGTGCCGGATGCCATTGATGCTATGAAAAACGTTGTGGATAGAATTTCCGCAACGCATCCTACTTTCTTCGATTATTCTTTGTTCAGTCTTCCTGTGCAGGCACAGGCGACTTACCGTGTCATTCTTCTCATTCCTATTGGCGCTATTTTGCTTGTGTTCCTGCGTAACGTTATCGGCTTTAGCACGTTCGGTACGTTTATGCCGGTTCTTATCGCACTGTCGTTCAGGGAAACACAGCTTCTGTGGGGACTGAGCTTGTTCTCAATAGTTATTATTTTAGGGCTCGGTGTCCGTCTGTATCTGGAACACTTGAAGTTGCTCCTTGTACCGCGACTGGCCTGTGTGCTGATTTCTGTTGTGCTGTTAATGGCAGGTATCAGTATTGTTTGTTTCAAACTGGGCATTCCGCGCGGTGTTTCTGTAAGTCTTTTCCCTATGGTTATTTTGAGTATGACCATTGAGCGCATTTCTGTGATGTGGGATGAGCTTGGAGCAGGTAAGGCTATACAACAGGCTGTAGGTTCTATGGCTGTTGCAGTTCTTGCCTACCTTGTTATGACAAACAGTTACATTGAACATTTATTCTTTGTTTTCCCGGAACTTTTCCTTGTGCTGCTGGGATTGACGGTTCTGATGGGTCGATACACTGGCTATCGTCTGTTAGATTTGATCCGATTCCGCACCTTTATTCGGGGGTAACAGGCCATGTTTCAATGGTTTAAAAAATTAAAAGAAAGTGGTGTTGTGGGCATGAATGCCCGCAACGCTGCTTATGTGCTGCCGCACAATCCTCGGCGGCTGTATCCTTTGGTGGATGACAAGGAAACAACAAAACGTCTCACTCTGGATGCAGGATTACATGTGCCGGAGCTGTATGGCGTATTCCGTGCTCAGCATGAATTGAAAAAGCTCCCTGAGCTTCTCAAAAAGCATGATTCTTTTGTTGTGAAGCCGGCACGAGGTGCCGGAGGTAACGGCATTTTAGTTATTACAGGAAAATTGGGTTCTCATTTTTTAAAACCCGACGATTCCTTTGTTTCCACAGATGAAATCCATTTCCATATTTCAAACATATTGAGTGGAATGTATAGTCTGGGCGGTATGCCTGATAAGGCTCTTGTAGAGTATTGTGTAAAGTTTGATCCGGTCTTTCATGGCATCGCGTATCAAGGTGTTCCTGATATACGTATCATCGTATATAAAGGAGTACCGGTCATGGCGATGTTACGATTACCTACTCGAGAGTCTGACGGCAAAGCTAACTTGCATCAGGGGGCAATGGGGTGCGGAATTGATATCCGTACCGGTAAAACAACCCATGCAGTTTGGAAAAATGATAACCATGAAACCCACCCCGATACCTTACTTCCGGTCGGTGGAGTTCAGATTCCGGGATGGGAAGAATTGCTTCGTCAGGCATCTCTTGGATATTCAGTGACAGGACTTGGGTATCTTGGTGTAGATATTGTGCTTGATAAAGATCTGGGACCGTTGATTCTGGAGCTTAACGCCCGCCCGGGGCTGGCAATTCAAGTCGCAAACAAATCAGGTCTGCAAACTCGATTGGATAAAGTTGAGGCGGTTCATCATCTCTTGCAGTCCGAAAACCAACGGGTACAGTATGCAATGGAACATTTCGGCGTATAACTTGAGAGAACAGGCAGTACGAACTTGTCT
Organism: Halodesulfovibrio sp.; assembly: GCF_015482765.1. Taxonomy (GTDB): domain Bacteria; phylum Desulfobacterota; class Desulfovibrionia; order Desulfovibrionales; family Desulfovibrionaceae; genus Halodesulfovibrio. Next base: position 20,928 of record NZ_JADMLB010000024.1, read on the forward strand.
GTTTTTGATATGTGCTTTTTTAGTTGCAGGATGCGCTAATTTTCAAATGGCTTCATCTGGAGAGAACACTGAGCCTCCTAAGCCTGCAGAACAAAAAGAGCTGACTCCGGCTTTGGCCGCTGATGAAGTTGAGATGCGGATTGATTTGGCGCAAATGCCGGATCAAACCAGTATCCAAAAGACCAGTACACAAAGCATGAAGGTCGGGGAGCGTAAGACTGTTGCCTCTGGAGGCGATATTTTACGTGTCCTTAAGTACAATGAAGAAGTTGTAGTTCTTCCTAAAATGAGTGCTTCAAGTGATTTTACCGTTGCTTTGACAAACTCGGTGATAACAACAGCACAGGACCCAGAAACACTTTTAGGGTACTCAAATGTGACCTATGAAGTGTTTTCTTCTCCCAGTGTCGGAGAGGTGCTTTTATTAGGAAAAGTTTTTGCTGTTCCCGGTGCAGACGGACGTCTTGGAAAAGATGTTTTTATGCCCACTGGGAAAGCGGGAATTTTTAAAAGGTTGAGCGCTGAAGTTAAGCCTTCAACCGTAAAGTTCAAAAAAATAACTCGTAATAAAGTTATTCCTTCTTCTGAAACACACTATGTGATCAGGTTTGTAAAAAAAGATGGTATGTCCGTGTTATTTGAAGTGCGTACACTTCGGGGCGGAAGTAGGCCGAGGGTAGAAAGCAGACAGCCTGTGTCTGTTCCTCTTGGTACCCCGATTATCACGATCAAAGGGCATAAGTTTAAAGTACATACCATCACACCGGATTTTATTGATATAGAGCGCTTAAGCTAGCAGTGTAGCTGTATTCTCCGCTTGGAGAAATAACAGATGTAAAGTCCATGGTGCCGTAGAATAAGAAGCTATTCGTAGCTTTTTTACTTCTACCAAAGGCTAGCCATGGAAACATCAAAACATAAACTCGGTCTTATCGGGGCAACATTTTTTATTGTTGCCAGTCTGGCTGGTAGCGGTGTTATTGCACTGCCACAGCAACTTGCCGCGATAGGCTCTATTACACTGCTTTCGTTTCTGCTTGTAACAGCAGGGGCACTCTGTCTTACATTAGTTTACGTACGGGCTGGGGCATTGTTTGATGACCCCAGCCCGACTGGTCTTTCAGCCTATGTTAACCCTGTTCTAGGGGCTAAAAGCGGGCTTTTCTACGTCTATTCCAATCTTATTTCGAATGTATCCATCCTGATAGCAGGGCTTGGATATGTTACCTATTTTGTCCCTGCATTGAACCATCCGGTTGTTCTTGGGATTGCCGTCATTACGCTTATCTGGGTGTTTACCTTACTTGCATTGCGCGGAGCACAGTTTGTAACAATGGTCGTGTCCTGTTCGGTAACGCTCTTGCTGCTTTCTGTATTGCTGACGGCATTGTTCGGGTGGTTGTCATTCGATGTACACTTGTTCGAACAAAACTGGAACGTCACTGGTGTTCCTCCGGGAAAAGCTGTTTTATCTGGTTTTGCAGTCCTTTTGTTTTCTTACGTAGGGGTAGAGGCCGTTGCCAATAACTATGAGCTGGTCAACAACCCTAAGCGTAATGTCCCCATTGCCACTATTGTAGGGTTCATTATTGTTGCCATTCTGTACATAGTTTCAACAACGGTTATCGAGGGTATGTTTACCGCGACAGTAATTCAGACTCAGCCTGCTTCGTTTTCACTCTCCATTGCTCATATTTTCGGTTCAAAACTGCTTGGGCAAATTTCTTCCGTCGTCATGGCTATTGCCTGTCTTTCCAGTTTTCTTGTGTGGAATATTTCTGTTGTCAGCGCAGCGAAAACAAGTGCTGATAACGGTTTTCTGCCTAAAGTTTACTCATATACTAATAAATACAATGTCGGGAGTCGGGGACTTATTCTAAACGCCGTGTTGATGACGGTTGTTGAGCTGGCTTTGATGTTTTTGGGCAGCAATATTGCTGTGGCATTTAACCTGACTGTGACCATTTCTGTCCTGCTGATTTTATTTCCGTATTTCTGGTCAGGCATTGCTTTAATTAAAAAAGGGTTTGAAACCGGTAAGCATTCGTATTTTGACATCACTATTGTGACGCTCTCGTCAGTCTTTATTGTGTCTGCCTTTGAATCAGCGAATTTTGCAGAATTATGGCTGGTTATTGTCTGCGTTATGGTTGCCATGGCAGCGTATGCATTGGTGTTTGCAAAGCAGTCTAAATAACAAGTGGCACTATGCCGCAGTGAGAATAACAGGAGTATTGAATGAAGTTGACCAAAGTAGATTGGCCGATACTTATTGTTTCGAGCCTGTTTGATACAAACAATGACGGCGGTAGCAGAATGCGTGAGCTTGAAGAGGCACTCGTATCAGAGCAGAATTGCAGCGTTATCCGTGCGTATTGTTATGAGGATGCGGCGAATATCGTTCATAGCCGAGCTGATCTTGGTGTTGTTGTTATAGATTGGGATATCAGCGCCGAGCAAAATCAACCGTGTGGGTCGCCTGAAGAGTTGTTGAAGGAGATACGCAAAAGAAACAAGATAATTCCCGTATGCTTGCTTACAGACCGTGTGACGCAGGATAGCGTTTCAACAGATTTGCTTGGCATGTTGGATGAATTGCTTTGGAAGCACGCTGACACGGTAGATTTTTTATCAGGAAGAATTGAAACGCTGCTTCTTGAGTATATCACCCGTATTAATCCGTCCTTTTTCTCACAACTCGTTTTGTATGCAGAAGCATATAAGTACGCATGGCATACCCCGGGGCATATGGGGGGAGAAGGCTTTTTAAAAAGCCCTGCCGGTATCGGTATGTATAAGTTTTTTGGTGAAAACGTCTTCCGTGCCGACTTGTCTATCTCTGTTCCTGAGCTTGGTTCATTATTAGATCATAGCGGCGTGGTGGGGGATGCGGAGGATAATTCGGCAAAGGCATTCGGTGCTGACATTACGTTTTATGTGCTCAACGGAACATCTAATGCAAACCAGATTATCTGGCGTTCTCAAGCCGTGCGTGATGATATTGCCGTAGTGGATCGTAACTGCCATAAGTCGTTGAACTACTCGATGGTAATTACCGATATTTATCCTGTGTATATGCAGCCTCGAAGAAACCATCTGGGCATTATCGGGCCGTGCCGGTTAACTGAGTTCAGTAGAGATACCATCCGTAAAAATATTAAAAACAGTTCAATAATTCCTGAGAAAAAGAAAACGGCTGTGCCGGTTATGTCTGCGTTAACCAACTCAACATATGACGGATTGTGTTACAACGTGGCAACTATTAAAGAGCAGCTGGAAAAGAATGTTAAGAACATGCATTTTGATGAAGCATGGTATGCCTATGCTAAGTTTCATCCTATCTACAAAGACCACTTCGGCATGGCTGAAACGTCTCATGAGCATCACCCGCCTATTTTCTGTTCCCAGTCAACTCACAAGCTGCTTACAGCATTTTCTCAATCTTCAATGCTGCACGTAAAACATGGCAGTGCAGAAACGATTGATAAGATGGAAATGAACGAATCATATATGATGCACGGTTCAACTTCACCGCAGTACAGCATGATTGCATCTCTCGATGTTGCAACAAAGATTATGCAGGATAGCGGTGAAGTACTGCTTGCAGATTGTATTCATGATGCTGTGGTCTTAAGGCAGAAAATTGCTCGTATGGCGAAAGAAATGGAAGAGAAAGGTGATTGGTTCTTTTCTATGTGGCAACCGGAACAAGTAGAGTTTGAGCATACTTTTGTTCCGTTTACTCAAGTGCCTACACAGTATTTGAGTTCAAGGCAGGAAGCATGGGTACTGAGTGCAGAAAATAACTGGCATGGCTTTGATGATATTGAAGATAATTTTGTCATGCTGGATCCTATTAAGCTGACGATCACAACACCCGGTTTGAATATCGACGGCTCGTACCAGCAGACTGGAATACCCGCGATGATTGTAACGGACTATCTGATTCGTCACGGTATTGTATGTGAAAAAACAGATTACTACTCCTTCCTTCTGCTTAATTCCATAGGAACAACGAAGGCAAAGCAAGGCACCTTGTTGACGGCGTTGATGAAGTTTAAAGAATGTTATGATGCGAATACACCAATGGCAGAGGTGTTCCCTGATTTGGTGAAGCAGTATCCGAATGTGTATGGGGAAATTGGCTTGCGAGAGCATTGTGATGCTATTCATGGTTACTACAAAGATGCTCATCTGCTTAAAAAGATGCACGATGCTTTTGAGATAATACCCAATCAAGTAATGAAACCTTCGGATGCGTATCAGGAAGTGGTGAAGAGAAATGTAGAGTATGTAACGCTTAAAGAGTTGCATAACCGTGTTGCGGCTGTAATGCTGGTACCATATCCTCCGGGAATTCCAATTTTAATGGGTGGTGAAGTTATGGACAGTGCTGCCCAGCCGATTCTTGACTATTTGACAGCACGTGAATCCTTCGAGAATCGTTTTCCCGGATATGAGAGTGATATTCATGGAGTAGAGCGTTTCGAAAAAGGCGGAAAGAAATATTTCAAAACGCTTTGTGTCAAAGCTTGATAGCAACTTGTTGATGAGTAAAAAACTCCCCCGAATTATGCAGTTCGGGGGAGTTCTTCTTTGCATATAATGGCTTCAAGCTCATCAACTGCTGCCTCAACTGTTGTGTCATTAATGACTACAGCTGTCTTTTTTCCCTGAGAATAGTGTGTGCAGGTTGAATTTAAGAGTGTGTTTTGTCGCAGGCGGTCAACTATTTCTGCTTTTGATTCGCGTTTACGTTTGTGCAGACGCTCTTCAATAACGTCTTCTGGAGCTGTGATAAGGACAGGCTGTAAGTCTGGATAGAGCTCGCGTGCTTGAGGCAGATAGGCTCGAGAGCCATTGATTACAACAGAGATATTTTGCGTGAGCCAGTTGTTGATTTCAATGCCGATTCCATAGTTTGTATTGTGGCTGTGCCAGTGGAGTGCAAAGCTGTTTGAAAGCAGAAAAGTATGAAATTCCTTATGTGAAAGGGCAACATGATTCTCTCCTGTAGCAGAAGGGGGGCGTGTAATATATCGATGTGCCACTATTACGGACTGTTTTTCCAGCCGGTTGCGAAGTGTGTGTAACAGCGTGTCCTTGCCTGCTCCTGAAGGGCCCATAAGATAAAAAAGAGTGCCAGCCATACTATGCCTTGTATTTTCCGGTTAGAGGAATGCGTGTGTATTCTACAAAAGGAGTTTTTCTGTCCGGCTGCATGAACACTGTAACTTCGTTTACTGGAATGGATTCTGTCAGATAGGGATTGAGTATAGATTCCAGTTTTTCTTTATAGCTGCGGCGGAGCCTGTCTTCAATTGTTCCGGTTAATGTCATGTGAAATTTGAATTCTTCGAGAACAAATGGGTATCCAAAACGACGCAACAAGCGCTCTTGTCGTTCAGAGAGTTTTTTGTCGAGATGACGTTTGAGATCGAAACGGGAGAGTTGCGGGCGAAGGTGGTCAAGTCTGCGGGTAAGGTCAGAGTGTAGTTTAAGAAGATCAGGAGAAGCTGCTGTCGGGGTGAGCGCTAGGAAACCGCCAAAGCAATTAATTGAGAGCCCTGCAAAGCTGAACGGGGCATGGTTTCTACATATCTGAGAAATCTCTTTTATGAACGCCTCTGGGGTAACGTTTTTTGCCAGTTCAAACGGAGCGCGAATGGTTCCATGGAAGCCGTACCAACGTGGTGCTTCGATGATTTGATAGTATTCCTGTTTAAAAAAGCCTTCAGGAATGTCTTTAGGAATTTGTCCATAACGGAGCGGTGTTCGTCCCAGCCAATGTATTCCCGCGGATTCTAACAGCGAATTACGCGGAGGAGTATAGTAGATTGCGTAACGGGCAGTCATCGAAAAGTCCTTGTATGCTATTCACCTTTTTGCTGTGTATAAAAGGTGAATAGCAGGGATGTTGTTTATAACAGGCGTTTTCCACCGCGCCAAACGGAGCGGACCACCGGTACTGAATCGACAGTTTTAACACGGGCTATGTCAGCACGTTTGCCAACGACCAGTTCGCCTCTGTCTTCCAGTTTTAATAATCGGGCAGGGTTACTTGTTACAGTTGCAAGTGCTTCGTGAAGAGGGATGTCCAAGGTGTCGTGCAACATAAATGCTCCGTGCAGAAGGCTGGCAGGAACATAGTCTGAAGACAGAATATCGAGCAATCCCTCTGCTGCAAGGTCGCGAGCGGACACGTTGCCGGAATGTGAGCCACCGCGAACCACGTTCGGTGCTCCCATAACAATACCTAACCCTTCTTCTCTTGCTTTACGTGCAGCTTCAAGTGTTGTCGGGAATTCAGATATAGTCAGCCCTTCGCGTACAGCCTCCTCTACATGTTCTATCGTAGTGTCATCATGGCTAGCTATTGGAATATTACGTCGATGGCACATTGCGAGGAGGATAGAGCGATTTTTTGCTGCGTTGGTTTCCTGTTCGTCTTTTAACTGACTTACAAGACGTTGAAATTGTTCATCGCTCCAGTCCAGACACTTGTAGTATTCACGGTATTTATTGTAATCGCAGAATTGGCGTTGTCCCGGAGTATGATCCATCAGGGAAACAAGGCGCAAGTTTTCTTCATCTACGTATGGTTCAAACATCTCCATAACGTGTGGATCGCATATTTCACAGCGCAGGTGCAGCTGGTGATCTGCACGTAATACATTCTTTTGTCTGGCGTCTCGAATAGCAGAAATGGACATATCGAGAAGCGTATGTCGCATTTTCCCTTCGTTTAACTGCCCACAGCAGATGGAGTCCAGTACGGTAGTAATTCCGCCTCCCACAACCTGTGTGTCATGCGCAACAAGTGCTGCAAGAGATGATGGCCAGAGAACCCCAGGACGAGGTTGGAACTGGGTTTCAAGGTGGTCGGTGTGCATCTCAATCAATCCGGGAATCAGATAATCTCCCTGAGCATCCCGTACCAGACTCCCTGTGCATTCACAGGTTGCTCCTACGTTTGATCTGCCTTCGTCTATGTGTGTAATTACGTCGTCATTCACCACCACCGTTCCGTGGATTGTGCCTTGGGGGGTGATGACATTTGCATTTGTAAAAATTACTTCTTGTGTCATGCAGCGTGCTCCATGGATTGCATATCAATCACGCGGTCTGCCACAGCATTACGTACTTCATCGTCGTGGAAGATGCCCACAACAGCTGTACCATTTGCTTTGGCTTCTTCAATTAATTCCACTACAATTTGTCTGTTTGCCGCATCCAGTGATGCTGTCGGTTCATCCAGCAGCAGTATCGGGTATTCAACCGCAAAGCCGCGTGCAATATTCACTCGCTGCTGTTCTCCACCTGAAAATGTTGCCGGAGCAACGTTCCATAGTCGTTCAGGAATGTTCAAACGTTCGAGTAATACCGCTGCTTTTTTTAACGCCTCATCACTATTTCCGGTAAGGTCTTTGCGTGCTTCTGCAACAATGTTCAGTGCAGAAACTCTTGGGATAACCCTGAGAAACTGGCTTACATATCCGATTGTATATTTTCGCATTTCCAAGATTTTACGCGGAGGCGCACTGACAATATCAATGTGTTGTTCGCCGTGCCGGATGTTAATCGCTCCGGAAGTGGGTTTGTAGTTTGCATAAAGTGAGCGAAGCATTGTTGATTTACCCGCACCCGATTGTCCGTAGAGGGCGACACATTCTCCAGCGTGTACTTGCAGCGACATATTTTCAAAAACAGATATGGTGGTTCCGTTTTGATTATGTAATACAAAGTTTTTACAAACGTTTTGTACATCGATCATGACAGTCATACGTCATTTTCCTGTATTTTTATGGCAAAAAGGTTAACTGAATTTGTGGGGCGACATTAAACCTGCAGGATAGAGGAGACGAGTAACTGTGTGTACTCGTGGTGAGGGTCGTCGAGAACTTGGTCTGTAAGACCGGATTCCACAACGTGTCCTCCGCGCATAACCATAAGTCTGTGAGCCAGAATACGAGCTACTGCGAGATCGTGTGTGACAATGACAACCGCTAGTCCCATTTCAGCAACCAACTCGCGAAGCAGATCAAGCAGACGTGCTTGAACAGAAACATCCAGTCCGCCTGTTGGTTCATCCATGAAGATCAAACGAGGGTTGGAAACAAGGTTTCGAGCAATTTGCAGACGTTGCTGCATGCCGCCTGAGAATGTACGGGGAAGGTCGTCCATTCTATTTTTAGATATTTCTACACGTTCAAGCCAGTCGGTAGCTTTGGAGCGAATGTTTCCGTAATGTCGCATTCCAACTCCCATGAGGCGTTCACCGATGTTTGCACCGGCGCTGACGTTGTTGCGTAAGCCGTCACGGGGATGCTGGTGAACATATCCCCACTCAGTTCGCATGAGCATGCGGCGCAAGTGCTCTGGTGCCTCATGAACATTGCACAGATCTCCATTTTCTTGCTGGTAGTTCACTGAGCCGTAAGTAGGGCTTAATCGGCCGGATATGCAATTGAGCAAGGTGGATTTCCCTGATCCGGATTCACCGACAATTCCGACAATTTCTCCCGGGTACAGGTCAAACGAAACATGTAAACAGCCTGCTCTGTCACCATAATATTTGCTGACTCCATTAACAGTGAGAAGTGGATGCTCTTCTGTTTCAACTTTAGGCTGCCAAAGCTTTTTAGGCATTGCAGCCACATTTTGCGTTGCAGAACAAAGATTATGCATTGTTTTCCTCGTTGCTTTCGGTACGTGTTGCGGCGGGCTGTCCTTGCGGCGCTGTCATGGCACCTGCATGGCCTGCTTTCAGACGCTGCTGGCAGTAGTTGCTGTCAGAGCAGACGAACATGCGGTTCCCTTCGTTATCGAGAATGATTTCATCAAGGTAACTGTCTTCAGCTCCGCAGAGTCCGCAGACCTCATCCCATGTTTGCACAGAGAATGGATGATCTTCAAAGTCAAGACTATGAACGTTCGTGTATGGCGGAATGGCATAAATCCGTTGTTCACGTCCTGCACCGAAAATCTGTAGAGCAGGGCAGTTGTCCATTTTGGGGTTGTCGAATTTGGGAATCGGGGATGGACTCATAATATAGCGGCCGGCAATCTGCACTGGGTAGTCAAAACTGGTGGCAATATGGCCATGATGGGCAATATCTTCATAAAGTTTGACATGCATTACTCCGTACTCTTCATGTGCGTGCATTTTACGGGTTTCGGTTTCGCGTGGCTCCATCCATCGCAATGGTTCTGGAATAGGAACCTGATAGACAAGAATATGGTCTTCTGTGAGGGGCTGTTCAGGGATACGGTGTCTGGTTTGGATTAGCGTTGCTTTATTTGTTTCTTCTGTTGTTGCTACACCGGTGGTGCGCTGGAAAAAACTTCGAATAGAAACAGCGTTGGTGGTATCGTCTGCTCCTTGATCTGTAACCTTGAGTGTGTCCTGTTGTCCGATAATAGAGGCGGTAAGTTGAATACCGCCAGTACCCCAGCCATACGGCATCGGCATTTCCCGACTGGCAAAAGGTACCTGATAGCCGGGAATAGCTACTGCTTTTAATGTTGCACGGCGTACCATGCGTTTGGTTTGCTCATCTAAAAACGCAAAATTGTAGCCAGTCTCAAGAGGGGTGGCGTTGGCTGTTTTCTGTGTTGTGTTGATTGTATGATTCATTATGCTGCCCCTTTGATTTCAGGGGTTCCAGATTGTCGAATTTTTTGTTCTTTTTGGGTGTTGCGTTCGATTTCTTCACGTTTGGCTTTGCATTTCGCCCAATTGCTTCGTAAACGACGTAAGATGTCCAGTTCACTCTGGAAATCAACATGGTGAGGAAGCTTTAAGTGTTCTACAAAGCCAGTTGCTTCGATATTGTCGCTGTGCATAAGAACAAATTCTTCATCCTGTGCAGGTGCAATAATGTCTTCCTGCAGTTCACGGCATCGAAGTGCGCGATCTACAAGAGCCATTGAAATGGCTTTGCGTTCTCCACTTCCAAAGGTGATGCCGTATCCGCGAGAAAATTGTGGTGGTGTTTCTTCTGAGCCGTCATAGATGGAGACGATTTCACTTTCTGTAACGGTGATAGAGCCGATAGTTACTGGGAACCCAAGCTCCTCCGGAGTCACTTCTATGGAGACATCCCCAGTGCGAATCTCTCCGGCAAACGGGTGGCCGCCTGAGTTTTTGAAACCGCGCTGTGTGGAATAGCCCATAGCAAGGACAAATCCTTCGTCTGCTCGAGTCAGTTTTTGTAAGCGAATATCTCTGCCTGCTGGCAGTTCAAGCGGTTCACGGGTGATGTCACCAACTTGATGACTTTCAGCGCTTCCAACCCCTTCAACAAGTTCATCGTTTTGGAGAAAATCAAGAATTCGTGGAGTCTCATCGCAAGTTGCAGGGACATCTTCATTACAGGTTGGTGGTGTTACGTTATTTTTTGTATTTTCATCCGCAAGACTGAAATCCAGAAGGCGATGAGTGTAATCGAAGGTTGGTCCCAGCATTTGTCCACCCGGCATATCTTTAAACGCGGCAGAAATACGTCTGGTTATCTGCATTACTGAAGTGTTGATAGGGGCAGATGTGTAAAAACGCGGTAGCGTTGTTCGGTAGGCACGCAGCAGAAAAATAGCCTCAATGCTGTCGCCTCTTGCCTGTTTGAGCGCAAGCGCAGCAAGCTCTGGATCATAAAGGGAGCCTTCAGTCATAACTCGATCTACTGCAAGGCGCATCTGTTCCTTAATTTGCGACACTGTGAGTTCAGGGAGTGCCGTATCTCCGCGTCGTTCTGCGGCAAGATATTGGTGCGCATTGGCAATGGCTTTTTCGCCACCTTTAACCGCTACATACATGGTGTCTGTCTCCGAATAGTTGTGGTGCGCGGAATGCAGACAACACCGTCAGGCGCTGCCAGAATGGTATCAAAACCTTGGGGAAAGAGGCTGCGGTTGTTTTTTTGTGTTTCCCAGAAGCTGGAATCAAGACCTGAAATGTTGAGCTTGTTCGTTGTAGCAATGCCGGAGCCGGAGAACTCTACCGGCTCACCATGTGTTACAGACTCAACTTGAATGACGAGTGTGGTGGATCTGTCAGGAAATTCTGAACTGCCAATGGAGAACTGCGTCAGGTCAGGCAGGCTGTTACCGTCTGTTATCAGAGCAAACGTTGCTGCGTTTTTGTCTGTTGTTATTGGGCACCCGCAGTGAAATTGAAGCCAATGGGTAAGTTTTTCGTCTGATGTTTGAAGCCAGATTGACGTGTCGTTATCAAAAAGTGTGAGTGCGATGGAGGCAGCAGTTTTGCTACAAGGGCTTGGCGCTTGAGAAAACGCCTCGGTTGAAATTGGAAAACATACATTACCCGGTCTGGACATGGCATCTAAAACGATGCGGTACCATTGTTGGCTATCATGAACAGGCGAATTGAAGCCGGAAAGAATTTGCTGTGTCATACTAGTCCTCCCCGCGAACCATTGTGAAGAAGTCAACACGGGTGGAAGCAACCTGCTTAGCTTTTGTTTTTATCTGCTCAGCAATGTTTTTTTCCATCGGGTTGATAACAGTTTCCATAAGTCGGGCATTGTGCTCAGGAAGTTGAAGCAGCCCGTCAAAAATTGCCGCAAGTTCTGCGTGTTCAGGGTTACGCCCTGCAATATACGCGTGTCCGATGGCGTTATGAATGCTTACAGAGCAACGTGTCAGTGTCATCTCTCCCATGTTAAAAGGAGCACCGTTACCGTTTGTACGAGCCTGAATCATTACCAGTCCTGTTTCCGGCTGACGCAAAAGGGAGTATTCGGGCTGCTCCGGCATCGCACGCCATGCCTTTTGAATATTGGCAAATGATGTGCGTGCAAGCACGCTCATCCAATGTTGTCTGTCTTGTACATGTGTTTGGTTCATTGTCGTCTCAACTGAGTTGAACTTGTCTAGATAACTCTACAAGTTGTTGTAACAAAAATGCCATGTGAACTCCTTGTGTTGCATGTACCGTTCAGTTTTATGGAAACGTTACGCATAAAGGAGTGGATGTAGTGAAAGAAGCGAAAAGCAGTAATAAGCGGCAAAAGCTTGTACGTGCTCAAGGCGTTACACTTTGGCATCAAATTCAATCTGTATTGGAAAAAGAGTTGTATGACGGGGTGTATTCTGCCGGAGAGAAACTCCCGACTGAAAAGCAGCTTGCAGAGCGTTTTTTCGTAAATCGTCATACAGTTCGTCAGGCAATAGCTGAACTTGTTCGGAAAGAACTTATTGTAGTTGAGCAAGGACGTGGTGCCTTTGCCCGTAGAGATAAACTTGATTATTTCCTTGCCCGCAGGGTTCGGTTTCGTGAGAATTTGCTTCGCCAGCAGAAGAGCCCCGCAGAGGAACTGCTTACACATGATACTGTTCCGGCAGACCTTGTTGCAGCTAAGGCACTTTGTCTGCGCCCAACCACACTGCTTGTGCGAATGCGTTCTGTCGGCAGCGCGGACAAACATCCGCTGTGCTATACGACGCAATATTTCCCGAAGGAACGTTTTCCGGATTTTGCTGAGGTTTATGCAGAGAATCATTCCGTTACAGCTACCTTTCAAGCATTCGGAATTGCCGACTATACTCGAAAATCTACCCGAATTATGGCTAGAGGTGCTGAAGCAGAAGAAGTGCGTCTTCTTAAGCTCAGGCGCCATGCTCCAGTTATGGTTGTTGAGTCCGTTAACGTTGATCATGACGGTACTCCGGTCGAGTACGGAGTCTGTGTGTGGGCAGCAGACCGTATTCAGTTTGTGGTTGACGCTGATTCGCATGATGCATCCATCTAATTTGCTTTACACAAACTGCCTGCGGATTTTGCCACAGAGGTAGTCGATGACGGTAACCATAAGAATGACCATGATCATCATCGTGCATACTTCACGATAAAGGTATCCATTCAGTTTATCGAATATCAGGAAGCCGAGACCGCCTGCACCGACAAATCCAAGGATGGTTGCGCTGCGTACATTTGTTTCAAAGCGAAGCAGGCTGTAGCTGGCTACAAGCGGCATAATTTGTGGCAGAACTGAGAACGCGATTGTTTGAATAGAGCTTGATCCGCTAGCCTCAACCGCTTCAACCTGCCCCGGTTCAATAGCTTCAATGCCTTCACTGAAGACTTTTCCGAGAATGCCGAACGAGTGAATGGCGAGGGCGAGCACGCCTGCGTATGGTCCAAGGCCGATAACCGCTACAAAGATGAGAGCCATTACAAATTCATTGAATCCTCGGCAGAAGTCTAAGAGACGTCGCATAGAGAATTGAATTGTGTGGCGGAGCTTTTTTCGAACTGGAGAGCTGCCCGGGATCATTATTTTAAGTGTGTTGCGTGCTGCAAACATAGATGCCGGAATAGAAGCGACGAACGCGAAAAGTGTTCCCCAGATGGCGATAGCAAGTGTTTCAACCAGAGCCTTTGTGTATTCAAGCAAAGGGCCAGTTCTCATTTCCGGCGGAAAGAAGCCACCGCGCTTTTCATCCAGTAAGCGGGCATATTCTTCTTCAACAATTGCCTGATGCTCAAGCTGATCAATTGATGCAAGACGCTGTTCAGCCAGCTCATTCCCTCTGCGAGTCATCTCTGTAAAATCTGTGCTTCCTGCTGCCTTCATACTGTTGCGTACTTCTGTCATAGCTTCTTGACGAATTATGATTGCAGGCAGACGGGTTGCCTGTTCCATGGCAGCTTCTTTATCGCTTTGAGTAACATCATGTCCGAAAAGATATTCGGCGGCATTCTGACGTTTTTCGTACAATTTTATAGGATCAATGCCGCACCATACGTAGGTAATGGCGAGAACAGCGATAATGAGCGCACTCACGATGGTAACAACCGCCTTTTGGCTGGGTGTTTTTCGTGGTGTGAGTTGGGCAAGCGTTAAATCTGTCATGAATTTCCTCTATTACGTAAAAATCTGAGATAAGGGTAAACCTGCATAACTGAGTTCATGTACGTACGAGTGGTTGCCAGTAACTGCTCAGTATTGTTGGCAGTGCTCTTGTGGCTCAACTTTTCCTATGTACTATCTATGAGTATCTTTTGGAGTCTTGCATCTACGACTCCTTCAGCCAGAATTGCTGAACCGAAGGAGAGCAGTCTGCAGGTTCACCCTAATTTGTATTACTTATTTTGCAGCGAGTTCTTTTTTAAGACGCTTAAGGTAGCGGATAATGTCGTAAGTAGTGTCAGTGGTGAACTGGTAGCCACCGTTTTGCAGCTTATTGATACCGGCTTTGTTTGCGTTGAACATGAGCATTGCTCCGGCAAATGCTGCTTTAAGGCTTTCTGGAAGATCGCGGCGTGCAGCCATTGGAGCTCCTGGAATAAGCTCGGAACGCCAGAGGATTCGGAAGTCGTTCATGGAAACCTGACCTTTTTCAATCATACGGTCGAGGTCGATGTTGTTTGTAGCGGCTACTTCAACACCTTTGTTTTTTACAGCAAGGATGGATGCGCCGTGAGAACCGGAGAATTTAACCTGTTTGAAGTAGTCTTCAGGCTTAACGTTTAAGTCACGGGCAAAGAGAACGTTTGGTACAAGGTAGCCGGAGGTGGAGTTAGGATCTGTGAAAGCAAAAACTTTTCCCTGAATGTCGGAAAGTTTTTTCATATCGGAATCTTTACGGACGATAATGATGCCTGTGTAGCCTGGCTGTCCCTGCTTGTTGAGTTCCATGACCAGTGCCTGAGCACCTGCTTTTTCAGTAGCTTCTGTGTAACTTTTAGGGCCGAAGTAAGCAAAGTCGATATGTTTGTGAGTCATGGCAGTAATGATGCCTGCGTAGTCTGATGCACTGAACGCTTCAACTTCAATACCGAGTACTTCGTGAAGATGTTCGGTCAACGGGGCAAAACGTTTTTTAATATCCGCATTACCTTCTGTAGGAATGAAGCCTACACGTATTTTTGTCGGCCATACTTCCGATGGAGCTGCAAAGGCGGGCAAAGCAATTGAAACAAGCATACACAAAGTAACAAGACTCATAACTAAACGACGAAACATACTGTTCTCCATTTTTTTAGTGTAAAAACAAGACGTCTTATTTGGTTTAAGCTAAGCGCAAGCAGCAAGCTCGCCTTTAGCCTCGTTGATTCGTGCGCCGTAAATTTCGGTGATCATGTCATCATCAAGGTTCTGTGGGAGAACATCGTGGATAACTTCACCGTGGCGCATACCTACAATGCGTTTGCCGTATCTGGTGGCAAAGTCGATGTGGTGTAAGTTAACAAGCACTGGAATGTTACGGATCTCATGGATTTCACGCAGAATATCCATCACAACTTCTGCGCTGTGCGGATCAAGGCTGGCGATAGGTTCATCAGCAAGAAAGACTTCCGGTTCCTGAGCAAGAGCACGGGCAATGGCTACACGCTGTTGTTGTCCACCGGAAAGGGTATCTGCACGTTGAAAAGCAAGGTGGGCAATGCCCACTTGTTTCAGGCATTCAAATGCTGTTTCTTTTTCATCGTTGCTAAAATGTCTGGCTAGTGAACAGCATTGGCTGAACAAGGAGCTGTTAAAACGGAGGCGTCCTACCAGTACATTCTCGAGAACTGTAAGGCGTCGTACCAGATGGAATTGCTGGAAGATCATGCCTACTTTTCTACGTACTTTTCTGATGTTTTTTCCGGATACAGCAGTGATGTCTTCTCCGAAGAGTTCAAGAGTTCCGGATGTGGGACGTATAAGGCGGTTCATGCATCGCAAAAGAGATGATTTGCCCGCACCTGAAGAGCCGATGATGGAAATGAATTCATTGGAGGCCACGGTGAGTGACACATTAGACACAGCACGTGTGCCGTTCGGATACACTTTGGTCAGCCCTTCCGTAGAAATGGCCGGTATCTGTTTTTTGATTTGTACTTGTGTAACGTTTTGCATACTGCATTCCCTCATGAACTTATCAAAAAGAGTTATTGTCTTTGTTGAAAAGGTTCTACGGGGGGAATGTGGTAGCTTTGTTACACTGATATTGCAGTGTGTTGTCTGTGAGTTATAATCTATACAACTTTTGTATTGGTCTAGTTTTCGAGACGTAAAGGCGGGAATAGGGAAGAGGGTGGCACTAATGTCTAAGGAGAAGGCACAGCTGTGAGCTATGCCTTATAATGATAGTCTTTGGGTGAATGGGTTAACCAAGTTGTAAACTGATTAAGCTGGCCAGTGGAACTTTTGCAATCAATGTCATGGCAATTGTTGTTCCAACAAGTGTTCCCCATAGGATGATTTTAGCACTGGTTTTAAGTGGGTATCCAAGACGCTCGCGCTTACGTAAGTACCAGGATAAGATGAGAATACAAAAGATTGTTTCAAAGGCTATCCCTAAAATCGGCATGGTATTATAGAGGCCAAGCCCAAAGGCTTGAGTATGATTTGGGGACAGAAAGTGTTTAAAGCCGACAAGCATATCCAATACTTCGTGGAGAAGCATTAAGCCCAGTGCAATGAAAAAGAGACGTTTGCTTTTGAATAAGAGGCCGACGATTGCACTGACAATAACAGCCGTAAGAGCTAGCGGAAGTATGTCGTGTGAGAAATGCATCTCTGCCTGCATGTTCATAAATGAAACCTTGAAGAAGTTTTCGGGGCTGATGGATTCGTATCCCATAAACACAAAGGCAAGCATAAGAAAGTCAGCAAGTTGAGGGAGTAGTAAAAAGAGCCAGAACGGAGCAATTTTTCTGTTGCTGTCATAAGCATACGGAATAAGAGCCGTTACGTAGTGCCCCATTATCATGAATCTTCTCCGGTAGTGACAGCGTGATGAATGAGAAGAAATGCCACAATATAAAGTGTTAGAAAAACAAGTATGGTTGTGTTCATACGTTCTCCTGTTTTCAAAGATGACTTTTATTGTTTGCGTGAGCGAGAATTTCGTCACTTTCAAAGATTGTAACGTTAGGTGCTGCCTTTTTATCAGAATAATGTAGGGCGGTTTCAACCATCATTTGTGCTAGCTGCTCTGTTTCAACAGGGCGGTATTTAGCCATTTTTCCGAAAAATAGTGGTGAAAAAAGAGTAAGTGTCCAGTACCCTATATTTTCAAGTAGTCTGAACTCAGAGCGTTCGCCATGTAATAACGACGGCCGGTATATATAGAGGGCTGGGAGTTGAAGCGTGGTGAGAAATTGTTCCATTTCTCCTTTAGTTTTCAAGTAGGCATTGGAGCTTTGTGCATCTGCTCCCAGAGAGCTGATAACTGAAAACGTTTCTGCGTTTAGACGGGTGGAAAATCTTGCTAATGAAACCACATAGGTGAGATCAACCTGCTTAAATGCTTCTAATGATCCTGCTTTTTTTCTAGTTGTGCCAAGGCAGCAGAAGACATCGTCTACCGGGCCGTTTATTTTTGAGTCGGCTAAGTTGTCAAAGTTTACCAACTGAACTTCAATGAGTGGAAGAGTGATATCAAGTTCACGGCGCGAGAGGATAATGATTCGAGAGTATTTATTTGAACGTAAGAGTTCATGAAGGAGTTTGGAGCCGACAGCACCAGTTGCACCAGCAAGAAGAGCACTTTTTTTAGAGTGAAGTTCAGTCACGGTATCACCTTATGTTGTTCATAGAGTTGGTTACGTGGCGGGTATTGAAAACTTCACTTATAATACGTTCTCCGTGCTGTTTATAAATGATAATTGAATATCAGGAAAACGAGAAAAAGTAGAAAAAAGAGCACTTGTATGCAGGTGGAGCAGCAGTAACCGGAAGGTACGTGGAAGATTGCGCAGACATACCTGTGAGAAGAAATAGATGCTATTAAAAAAGCCCCTTACAGCGAAAGGGGCTTTTTTAATAAAACAAGGTAAGCAGTATGCTTAAATTTTTTCTTTTTCAAGAAAGACAGCTTTGCCGACTTTAGAGAAAATGGTTTGGTAAATTTTAGAGTCGTAAACTGGTTGAGACCAGATATTACCACCAGTGTTACTTACGCTTTTTTGAACGATACTGATTCGAACCTGAATATTTTTTCCACGTTCTCTAATCATGGTTGAAGCTTCAGAACGCATTGTAGTCTGGTACGTTCCGGAGCCTGCACCCTGATTAAACTCAGCAGCAAATTTAGTACTGCTGTCGAGGTCGTAAACTTCTTTTGCAGCAGTAACAACACCAAGGTCTTTATCGGTGCTTCGGATGGCATATCCTTCGTCCATGAGAGCAGAAAGGACAGCTTTAATCACTTCCATTTTGCTGACATCAGAGTATTCGCGTGTTTGCATTTGGCGAACCTGCAACTGTGTCATGTCAGGCATTGGAGGAGGTCCCCCTGACCCCATACAACCACTGAGAGTCAAGCAAAGAAGAGCTATGAAAAATAGCTTAGAACTTGCTGGAATGGAACGAGATTTCATCTGCGAATCCTTCAACGAATTTGATGATTACTGTAAGTGTGTTCTGAGAAGATGTAACTGCACCTGCACCACCGGAGCCGCCAACAATAATCAAAAAGTAACTGTTTTGGCTGTTTGAGTAGCTTTTTGCAGAGCTTACTTTATCCCAGATGTAGGTTTCTTTTCCTGAAGAGTCGCGTGTAACAATATTCGGTGATCCTAACGCTTGAATCACGTCTGCTTGGCTCATTCCTTTACGAATTTTTGCCTGTACAACACCAGGGGTAAGTTTTTTACCATCTTCAATGCCTACGCCTTTCTGGTGGTGTTGAGCACCACAACCAGCAGTAAAGGCGGTTAACATAGCAATAAGGCAGAGTGTGACTAATCTTTTCATAAGTACTCCTTAAGAGGCTCTTTTAATTATTTTATGTAATGTGAGCAACGTATTTTCTTTTTTTTTATAGTAAGTTGTATCTGTTTGTTTTTTTTAGTCTATTTTTCAACAGATTTGTGCACGTAACAATACAGATACGTACTCACTTATATGTATTGTCGTTGTACTAATTGCTCTATTCTATTTGCGAAGACGCAATGTGTTTTTTGGTCAACAAGAAAAACTACAGAATTGCAGGTTATGAAAAGGGTAATTTTTGTAGAAAAGGGCAATTGTAGACTAGGGTGGTAGAGTCTACACATCGTTCGGTAATAGCTTGAGTATGAAAGTTGGCCTTTCAAACTAACTGAAAATGTTGATTTTTTTCTTTGCAACTTGACTTTGTGCTAAAAATCACAATAAGATTGGTGAGTCTGATATAATAAATTCAATGTGTTGTGTTGCTTTGAGTAGGAGGATGTATGCTGAGACTTAATGTGCGACAGCGGATTATTGCAGGGTTTCTCATCCTTTCTATTTGCCTTGGAGGGCAGACGCTTTTTTCATACAAACAGTTGCTTCTTGTTGAAGATAAAACCTATTCTGTTGAATTTATTGATGACGTTGAAAGTTCTATTTTGAACTTCCGCAGGCAGGAAAAAAACTATCTTTTGTATGGTGAGCAGAGCAGTTATGAACTTGCGCTACTTGAGATAGAAAATACCCTTATGCTGCTTAATCGTCATTCTGATATGAATTTTGACGCAACAATGACTGAAAATATTATTACGCTGAAAAAAACAATCAGCGAATACAGAGATCGAATTGTCTCAATGTATACTGTTTCTATGAAGCAGGGACATAATCTTGAGACAGAAGTGATCAAGCTGCGTGAAATTGGACAGGAACTGGTAGCAAAAGCGCAAAGTATCGCTACATTAGAACGGGAGAATATATTACAGATTAACAGGCAATTGCGTAAGCAGTTGCTTTTTTCAATTTTAACTGTGTCGTTTCTGTTTCTTTGCACGCTCTATTTCATAACAAAGCGGATTGTAAGTCCTCTAAAGGTGATAGAAGAAACAACAACACAGATTGCACAAGGCAATTTTGCTCCGGTCGATGTGGGAAATATTGAGGATGAGATTGCGCAGGTACAAGTTGCCTTTAATCGTATGGTTTCAGAACTGGAGCACAGACAGGCACAGCTTGTTCAAGCGCAAAAAATGTCATCAATAGGTACGTTAAGTGCCGGAATTGCACATCAGGTAAACAACCCGCTTAATAACATATCCACTTCAGCACAGATTCTTCAGGGAGAGCTTGGAGACTCGTTTGACCCATTTGCGAAAAAGTTGCTGCATAATATTGAAACCGAAACAGCACGGGCACGGGATATCGTGCGAGGGTTGTTGGAGTTTGCACGATGTACAGATTTGGCTATTCGAACTGTGTCGTTAAAAGGAGTGGTTGAAAACGCAGTACGGCTTGTTTCATCACAGATTCCTTCCGGTGTGACGTTGGATGTGGATGTGCCGGAGGAGATTTTTGTTCGGCTTGATCCTCAGCGTATGGGCGAGGTCTTAATCAACCTTATTATTAATGCAATTCAAGCTATGAAGAATAAGCCTACAGGTTTTATTACCATCACCGTGTTAGAAGATCAGGTAGACGAGGCTGTAACACTTGTGGTTACGGATTCCGGTAAGGGGATTAGCGATGCAGATTTGCCTAAAGTTTTTGATCCCTTTTTTACACGTAAGGAAGTGGGAGAGGGCACAGGGCTTGGATTATCAGTAGCATACGGTATAATTGAAGAGTTTGATGGAGAGATTCGGGTAGAAAGTACACTCGGTGTTGGATCTCGTTTTTATATTGATTTACCGTTGGTTCAACATGACGAAAGTGTCGCCTGAAACAGAACGTCAAACAGGGCAGTTGCCGGCATGTCGTTACACGCTTGTGGGTGGCTTAAAAGTAGATGCAGGGCGTTATGAATAATGCAAAGATTTTGATAGCAGAAGATGAACTGATAGCCAGAGAGAATCTTGCACATGTGCTTATGCAGCAGAGGGCTGCGGTAACTGCTGTGGAAAACGGGGCATTAGCCCGAAAGGCAATTGAGGCAGAAGAATACGATGTGGTGCTGACTGATATGCGTATGCCTGATATCAGCGGGATGGAGTTACTGCGGATTATTAAAGCTAAAACGCCTGACACAGAAGTTATTGTGCTGACAGGATATGCGACTGTGGATAATGCGGTTCAAGCAATGGGCAAGGGAGCGTTTCAGTATCTTGCTAAGCCTGTACGTCTGGATGAGGTTTCTCTGCTCACGCAGAAAGCGTTGGAGAAGAAGCGGCTTAAAGAAGAGGTCGCTATGCTCAAAGACCAGCTGGGTTCTTCCGGATCAGATAGGATAGTCGGTCACAGTGCTCCGATACATATTCTCAAGCGGCAAATCGATCAGGTAGCAGCAGTTGGATGTACTGTATTAATCCAAGGTGAAACCGGAACAGGAAAAGAGCTGGTAGCCAAAGCACTGCATATGGGAAGTCCGAGGCGGAATAACCTTTTTTTCGCTATTAACTGCGCTTCGTTTAATGAAGAGCTGCTTGCTAATGAACTTTTCGGCCATGAAAAATCTGCTTTTACCGGAGCGCATTCCGCCAAAAAAGGTCTGCTTGAATCAGCAGATAACGGAACATTTTTTCTTGATGAAGTAGGGGATATGCCTCTGAGCATGCAGGCAAATTTACTGCGTGTATTGGAAACCCGAAAACTCCTCAGGGTTGGTGGAACCATCGAGGTGCCTGTTGATGTTCGCATAATAGCTGCCACTAACAGGGATCTGTTGAGTATGGTAGAGCACGGAACGTTTCGGCGAGATTTGTATTACAGGTTGAATGTCATAACGTTAGATGTCCCTCCGTTGCGAAAGCGAAAAGATGATATACCATTGTTGGCAAGCTTCTTTGTGAACAAATTTGCATCTGTTTTTAAAAAGAAAATTACCGACATTGATGACGAAGTGCTCGCAACGTTAAGCAAATATGCCTTTCCCGGAAACGTTCGTGAGTTGGAAAACTTAATGGAACGCGCAGTTGTACTTTGCAATGGTCGCGTTATTCGTATGGCACAGCTTCCTCCAGACTTGTGGGGTGATTCGCTCCTTTCCTCAACAGTGCCGAATCCGCCTATTGAATTTGATGACGTGGTGTCGCTTGAGGACAATGAACGGCGGTATCTGCGTTGGGTTCTGGAGCAGACTGATGGAAATAAAAGCCGTGCAGCTGAGCTGCTCGGGTTGAACAGAGGCTCGCTGTGGAGAAAGATGAAACGTCTTGGACTTGATGGCTAGCAGTATCTGTTCAGTTATAGAATTGGTTGGTAAAAAAAGACGTTGTGTCATATGACACAGCGTCTTTTTTACTCGCGTTACTTGTATTGGAATTTTATGTCTATTCAGCCGGAAGCAGAACGTGTTCTACAACTTCATTGATGGATGAGATAAAGCGTAATTCTGCTGCGCTGCGTACTTCCTCATTCATAACCTGTACTTCCAATTTGTTTCGTTCAGGAAGCAGTATCATGCGCACACCGGCTTGCTGAGCTGCCAGAATTTTTTCACGTAACCCACCAACCGGAAGGATTCGGCCACTGAGTGTGAATTCGCCTGTCATTGCGACATCTCGGCGTGCCGGTCGTTTAGTAAGCAGTGATAGCAGCGCCATAGCAATCGTAACACCTGCAGAAGCACCATCTTTTGAAATATCTCCGGCAGGGATATGCACGTGGATGTCAATTTGCTCAAAAATGTTTTCATCAATGGAAAACGTTTTAGCGTTGCTTCGTATAAAGCTCAAAGCAGTCTGGGCCGATTCTTTTAGAATATCTCCCAGTGATCCGGTCATGAGTAACTGTCCGGTTCCTTTCATTTTGGCTGTTTCGATGTAAATGAGCTGCCCGCCGTATTCGCTCCAGACCAATCCTGTTGTCACACCGATAAGCGGCTGCGCTGTTGCAGCTTCAAATGAATATCGTTCAAAGCCAAGCAGAGAAACGATGTCTTCGCTGGTAATGGATATTGGCGGTTTTTTTGTGTGCTGTAAGATTTCTAAATTGATTTTGCGGCAGACGTTACCGATTTCTCTGTTCACACTGCGCAGACCTGCATCTCGGGTATAGCCTGATATCAAGCTGGACATGGCTTCCGGTGTAAAAGAAATTTCATTCTGGGAGTAACCAAGTGTACGGAGTTGCCGTGGCGCAAGGTAATCCAGCCCAATTTGTTTCTTTTCATTGAGCGTGTAACAGGAGAAAGGAATGATTTCCATTCTGTCCCGTAAAGGAGCGGGTAGATTTTCAACTACATTTGCTGTTGTAATGAACATGACTCGCGAAAGATCAAACGGCGTGTCCAGATAGTAATCAAGGAAATGTCTGTTTTGTTCAGGGTCGAGAATTTCCAGTAGAACAGAAGCAGGGTCTCCTCTGAAATCTTGACCGATTTTGTCGACTTCATCCAGCATGAACACAGGGTTGTTTACCCCGCATTTATTAAGCTCGCTGATAATCCTGCCTGCCATAGCGCCGACATAGGTACGGCGGTGGCCACGCAGTTCTGCTTCGTCACGCATACCGGCAAGGGAAAGACGTACAAATTTTCTGGAAAGAGCATTGGCAACGGATTTGCCGATGGAAGTTTTCCCTGTACCCGGAGGGCCTGAAAAGCAAAGAATGGGGCCGGAAACTGAACATGCCTGTTTCTGGCGCTCTAAAATTTCTTGAACCGTTGTTCGAAGAATTTCCAGATTGATGGGTTTAGGCAGGTAGTGCAATGCTCCCTGCTTTAATGCCCCTATGGCATTATCTACCGTAGCATACCCCGTAACAATAATGAGTTTTGTATCCGGCCATTCGTCTTGAACGTAATTAAGTAGCTCAAGCCCATCCATCTTTTGCATTTTAAGATCGGTAACAATGCAATCTACATTACGTTCCTCTAAGATCGAAACTGCTTCAAGTCCATTGGACGCAACGAGAACTTCACATGACAGTTTACTTAGAGAATACGCCATGTTGTCTCGGGAAATTTCTTCATCATCCACAACAAGGACGGTACTTTTTTTGATGTGGCAGGTGATGTTGGAAGCAAGGTATTCCAGAATACGTTGTTTGACGGTGTTAAGACCGAAATGCTCCTGATTGAGAACGGCGACTGCGTTCTCAAGTTCAAGATTATCCTGTGAGGAGTTTGTCCACGGGAGTGAGAGTAGTAATTCAACATATGTTACACCAAGCCCGAACTCCGCTACTGATGGGTCTGTTCTATCCAGCTTGGTGATTTCTTCTAACGCAATGTGGCGCACATTTTCCGGCAGTTTGGCTTTTTCAACTGCGTTTCGTAGCTCTTCCTGCGTTGTTGTTACCTGTTCCGGTATCGGGTCAATGTTCTCAGGTCTGCTAAATAGTCCCATTTTTCCCGCCTTTTGTTTCTTACAATATATCAGTTTGATACGACTAAATCTATGTATTCCGTTGCTGCAATATGCAGCGTTTTTTTGTGAAAATAATCGGATGTTGCAAATGGATTGCTGCATATTGCAGCGCTCTAATTGTAACCGCTGCATATTGAAGCGGAAGAATGAGTGGCATAAATGCAACTGGATGAATAAATCCTTTAAAAGCAGCGTGTTACAGTTTGGCACGAAAGGTGCTTTTAACGAGGCAAGATTCATAAAGAACACGGTGGGATAGTTCATGAAGATAATGAAAATGTTGGAGTCTGTAGCCACTGCGGCTGCATTTGCAGAAGCAGGGGAACAGGACACAGCTCTCGAGATCATGCAGGCACATGAGAAACAGAAGAAGATCATTGTTGCCTATGATGGCGAGCCGGCAGAACGGCAGGTTATTCGGGCTGCATTGCCCGTAGCAATACGTTTGCATTGCGAACTGCTGTTTACCTGCGTGCTTGGCAGAGCACGCTCAGAAAAGCTGGGCAAGCGATTTCTTGAGGTATCAAACCGTTCTTTTAAACAAATTTTCAGCGAGGAGGTGGCAAAACTACCAGGTGTTCAGCAGTCAATTAATGCTAGGCAAATTGTTGTGTTTGAGGGCTTTAATGAGGCAGTACGAAGAATTTGTAATGAAACACGAGAGGTAGAGTTTGTGCTTCTCCGGTGTGAAGAGTGCAAGCCGGCTCAATTACACATAGATGTGCCGTATTTTTTTATGACGACTACTTAGCATGGGGAGATGCTGAGTAACGCAGAGAACTGCGCTTGAAAAAGGAGGGCGTTGTGAATCTGTTTAAGACGTTAGAAAGGCTCTTTGTAGCAGTCGTGTATGCCGAGAGTGGCGATAGTGAGATGGCTAGTCGCATCGTCAACGGGCAGGAGGAAAAGCGGGCAACCGAACGGGCTTCTAAAAAAGCTCAAAAAAGACCTCAGCTACGAGTGTAAGGTTCTACAGCAGGAAGAAGAAGGAGTAAAAATGAAAACCGCTCAGGATAAAAAGAAAAAGGCAAAATTACACGCCCTTCTGTTCGGCGCAGCAAGCATCAGCTTGTACGCGGCAGTATTTAAATTCGCAGATCCTATGGTGGAACTGTACGCAAAAGGTGGTGCATACTGCCTGTTGCCTGTTTCAACCGTATTTTTATTTTCCTATGTTCATGGCAACTTTGCCAGCAACGTCTGGACCGCTTTGGGAATAGAAGCTTCCTCAAGCGCAGGACGTAAGTCTGATAAAGCAGAGAAAACCCAACGTAAGGACACCCGAAGCCGCGCTACTCTGAAAGCGTAGCAGGATAGTGCAGGTAGGAGATATATTATGCATGACGTATTGTTAGATGGTGCTCGTTTTGTTGACCTGTCTTTGGCGGGTGTTCTTTTTCTCTTTTTTGTCGGCTTTGTCGGTGGATTGGTCAGCGGATTTATCGGTTCCGGCGGTGCCTTTGTTCTCACTCCGGGTATGATGAGCCTCGGGGTTCCGGGACCTGTGGCCGTTGCCAGTAACATGTGTCACAAGTTCCCTAAGGCTCTTGTTGGTGCACTCAAGCGTTACAAGTATGGTCAGGTAGATATCAAAATGGGGCTTATTGTCGGTGTTTCTGCTGAAATAGGTGTTCAGATTGGTATTCAGGTACAAAAAATGATTCTGGAGCAGTGGGGACCTGCGGGTTCAAACCTCTACGTATCCTTCGCCTTTGTGTTCGTTCTGGTTACTGTTGGCAGTTTTGTTATGAAAGACGCCATCAATACCAAACGGAACGGTGGTGAAGAGAAAGTGACCAACCTTGCGAAAAAGCTTCAGAGCATTGAATTGTGGCCTATGGTTAACTTTAAAGGCAGCAACATTCGCATCTCTTTCTGGTTTACAGCACCAGTAGGTCTTGCTGCCGGTTTGCTTGCAGCTACAATTGCTGTTGGCGGTTTCGCTGGTGTTCCGGGAATGATCTACATTATCGGTATGTCCAGCCTGATGGCTTCAGCAACTGAGCTTGTTGTGGCATTCGTTATGGGGCTTGGCGGTACACTTATTTGGGCTTTTTACGGAATGGTAGATATTCGCCTCACCCTTATTATTCTTGCCGGTTCACTCTTCGGCGTTCAGCTTGGCGCAATTGGTACAACATACGTAAAAGATTATGTAATCAAATACGTAATGGCGACCATTATGCTAATCGTAGCTTTCAGCCGCGGCCTTGCAATGCCAAAATATCTTAAACAATTAGATGCCATTAACTGGGATGCAAGCCTTATTTCCAGTATGAGCAAAACCAGCTTCGGTCTTATGTGTTTTGCTCTTGGTGTCGGGGCATTCATTATCCTTAAATCAATGGTTATGGGACGCAGGCAGGAACGGAAAATGGAACTGGCAGCCAATTCCAACGCATAGCAGTAATGAGAACCTAAGCATAAAGGGCGTTACGAATGTATAAAAGAATGCTTGTAGCTTTTGACGGCGCAGAAACTTCAATGGAAATAGTCCGGCAGGCGGCACGCTTTGCCCGATCTGAAAACTCCATGGTCGATATAGTGACGGTTTGTCCTGAATATCAGGGTGATCTGCGCATTCAAGGAGATACAAACGTTCTGTACGATATGTACGATAACATTCGTAGCGCTCTTAACACTGCTGTGAAGGAGTGTGAAGCCGATGGCGTTCACGTCCGTGGCCACTTTTGCATAGGGAATCCAACCGAGGTGCTGATAGAGCACATAGAGAATCTTGAGGCAGATGTGGTTGCGTTGGGAACACATGCGTCACAGTTGCTTCAGTCAATTGTCATCGGTTCTGTTGCAGATGCTGTGATTCGGCAGACAGACAGCGACTTGCTGGTCGTTACAGGGAATCAGGAACTCTCCCTGGAACGTGTTTTTGTTGCGTATGACGGCAGTGCGGAAGCAAATGCAGCAGCACAGGAAGCATGTGCTTTAGCAGAACGGTATGGCGCAGTACTGACTGCCGGAATTGCCTACGAAATGGATATGGAAGCCTTTAGCATTTCTCCGGTTGTGGAGCGCTCTGTTGTTGAAAAAACAGAGATTACAGTCGAAGCAATAAAAGGAATCGCCGACGCGCATGATCTGCGGGAATTTGATGTGGCTGTGCGATATGGCAATCCTGCCCATCAGGTGCTGGTAGAAGAAGCAAAGCAGAATAAAGCCGGATTGATTGTGATTGGTGCAGGTGCTCGCAGCAAGCTTTCTCATCTTCTTGTCGGCGGGGTTGTACATAAATTGGTTTACAGCAGCGATTGTCCAGTACTGATTGTAAAGGAGTAACCACATGAATGATGTACAAATGCTGTCAGAGCTTGAAGTCGACACCGAAGTAGAGCGGGCAGAAAATGAGCGATTCCGTACATACACCTTTGTGGATGTCGAGAAAAACGAACAGCGAAAATTCACCCATATGGTGCTTTCAGAATCCACAATTGTTGCCGGGGGGCTTGCTGTGTTCGCTATAGAAGCTGAGAAACCTCGGTACTATACTGTTAAATCAGTGGATGATGGAACACGTCGTGTAGAGTTAGTAGCCTGTAAAAATGCGTACGGAAAAATTGCCTTACTCTTTTTACTATTAGGTTTAAGCTGGTTACTAATAGATTTTATTACAAATAAGATTTTCTAGAAAAAGACTATAGGTTTACTCAAATTTTTAGTGATTTAAAAAAACAGTAAGTTACCTGATGGTTGCAGAATATGTGATGTCTTTTTCATAAACATCGTTAACTGGATATTGAATAACTACAAACGTGGTTACTAGATATATTGACCCCAGTTCCGTAATGGCTACGTGTATTTCCTCCTGTAGCCTTTTGCCCCCTCCTCGGAGTCTGAGGAGGGGGCATCTGGTCTATTGAGGGATGCACAAAAGCTAAGCGGACTGATGAGCAAACGGACCATACGAGTTGTCAGGGAGGTACACAGGTCAGTCTGTGTGTTTCATATAAACAACGTATGGCTTCTGCGTAGCGTCATGAACTATAGCAGAAAAGTGTTTGTCGGCAGTCCAAGGGGATACTTTTGTGTTTGAGGGCATTACATTGCTGCTTCATAAATCCGCATGACGTCTTCATCGGAAAGAGAACGAGGGTTAGTTAACACGCACGCATCTTTCTGTGCGTTTTCTGTCATGATCGGAATATCTTCATTCTTTACGTCTTTACCGTAACGCTTGCCTAATTCTTTAAGCCCGTTCGGGATTCCGACATCTTTAGAAAGCGCGCGTACAGCCTTCATGAATTTTTTAGCTGCATCACGGGTGCTGTCTTCTGTTGTATCTTCTCCCATCCAGCTTGCCATTTCTGCAAAACGATCCATTTTTGCGATCATATTTTCTTCTTCAACATATGGAAGAAGGATAGCATTGCATTCTCCATGCGGGAGATTATAGTAGCCGCCCAACTGATGTGCCATGGCGTGAACATGTCCTACGCTGGCGTTGTTAAATGCCATGCCTGCAAGATATTGGGCATAACACATACCTTCACGGGCATGGATATCTTGTCCATTTGCCACAGCTGCACGTAAATGCTTGGCTACAAGTTTAATAGCTTTTTCAGCACAGGCGTCAGTCAACGGTGTTGAAGCAATGGAAACATATGCTTCAACTGCATGCGTTAAGGCATCCATACCTGTTGCAGCAGTAAGTGCAGGCGGCATTCCCAGCATCAGCAACGGGTCATCAAGAGCAACGGCGGGTGTTACGTGCCAGTCTATGATGGCCATTTTTACCTTACGTGATGTGTTGGTAATAACACAGCAGCGTGTCATTTCTGATGCAGTACCTGCAGTAGTATTCACGGCGATAAAAGGTGGCATACCTTTTTCAGATTTATCCAGCCCTTCATAATCGTGAATCGTGCCGCCGTTTGTGCTTACCAGCCCGATGCCTTTGCCGCAGTCATGAGCACTGCCGCCGCCTAACGTAATGAGACAGTCGCACTGTTCTTTTTGATATACCGCCAATCCGTCTGCCACATTTTTGTCTGTGGGGTTCGGAACAGTTTCATCAAAAACAATGCACGGAATGTTATCTGCCTTCAGTAGATCAACAATCTTTTGTGTCATACCGATGGCGGTCATTCCTTTGTCGGTAACGAGGAGCGGCTTTGTTCCGCCAAGTGTTTTTAACTTGGCAGGCAGTTCCTTGTGTGCACCGATTCCCATAAGAGTAACGCTTGGGATAAAAAATCCATTCACTTGTTCACATATAGGCATAGCAGTCTCCATAACTAAAGTTAATTTGAACTGACAAAAAGCGGCATGTGGTAACAGCTGGTAGGTGTTGTTTCCGAAGGGCGTAGAGACATTGTTTCTGTGTAGCAGAGCAACACGGGGACGTTTTTTCAAGCAACGTTTCTTGAAAAAGCTGGAGTATCTTGTCCGTAGAGGTGTGCTTTGAGCCTACGTGGAGCACGTGCAGCCCCCCCAAGAGTTGATGAGGTCTTCTGCACAGATGACGAATGAGTTTCTATTGGCCGCATGAGGTAACGGAAAGAGTAGTAGTGGTTGCCCTTAGCACAGGAACAATATCTCTATGCCCGCCGGAAACAACACCCCCTCGTCGCTGTCACGGTGTTTAGACACGATGTGTCGTGAGCACAGTACTCTTGTGAGTGCTTGCTAGCTATAAAATATGTGTTGCTTTTGAAGTGAGACTATTTTTTGAAGAGACTCAAAACAGCAACCAGTTGTCAGAGATTCGCTGTTAAAATAGACCAGAACAGTGTGCATTGCTCAGAAGTGCGGCCTGTCTGCAATATTGGGCAGGCGTTAGATTGGGTTTACTGTTTATGCTTCCAATATCTTGAAAATATAAATAGTTATTGATTGAATACTTAGTCAGAGAATGACATCTGATTCACTGAAAGCTTTATTTCTATTATCAGGTCACGGTTTATTTTGTTTACGTGACTATGTTGTGTTCTACGGACTCTTTTCATAGAGAATCAGCAAAGTGCTATCCTTTTTTATTGCCATCTATGTGAAGGTGTTGAGTATGAATGTAGTCCGAATTTTTTTGATGAGTGTTTTTTGTTTGTTTCAACAGTCACGGTCGGCTGGGCTGACAATGTCGTAATTGCCTCCGGTGCCGGTTATAAAAAAATGGTGAATGCTCTGTCAGCTGCTTACACAAAGCAGACAGGTTCTTCAGTAGATCTCATCTTCGGGAATATGGCGAGGGTGACAACGCTGGCAAAGCAGGGAGATAAAGTTGGTTTGGTGTTGGGAGATGTGCGATTTTTGAAAAAGGCACAGTTGCCAATGGCTACGATGCAGGAGCTAGGACGTGGTAAGCTTGTTTTAGCTTTTTCTAAATTATCTAATGCAAAAGCCGTAGCCGACTTGGACAACAGTAAAACAGAACGCATAGCACTCCCTGATGGAAAGAAAGCTATTTATGGAAAGGCAGCACGCGAGTTTTTGTCCTCAAGTGGAAGATTGCCGAATATTCAGCCTAAGCTTGTAGAAGTATCAACAGTGCCCCAAGTTTTTTCATACATTGCCACAAATGAAGTGGATATGGGGTTCATAAATTTAACCCATGCTCTTAACGTCGCAGATAAACTGGGTGGATATGTTGTACTGGATGAGTCTTTGTACTCGCCGATTTCCATTGTGGTCGGAGTTCTTAATAATCCAGCCCAGAAAAGCGAACAGCAGGCTTTTCTGAAATTTTTGAATACGCCTCAGGCACAGGCGATTATTCACAACCACGGGCTGTAATCTGCATGGATTTTTTTGCAATTTTATCCGAGCAGCAGACAACGGCTCCTTTGTTTCTTACGTTCAAGACGTTAGCGCTTGTGGGAGTGTTGCATCTTGTCAGCGGTGTGCTGCTCGGATTTTATCTGACGAGTAAACGAAGTATGATGCGCTCCGTTGTCGATTTTATGGTGACGTTGCCGCTCGTGTTTCCCCCCATCGCTACAGGGTTTGTGCTGCTAATGCTTCTTGGGCGGTCAGGAATAATCGGCACGGCACTTCCAGTAGATATTGTTTTCAGCTTCAGCGGGGTCGTCATAGCTTCATTTGTTGCGGGCTTGCCGCTTATGGTAAAATCTGTTGAAACAGCCTTGCGGGGCAATGTTCGTCGATTGGCTGAACTTGCTCATGTGTTGGGAAAAAGTGATTGGGAAACCTTCTGGCTTGTTTTACTTCCCAATATTCGCCGAAGCATTGCCACTGGTTGGTTTCTCGCTTTGGGGAGAGGATTGGGGGAAGTGGGTATTACCTTGATGCTTGGCGGTAATATTATTGGTAAAACAAATACACTTTCCCTTGAGATTTACAATGCTGTGTTTAGCGGTGAGTTTGACAGAGCCGTTGTTCTGGCAACTATTTTGGCGGTGTTTTCATGTATGATCTTTATTGCATTGAAAAAGCTCTCTGCACCAAATTTATTATAAGCCTATTTGTTCAGTAATCATGATTACAAATACTTTTCTTCATATTAAAGGTATCAGCAAACGTCAGGAGCAGGCTCTCTGGGCACAGGGAGTTACTGACTGGACGCGGGATACAGATGATAAGCGTTTAGCTCGGTATACGGCGTTGGACGATTCTCGTGCGGCATTTACCAACGGTGATGCAGAATTTTTTGCCAAAGCGTTGCCAAAGGTAGAGCATTATCGGATTGCTTTGGCGTTTCCAAAAGATGTTCTCTTTGTGCGAGTAGAGACGACGGGTTCGAGTCTTTATTATGATTCAATTACTATGATCGGATGGTCTCTTGGCGCAGAGTACCACGTCTTTGTTGAAGGTGAAGATCCATCAGAGTTTTGCGATGCGGTATTTCGCGCCAAAGCCATAGTTACTTTTAACGGCACGTTGCATGATTGTAAGTTTATCCACAAACGGTTTCCGGACTTGCTGTTGCCCTCGGTGCATCTTGATCTGCGGTATTGCGCAAAACGAGTAGGTTTTTCTGGAGGACGTCAGGCGATAGAGCAGGCGGTAGGGCTTGTGCGTTTGCGCGCATCAGAATCTCCTGCGGTACTGTGGCATAGATATCGTCGTGGCGATAAGGCTGCGTTGCGGCGGATGATTACGGGAAATCATGCAGATATTGAGGCGCAAAAAGTGTTGTTGGATGCATGTGTGGGCAGGATGTATTCGAAGTTTGCTGTGCCGGAGGCAGTACGTTCTTCAGTGCGTTTTTCTAATTTGGCAAGCGTGATTCGTTGGGCTGAAAAGGGAAGACAGTATGCCGGAGGTATTCATATATCATCATATGCAGGGGCTGCGGTACCGTCTGTAACCTTTAAGACCTTGAATAAAGAATGCGCGCTTGATGAAGCCTGCGTAGTCGGCATTGATCTTGTGGCATCTGAAAAACGAAGTTCCGGCTACTGTGTCCTTCGGGGTAATGTTGCGCAGACGCAGAGATTAAAAACAGATGAAGAAATGATCGATGCTGCGCTTTCTGCGGGAGCAACTCTTGTTTCAATCGATTCGCCTCTTGGAATCCCTCATGGCAGGACATCGTTTTGGGATGATGACCCAATGCGTGAACAGTTCGGCATTACCCGTGAATGTGAGCGTTTATTGAAACAGCGTGGTATATCTGTCTATCCCTGTCTTATTCCGAGTATGCAAAAGCTGACACAGCGTGGAATCACGTTAGCTGAGAAGTTTAAAGCATGCGGAGTAGAGGTTATTGAAGGGTATCCGGGGGGAACACAGGATGTGCTTTCTATTCCTCGTAAACAGGCGGGGCTTGGCGATCTTATCGAAGGACTTAAAGAGTTTGGTTTGACAGGTGATTTTGAATATCGTGAATTTCAGCAACCCGGCGAAGGATACAAGAAGAATGTATCATCTACCGGTAAAAAATTAGACTCTGCACAACTTCCAAAAATTACTCATGACGAATTAGACGCTGTTACCTCTGCATTGGTGGGACTTTTTTACCTGTGTGGAAAGTATGAGGCGTTAGGAAATACAGAAGAAGGGCTACTTATTTTACCAAGCGTCGAGGGCGGCTTTTAGGTTTACACAAAGAAGCGGCTTGCTATGAGACTGTTATAGCTAAGGATAACGTCAAGTCTGTTGCATTGGCGCGGCTTGTGTAGTTTGAAAGTCGTCCTCATGAAAGGCTCCATCGATACTCGGTGGAGCTTTTTTGTTGCTTGCTGAAAAGTACAGAGAAATATAAAAAGCCGGTTTCCAATAGAACGGGAACCGGCTTTTTATGTTCAATGCAATTTATCGTAGTTGCAATAACAATAAAGTCTTGTGGCTATAGCAGTGCCTGAAGCTTTGCATAGTCAAAAGCACCTTGGATTTTTTCCTGAATTTCTTCAGAAGAGATTTCACGGTTGAGCTTAAGCTGTGTAGTTGTTTCGTTTACGCCGTCATACCATGTAATATCAATGAAGTAGAATTCAGTGAAGTTTTGAGCAGTGCTCACAACAGCTTTAACATATTTAATCGGCTCTTCAGGAAGAGTTCCAAGCGCCGCCTTTACCTCTTTATCAAAAGTGGAAATATCCATATTCCCTCCCGTAGAAAATTTCATATCTTAACGTAGAACATCGTAGACTGGGATAACGCCAGTCGTGATACGTAGATATTTTTAGACGAAGCCTTTGTAGTGTACATATTGTTTGGTGGCAAGTATGAGAGAATCAATAAAAATGTCTAGACATGTTACGTAAATAGTCTGTTTAAATTACAACTGCGCTTCATTAGGTAATAAGAGCAAAACTATGAAGTATAATAATTCGTTTTACACTAGGCTTGCATGGGCAATCATACTTACAGGTATTGCTCTTGGAGTCGGTGTGTTTCTGTATTGTGTTAAATACGGCTTATAGCCGGCTGTTCTTTGACAGAAGGTGTCTGTGCACGAGAAATAATCGTCAGTACTCTTTATGAGCGGGTACTGTAGGCTGATCTTTTTTGTCCTGATGAGCAGGGCTTTTGTTCAGCTGAAACTTGAACTTTGGGTACATGGAAAGATATGTCTAACTTTGTTTTCATTACGCTTTTGGCAGCATTTCCAGCGCTGTCTACGGATATGTATCTTCCTGCGTTGCCTATTATTCAGGAACAGATGGGGATACCTCTGGCAACAGCGAACTTGTCGCTGGTTTTGTTTTTTGTGTTTTTCAGCTTTTTCCTGCTTATCTACGGCCCGCTATCCGATAGAATAGGCAGGCGCCCCGTATTGCTGGGAGGCATCTGCATCTACATTGTCGGCAGCTTGCTCTGCGCGCTATCTCAAGGCATATGGGTGTTGGTAACGGCACGTATTGTTCAAGCCGCAGGTGCAGCTTCTGCTTCTGCACTGTCTATGGCTTTAGCAAAGGATGTGTACACGGGTGTTGAAAGGCAAAAAGTTCTAGCCTACATCGGGGTCATTATCCCGTTGTGTCCAATGATCGCCCCTCTTTTAGGCAGTTTTGTCCTTGAGTATGCATCATGGCATTGGATTTTTGTCTGTCAGGCTGTGCTGGCATCACTGGCAATGTACGGAACAATAACATTTAAGGAACCGGAATTTGAGAAAGTTCAAGGTTCAGTATGGAAAGTTGTTGCCCGTTATGGAGCTGTTCTTTCTAATGTTCCGTTTTCTGTCTGCTGCTTTACCTTTTCATTCATGGGAATTGGCTTTTTTGGCTTTCTTGCAGGCTCGGCTGATATCTATGTTCTCTCGTTCGGACTCACAGAGCAGCAATACGCGATGTTCTTTGGCTTTAACGCGCTAGGCTTTATGCTTGGATCCTTTTTGTGTTCACGCTTATGTATCGATATGACTTCAAGTGATATTTTGCAGTGTTCATTGATAGGGATTCTGGTTGCCAGCGTAGCATTGTATTTCTTCGGGGATACCCCTGTGGGATTTGCCCTGACAATGTTTGCGATGACATTTTCCATCGGTGTAAGCCGTCCGGTAAGTAACCATATGATATTGGAAACTGTGGATTCAGATGTCGGAACCGCAGCATCCATACTTACCTTCACGTACTTTATTCTAGGTGCGATAGCTATGCAGTTCATTTCTTTTGACTGGAACAGCAAGCCGGAGGTCATTGCCCAAATGGGAGTTGCTGCGGGGATTATTCCAATCGTAGCGTTGTTCATCATGCGCAAACGGCTTCATCATAAAGTATAGTTTACAATTAACAGCGCCCCGTGCATGCACGGGGCGCTTTACTATTTATGATGGGGTTTCAACGGATGAAAGTCCTTCTGCAGAGCGGATATGTAGATCCATTTGCGGGAATGCAATTTCTATATTGAGCTTTTTGAATTCAGTCTCAACGCTGAAACGCAAGTCAGACATTGTGCGCAGTGTGTAATCAATGTCATCAATCCATACTCTCATGACAAATTCCAGACTACTGTTTCCAAAGTTACTGAACTCAACCCACGGCTCAGGCACTGCCAGCACACGAGGATGTGCAGTGGCTATTTCCAGCAGGGTTTTCTCAACAAGGCGTGTGTCCGAACCGTAAGCAACGCCGATGATAAGGCTTTTTCGAAGTACAGAACTGTCTTTTGTCCAGTTTGTGACCTGTGTAGCAATAAGTTCAGAGTTCGGGATAATGATTGCTGCGTTTTCAAAGGTTTCAACAACCGTGGTGCGGATATTAATTTTTTTCACAGTACACCATGTCTCACCTATTTGAATAATGTCATCCTGTTGGATGGAACGTCCGAAAAGTAGAATTAATCCGCTGATGAAGTTGTTGAATATCGCCTGCATCCCAAAGCCGATACCAACGGAAAGACCACCGGCTATCACAGTGATACTTGTCAAATTTACACCTAAAATTCCAAGAGAGAACAGCGCAAAAAGTGCCCAGAAGGTGTAGGATGAAATGCTTTGGAGTGAATGAATAGTACCACGTTTATTGCGAGGCCATTTTTTCCCTGTACGTTGTAAGTAGGTATCTACAACAGCAATACCCGTGCGAGTGAGGAAAAATAATGCAATCACAGTGATAACGCTGATGAGCTGAAGTGAAAATCCTTTCCAGCTGAAGGTAAATGAGCCTGTAGCCTTAAATACGCCTGCTCCGAAAAAGTCATAGAGCCACCATACCGCCAGTGCAAAGGAGATTGCCCAGATAATGGGGGAGAGCACGCCGAGCATTAAGGCTCTCAAAAATGGATAGACTCCTGTATCCGGAAGGTGAGAAATTCCATATTTAGCAAGACAGGTTCCAGCCATGCCGATTGTGTATATATAATAGCCGGAGAAGATGATCATTCCGCCGAGTACTGCAAGACGTCCGTATCCTAAAATGGCGGCTATGGCTGTCGCAAGCAGTGCCCAGAACCATATAGTTTTTTTAAGTTTGCGGGCGAAAGGAATCATTCTTCGTTTCATAACTGCGGTAATAATAAAAATAAGCACCAGCCATACAGGGATAATCATTTGTTCCGGCATGCCGGCTACAAGTGTGAATCCACCGATTGCAAAGAGCCACGTCAGCGGAGTACGTGAAGGGTGAATGTAGTCAGAAAATGTGCGCCTGAGTATATAGGCCGCCCACATGGAGCCGAAGCTATAGATACTCACTCCTAATATTGCAATGAGCCCTGTAACCTGCGGGTAGAAGTAATATTTAGTCAGCATAATGGAAGCGCCGGAGCTGATAACTGCTGACGCAGCAATAAAGTATGGGCGTTGAGGAAGTTG
Source organism: Halodesulfovibrio sp. (assembly GCF_015482765.1). GTDB lineage: Bacteria > Desulfobacterota > Desulfovibrionia > Desulfovibrionales > Desulfovibrionaceae > Halodesulfovibrio. Next base: position 57,788 of record NZ_JADMLB010000024.1, read on the forward strand.
GTCTTCAGTCAGGAAAAGGTGTTTGGCAATAAACAATCCGACAGCTGAAAAGAGTATAAAGAGTGTGAGTAGATAGAATATCTTATCTGCGGGGTCATCAGCGGCAGTCAGAAGGCGTTTTTGCCAAATAGGAACGCGTAGCGAAAGCCAGTGGGACAACGAGAATGAACCTGACCAGAACTCTTTGGAAAACAACGGTGCTTTGCCTGAAAAGAAATATGATTCCCATCTCGAGGGTAGTTCCTGTTCCATTCGTTTGAGGAGTATAGAAGATTTTTTTTCAACCTTCTCGGCAAACTTGAGTTCTTTTTCTATTTGAACAGCTTGAACCTGCAACGCTTTTTGTAATTCTTTTAGTTTTACAAGGTAGGCGTTGTAGTTTTTTGCAACTTCAGGAGATAAAATACCAATATCGTCGGGAGTAAGCTTTTGAGTTGCATTGCTTAAACTTTCGAGCCTGATCTCAATTTCTCCTTGGAGATCCTTGAGAGTATTGGCTAGATCCGTACTTCTATTTGTGATGGTTGATAAGTGGGCATAGAATTCTCGAAGAACCATTGGTGTGGTTCCGGCTATTCCTTGGCTGAGGATAATTTGACGATAGAGTTCATTAAGCGATTTTAATTCATCAATAATCTCTTCAAGTCTTGCCATATCAGCCTGACGCAAGGTGTTTTCTTCATCTTCAAGAATTGCAAGAATACGCACCCGTTCAAAATCAGCGATATTGGTTGACGTGTCTGTTTCTTGTCCGGCCGCGACAACCGGCAAAAGTAGAAAGACAAAAGAGTACATTATGATCAGTAAACGCATCATCTCGAACATCCTGTGTGTCTACAGAAAGGGGAAAATATCCTATAGGTTGCCCTAAAAAACAGGATTCATAATAGCATTCATTACCGTAAAAAACATCTGCAATCCGCATTACATTGATTATCTTCTTAACGGTGCGGATGAAAGGCTGGAGGATTTTTCAGGTAGTAAAAGGCACGTGTTTTCAGTCGTGAAAGTTCTGCTTAACGCAGAGCGTTTACCGAATCGCTTAAAAAAAAGCCCCTGAGAGCTAAGCAAACCGGGGATGGATGAAATATTGTTCCAGTGTATTACATATCAGCGTTAGTGAAATGCAAATTACATGTTCTAATATTCCGAGCTGGTTTCGAACTAGCTACATTTTCTTTGCATGTACCGAGCCATCAGAAGATACATCCAACTCGATATCTATCCGGCCAGCTTCAACAGCCATGCCACCGACTTGAACTTTTGTAGGCTGTCCGTTTGTACGATGAACCGTAACTTCGATAACCCCTTCCTTGCCCATAGCAACACCCTGCCTGCCTTTATACGTAAAAATGTCCGTTGCTGGTAGTTTGCCATACTTCGATAAATATGCACCACAGGGGCCGTTTGCATTTCCAGTTACCGGATCTTCATCAATGCCGATCGCTGGGGAAAACATTCTGCCGTCAGTCAAGTTTGTGTCTTTTTCTTCATTAATGGTGAATACAAAATAACCGTTGCAGGTTGTGGCTCGGCTGCATTCGACAAGGGCATCCATATTCGGGGTTAATGCGTTCAGTTTGCTTGCGGATCTGATAGGAATCATCACCTTGGAATGTCCGGTTGAGACTTCCTGTATTGGAAGCTCGGGCAGCAAGTCGGCTTCAGTTAAGCCCAGGGCTGTGAGAATTTTATTGGACATCTTTTTGTCATAGGGTGGGGTGAATACCACATCGCCTTGAGTCATAACGACTTTCATATCTTCACCGGAGCCTATAATGTCTACTGGCAGGATACCTGCTCCGATTTTTGCGAACACCGTGACGTCTGCCAGCTTTAGAGCTTTAGCACGTGCGTAGTGTGATCCTACAGTAGCATGACCGCAGGTGGGCACTTCTGTTGTCGGCGTAAAGTAACGAACCTGTAGCTCATAGTCGTCCGCACTCGGTGTGGGAATCATAAATGCGGTTTCGGACACGTTGACTAACGCAGCGACTGCCTGCATCTCGGCTTCACTTAGCCCGCTTGCGTCAAGGACTACGCCTGCACGATTTCCTTTGCCTGGAACGGTGGTGAATGCATCCACCAAAAGTACGGGGAGTTTCGTTTTCATACGTGAAAATATAATTTTTTCAGAAGGGAAAGACAATCTTCAGCAGAAAAAACATATGTATTCAACTTGCCCATGAAAAAGCCCCGCTTAGAAAATTCTAAGCGGGGCTTTTTTATAAAAAAACTAGTTTTCTTCTTCTGGCTTACACCAAACGCAGAAATCTTCTTCGCGCTCGGTTACTTTGCTACCACATTTAGGGCAGCCGTTTTTAATTCCGCCAGCCTGAACAACTTTTACGACATCGCCGGTGTTGGCTACCCAGGCTCCGTTAGGGCCTTTTGAAAAGCCAAGCATACCGCATTTTTCACAGTAGTAGTTTAACATTTTGTTATCATTACATCGACGGCATCCGTTCATGTGTCTTCTCGCTTTATGCTAAGAGCTAAGGAGCTCTGTGGTTTATGAGTGAACCTGCATAATAAGGGCTGAAAAAATGCAAGTCAACGGATACAGATTCGAAGTAGCTGGGTTTGCGGTAGTCGATACTATGCTGGATAAGGCGTAAAATAAACTAGCAGGCGTTGTTTAGGGAGTTACGCAACTCATCTAACAGTGTTGTTTTTTCCGTCGCAGTACTTTCTTGGATAAATTCTTCCAGCAGGCCAATTACTTCTTCAACACAAGGGGCATTGTTGTCTTGAAGAATTTCAGCAAGAAAGAGTGTCATGGCTAAACCATCGGCACGGTTCAATTCTGCATTGTGTTCCGGTGAGGTCGTAGATTCCGTGTCCCAGATGTATTTTTCGCAGTAAGGGCTGTCTTGAAGTACATTCTTAATAGTGCTTTCGCATTCTGTAAGGGTACGCATAACGTAAATACCTTTCACTAAGAGGTTATGTTTGCAGAAGCCGTCATAATATGGAGTCCTAACGTAAAGTCAACACATGGCAGTACAGCAAAAGAAAAGAGCCGCCATAATGAATTATCAGTATGGCGGCTCCGGCTATAAAGTGCACACTGTCGGGACTAGATAACAGTGCTCACATAAACCACATAGAAGTTTTGCATCGTACCTGTCTCCTGATGCATCTGTTGCTCACATCGGTAACAGGTAGATACGAGGCTTTTGCTGTGATGAATATCAAAAAGTTGTGCTTGGTTATCGTGTGCGGCGGTTCTTTTTTCTGCGTGTAAATTTAAGAATAAAGCAGAACATGCTTGCAAAAAAGCAGAGCCACGATAACGGGATTAAATAAAACGGTTCAATGAGGAAGCCGTTTTCGTCGATATAGGAGCCGACCATGTGGTATCTGACAAAGAGAAAAACACTGAGTGCCAGAAATATCCACGCCAAATTTCTTTTGAAAAAGTTCATATTGCCCTCTTGATCGTAACAAACATGATGCCGATGGTGCGGCAGGGTGTTACACGCTGTACCCTTTGTATATGTGAAAAGGGTAATGAATGGTTATTAGCCGTTCTTTTGTTAGTGGGCAATATGGTGAAAAAGTCAAAATCCTTCATCGTAACATGATGGATTTTGACCTTTTCTGTGCCGTTATGCTGTAAGCGGTAACAGCTTTATATTCAGCACTATTTTTGTCTGAGCGGGAAAATTTAATGAGAAACTGTACCTGCTACAAGGCGCTCTTTACGGATGGAGGAAAACAGTGCTTCCTTCGGGAAGAAAAAGAGTGCGTAACGGATTGCAACGTAGGTTACAATTGTTGTGGCAATGTAAAGTTCCATGGTTGCAAGGCTTGCTACCTGCTGTACGATTTCCTGCTGCCAACCCTGTGCCTGCATCCATGCACTGGACTTGTAAAGTGCAGTGGAGCCGATTACGAGCGGGAAAGTGAACGCTGCGTATGCCGGACTGAATGGAAGGCGCAGGAGTTTGGTAAATGATACGTAAAGTACAAAGGTCATGAGTACTGCAATGCCGAGAAGTACTGCTACAATAAGAGCAGAAGGTGTGTTTGTCATGGACAGGTAGCCTGCAAGAGAGAGGCTTGCAGGTGCAGCCATAATCGCAATAGTCGGCTTTGCTGCGTCTACAATTTCATTACAGAACATGAGACGGTAGATCATGATCGGCAGCATGATAGCGTATGCAACCATGCCGAAGTACAGCAGTAATGTCGCAAAAGCGTAAAAATGTGTCCCTGCAAAGCTTACGTTCGCTACAATAATACCAACCGGTGGAACAAACCAGCTAGGAACCATTTTCTGCAAAGAGAAGTCGTTCAGCTGATGGAAGATGAAGAATGCAAGGAAAATAAGGTGAATTCCGACAGCGGCGAGCCAGAGCGCTTCACCTGCTAACGGAGCAAATTTTGAAACAGAGTTGGAGATAACCATAGTTGCCATTGCGAATGTCGGCGCCACGCTGCCAACAACAGGATGTGCAAGATCGTTAAGCAACGTTTTAGGGTAGAAAACAAAACGAGCAAGTAAGGCAATTAACAAAACAGCAGCAATCCCTGCTCCAGTTAATTGTGCGTACCCTTGAAATGGTGCTGCATTTTCCCAACACCAGCCAAGGCTGGCGATACCAAGAGCAAGACCGGCGGTAGGAGTAGGAAGATCAGCGACTCGAATGATAGTTTTCGGATGGTTCATGGCGACCTCATTTTTGGTGAATGTGTTAAGGTCGTTATAGGGAGTGTTTTTCAGATAGTATAGTTTAATGTTTTTAATTATTCGGTAAATAAAATTTAATAAGCGTGCAGTTTGTCTTTTATTATCCGGTTTTATTAGTAAAAATAAATTACAGTTGGTTGACTAAATATGAGCCGTTTTGTTTGTCTATCTATGGTTAAAAAAAAGCCCTGCTCGCATCATGGTAAGCAGGGCAATCTTTGCTTTTCAAATTGAGTACAAAAGCAAAAACTTTGTTGTTGATAGAATATTTCTATTTTGCAGGAGTGCCGGAGGCGGTAGGGTTGGCAGGGTTCATACTCCAAACATGCCAGCCGTCATCGTATAAGTGGGCTTTTGTAAATCCCATAGCTTGTGCATACAGAAGCGCTTCACTGGCACGCCAGCCGGTACCGCAATAAAAGGCCACTTCTTTTTCCGGTGTAATATTCCACTCTTTCCAGAATGCAGCAATTTCATGGTAATCGCGCATGGTGTTATCGGGATTACGGAAGTCATCCATGTTGTAAGAATCTTTACCGGCATGCCCCCACATTGCACCTTTAATGCGTCCCTTTGGCTTGATGTAGGAATATCCGGTTGTTTCTCCAATATATTCAGCCCAGGTGCGAATAGAAACAAGTTCGGCGTTGTCGTCGTTTAACATTCTTTTAGCATCTTTCATTCCGATGATCAGGTTCAAATTCGGCGTTGCTGCCCCAAAGTCTGTTACCGGCTTAGGGTCTACAGCAGTACGGTCTACTTTGAATCCTGCTTCCTTCCAAGCGTGCAGTCCGCCGTTGAGAATTCGAACATCTTTTACACCTACCCAGAGCATTGCGACTGCAGCTCGGGCAGCATCGATTCCGGCTTCACCATAAAGAACGACAGGAGTGTCTGCGGTAATCCCTAAAGCCATAAGGTTTGCGCGCACCTCTTTAGCCGGAAGGTAATTCCACTTGCGATCCTCAGACTCTAAAAGATCTGTATTTAAGTGCACAGCTGTCGGAATATGGTTCTGGTTGTAAACTTTCCCTTCACCCCATGAAGCTTCGACTACAAGAACGTTTTTTTCTGCAATACGCTTTTGTACCCACTGGGCGGGAACGATGCGATCATAGTGAGGAAGTCGTTCTATTGGCAGTCCCGCCTGTGACCATGCAGAAAATCCATCTTTGTACACAGCGATGCGTGTTGCCGGAATTTCTTGTTCGACGAGCCAGTCAGCAACCGTTGTTGCTTCTTCAAGGGTGTATCCGTACACAACTATGTTTTGAGCAGAGGAAAGGTTTTTTGCTTTTGTTACTTCAGCTGTGCGGGGGAGGTCTTGAGTAACCCATGAGGCTGCAAGGTTGGTGGCACCTGTAATGTGTCCAGAATTTTTTTCACCCTGCATTGCCCAACCGTTAAAGGCATTAGGGTTGCGGGCATCAACAAAACGAGCATCTTCCGTTGAATGCAGTTTCTTTACAGCATCGGTATCAAGCTGTGTATAGCTCTCAGCAAATGCAGCTGTTGAAAGCAGTAGGACAAAAAGTGTAAGTGCAATGGTACGAAGTGCCATGGGTACTCCTGAAAATTTTTTGATTAGATACCGTACCGGAATGGATTGAACAAATCGAATGATTCAATGGAAAGGCTTGTAGGCTATAGATAGCTGTAATGGAATAGGCTTGCTTTATATAACACGCTCACATAGTAGATGAAGTCTGTGCCTGCTAACCCGTTTGACAAATGAGAATAGAATGAACCTTCCTCCACAAATTGCCCGATATGGTGGTGTGCTGTTTGCGTTGATGGCAACAGTGATCTGGTCCGGTAACTTTATTGTAGCCCGTGGACTTTCAGGAGAAATTGCTCCGGTAACGCTAGCCTTTTGCCGCTGGACAACAGCTATGCTTGTGCTGCTTCCTTTTGCTGCGGTTGGTATGTATCGACAACGAAAAGAGCTTGTAGCAAGCGTAACTCACCTTGTTCCCACAGCATTTTTGGGGGTAACGGTCTTTAATACGCTCATTTACATTGCAGGGCACAAAACAACAGCATTGAACCTGTCGTTGATTGCTATTTTTTCGCCTGTTTTCATTATCGCGTTAGCTCATGTTTTTTTGCATGACCGCGTGACGCTGCCCCGGCTTTGTGGGGTTGTCCTTTCTGTCTGCGGTGTTGTTCTATTGACTACACGTGGTAATTTAGGCGTGTTGTTGGAACTGCAGTTTAATGAGGGTGACCTTCTCATGCTTTTTGCAACACTTATTTTTGCAGTGTACACAGTTCTTGTGCGTAGAAAGCCCGTAACTCTTCTGCCGACGGCGTATCTGGGAGCAAACTTTGTCCTTGGCTGGATTATGCTTGTTCCGTGGGTGTTATGGGAATGGACATATGCACCACCAACCATGCCTGCACCGCACGTTCTTGGTTCAATCGTATACATTGGAGTCGGAGCATCCCTTATGGCATATTTATTCTGGAATTATGCCATTGCCTCAATCGGGCCTGCCAAGTCCGCCATAGTGTATTACAGTCTTCCCTTGTTTTGTGGTATAGAGGCATGGCTCATTTTAGGCGAAGCCATCACTTGGGTTCATGCTGTTTCCGGTGTACTGATTGTGTGCGGAATTTTTATTGCTAACCGTCAGTAGTCGGAGGAAGCGTTGCAAGGTATTTTTCGGCTGCTGAAAGGTGCTGTTTAAGCTTTTCTTCATCCATACGTTGCAGTCCCCAAATCATAGGACGAGTGCGGTTGTTGCCTTCAAACAGTTCGTAGTGAGTGTAGATAAAACGCCAGTACAAACCGTCCCATATTGTACACCATTCTCCTTTCGGAAAATCGCTCATTTTGCGTACATAATTACTGCTGCTGACGTATGGTTTTGTCGTGATGAGTCCGCCGTCGGCGTATTGGCTCATGCCGTAAACGTTGGGAACCATAACCCAGTCATATGCGTCGATGAACAGTTCAAGAAACCACGTGTAGATTTCTGTTGGATCAAATTCACAAAGTAGCATGAAATTACCAAGAACCATTAATCGTTCGATATGGTGACAGTATCCATGCTGTAAGACTCGTTTGATTGATGTATCCACGGGAACAATTCCCGTAGTTCCGTTGTAGAAGGACTGCGGAATAGGGCGGGTGTGTTTGAAAAAATTTGATGTGCGTTGCTGAACTCCGAGTTTGCAGTAGGTCGCGTGCATGAATTCGCGCCAGCCGATAAGTTGTCGCACAAAGCCTTCAATCGAATTAAGAGGAATATTTTTCTCTTCCCATCGTTCAAGAACTGCCTCAAGAACCTGTTGCGGACTGAGTAACCCTATGTTCAGGGCAGGTGAAATGAGTGCATGGAACAGGAAGTCATGGTCGTGCAGTATGGCATCCTGATAAATGCCGAAGTGTGGCAGTTTGTGTTCAATAAAATCATTAAGCCATTGCGCAGCCTGCTCATGGGTGTGCGGGTAAAGTAGTGGCGCATCCACCCCCAGAGCATCGGGATAGGTCGCGGATACATGTTGCTGAGCCTCAGTTGCAAAAGATGATGAAACATCCGGCGGCGGTGGAGGCACGGGGACTATCCCGTCATATGCGTAGCGATTCTGGGCGTCCATAGACCATTTTCCCCCAACCGGTTTGCCGTTTTCCTGAAGCAGTACCTGTAAGGTTTTACGTTGTGCAGAGTAGAAAGATGCTTGGCGAGGTTTATCGCCCAGCAGTTCTTCTGCAGCGTTTTTTTGAAGGAAAAAGGCTGGGGTCGGAAGATAGGTCAAAGATATTTTTTGGGAGTGGCAGAGTCGTTCAAGGCGTTTTTCCAGCAGAAAGTCGGATGGCGCGGAAAGAAAAATGTGCGTGATTTTTTCTGTTGCAAGGGCAGAAAACAGGTTGTTCATGTCCTGTGATGGCGCATGGGCAACGTATCTTGTTGCGTACCCCTGTTCTTGAAGGCGCTGCTCATACGCTTTCAGGCTGGCGCGGTGCAGCATAAGTTTTTGCTTGTGGAAGTTGCTTTGCCAGCGGAAGTCGCCGAACATTAGCTGTTCTTCCACTAAAAAAACTGGGCGGTTCGGCGCTACTGCCGGATGATTCAGGAAAAGTTGGTGGGGGAAAATAACTGCTGCTTCTCGCATATCAACACCTCTTTTGAGCAGTGTACCACGTTGAAGCGGTTACTTCCATGATGCTCGAGGGTTTGTTGATATGCGAGATTCAGCAATAAAAATTGGGTTGTGCGTAGGCTGCGGTTAGACAACAGCGAGTTCCATTTTACCCCATACGCTGACTTTATCACCGCATTGGGCAAACACGCCTTCTATACCGTGATGCTGTAAGCGTACGGCTTCTTCTGTTACACGTTCAACATCTCCGGGGAGTTTGAGCATGTTGCAGAACGAGGTTGCACAGGCATCAGCGAGGCTGCCGTTTTTGGAACGAACGGCTACCAGCTCTCCTGACCCGAGGCTGATAGAGTGTCCAATTGTGGCAGAGGATGCACAGATTCCTACGGGAAAGTCTGTGTCATCAAGTTTGATGCCGATAGTTGCATCACTGTTAGGGTCGGGTAACAGCCCTGCAATTCGTGGTTTTGAAGAAAGCATATAAACATCACCGCCATTCTCAACAATAAGCTCAGGGCTTTGGAATGCGAATTTTTCACAGACCATTTGTGAGATTGTTCCCGCAACAGCAGCCATTGGCCCAACATTCGCGATACTGGCTGCTTCTGCCATGCGCTTAATGATGAGGGCTGCGTGTTCCGGTACAACAACCGGTGAATAGCTTTCTAAAAACTCGGGGTGAAAGGTGATGAAGGATTTCAAGGTGCCGCGTAGTTCTGTTACATACGCGGCAATCTCTAACGAGAGGTTCTTACATGCTGTTACATGTAAGTCTGTTTCCTCGACAAGAACCTGAAAGGCCTGTTCATCATCGTGCCGAGTATACTGCTGCCGATAATGTCGCAAAGGATTGCTGTATGCTTTTGTACTCATTGTGAACATATACCGAGGCTTGCATAGTTTTGCAACACTTCAAAAAATGAAACCGTTTGCAAAAATGCTTTGTTCAATAGGGCGTTACCGCTTGAATAGTGAGGGTTACGCTGTGTAAAATAGTGTAACGCTGTAATGTAAGGCGGTGTTCTGTGTGGATATTCCACGAGAAATTCATACGGCGTGGGTTTACAAGATTGGGCAATAAGCCTAAAACATCTGCTTCAGGTTATTTTCGGCATACTTTACGTATGTCGGGAGTACGAGATTTTTTCTTAAGGACATTATTGGGAAAGCACATATTTACAGGGGGTCATGATGACCAAGCACTTTACACGTATCAGAGATTTGGGTTGCCAAGCTGCGCATGACCTTATTGCCCGCGCTAAAGAGATGAAAGACACTGATCACCGCAGTGAGCTTATGAAGGGCAAAACCGCGATTATGCTTTTTGAGAAGGCATCCACGCGTACACGAGTTTCTTTTGAAACTGCTGTTTACCACCTAGGCGGTAAAACTATCTTTATGACTCCGGCTGAAAGTCAGCTGGGTCGAAGTGAGCCGCTTAAAGATACTGCTCGAGTGCTCTCCCGATACAATGACTGTATGATTGTTCGAACCTTCGGTCAGGAAAACATTGATCAGCTTGTTCACTACGGTGACATTCCGGTTGTTAATGCGCTTACTGACCAGGGGCATCCATGTCAGATTATGAGTGACCTCTTAACTATTCATGAGCGCACTCCTAACTTTGACGCAGTACGTGTTGCATGGATCGGCGATGGTAACAACATGGCCAATTCATGGATTGAAGCTGCAATGTACTTTCCGTTTGAGCTGTTTATGGCGTTTCCGGAAGGCTACGAGCCGGATAAAGAACTGCTTACTTTCGCGTTGCAGGCTGGAGCTAAAATTTTCTGTACCCACGACCCTAAACAGGCTCTTGACGGTGCGCACTACGTAAACACAGACGTATGGGCATCAATGGGACAGGAAGAAGAACAGAAGCGACGAGAAAAAGCATTTGCAGGTTACATGATCGATGAGAAAATGATGGAACTTGCTCACCCTGATGCATTGTTTATGCATTGCCTGCCTGCACACCGCGGCGAGGAAGTGAGCGAGGGCGTTATTGAAGGTCCGGCTTCGATTGTATGGGATCAGGCTGAAAACCGCCTGCACATGCAAAAAGCAATTCTCGAATGGGTATTCAAAGCAGATTAAGATAAACAGACAGTGTGCTGTGTCTCTGCCGGATACATTTTCTCGGGCAGACGTCGCATCGCGTTGCCGGTAGTCGAAATTTGTAGATTAGATATGATGCGGGGCATGTAATGTGTCCCGCTTTTCAATAAAAGAATGGAAGGTACGAAATGGCTAATGATATCAAAAAAGTAGTGCTCGCATACTCCGGCGGGCTCGATACTTCTGTAATCCTCAAATGGATTGCTCTTACTTACAATTGCGAAGTTATTACCCTTACTGCTGACCTTGGTCAGGAAGAGGATCTTGACGGTGTAGATGAAAAAGCATTGGCTACCGGTGCTACTCGCGCATACGTTGAAGACCTGCGTGAAGAATTTGCACGTGACTTCATCTTCCCGATGATGCGCGCTAACGCAATCTACGAAGGCCGTTACCTGCTCGGTACTTCCATTGCACGTCCTCTTATTACCAAACGTCTTATCGAAATTGCACACGAAGAAGGCGCTCAGGCTGTTGCACACGGTGCAACAGGTAAAGGTAACGATCAGGTTCGTTTTGAGCTTTCTGCAATGGCTCTTGATCCATCCATCAAAGTTATTGCTCCTTGGCGCGAGTGGAACTTCCGCTCCCGTACTGATCTCAACAACTTTGCAGAACAGCACGGTATTCCGCTTCCAGTAGCTGCTTCCCGTAAGCTCTACTCAATGGACAGAAACATGCTTCACTGCTCATTTGAAGGTGGCGAGCTGGAAAACCCTTGGCTTGAGCCGGGTCCTGGTTCCTACATCATGGCTGTTCCTGTTGAGCAGGCTCCAGACGAGCCGGAATACATTGAACTTGAATTTATCAACGGTGACCCTGTTGCTCTTAACGGTGAAAAGCTCAGCCCAGCAGAAATGGTTAAAGCTTTGAACACTGTTGGCGGCAAACACGGTATCGGTCGTCTCGATATGGTAGAAAACCGTTTCGTTGGCATGAAGTCCCGTGGTGTATACGAAACTCCGGGCGGCACAATCCTTCACGTTGCTCACCGTGACCTCGAAGGTATCTGCCTTGATCGCGACACCATGCATCTTCGTGATTCCATGCTTCCTAAATATGCTGAGTGCATTTATAACGGTTTCTGGTTTGCTCCAGAACGTGAAGCAATGCAGAAGCTTATCGATGAAACTCAGAAAAACGTTTCCGGTACTGTTCGTATTAAACTGTACAAAGGCAACGTTGTTCCTGTTGGCCGTAAATCTCCTTACTCTCTCTACCGCGAAGATCTCGCAACTTTTGAAGAGGACGATGTTTACGATCAGGCAGACGCAGCTGGCTTCATTAAGCTTCAGGGCTTACGTCTGCTCGGCTACAAAAAATAGGTTTTCATCATGGCAGAAAAAAAGATGTGGGGCGGACGTTTTCGTCAGAAGACCGCTGCGCTCGTAGAAGAATATACAGAATCTGTTTCCTACGACAAAAACCTCTACAAGCAGGATATCGCAGGCTCTAAAGCACATGCGCGTATGCTTGCCCGTCAGCAGGTTATTTCCCAGGAAGATGCAGATTCCATCGTATCCGGCCTTGATGCTATTCTTAAGGAAATTGAAGAAGGCAAGTTCCAGTGGAAAACTGAGTACGAAGATGTTCACATGAACATTGAAAGCCGTCTTTCAGAACTCATCGGTGATGCCGGCAAACGTCTGCATACCGGTCGTTCCCGAAACGATCAGGTGGCACTTGATTTCCGCCTGTACGTTTCAGATTCCATCCGTGAATGGCAGGAACTGGTAAAAGGCGTTGTTGCTGAGCTTGTAAAGCAGGCTGAAGAGCACGTGGATACCTTGCTTCCGGGTTGCACTCATATGCAGCCAGCACAGCCTGTATCCCTTGCACATCATCTTCTTGCCTACGCATGGATGCTTACACGCGACTTTGATCGTCTTGTAGACTGCGACAAACGTGCTCGTGTGTGTCCGCTCGGTGCTGCTGCACTGGCCGGCACGACATACCCGCTTGATCCTGCTTCAGTTGCAGAAGAGCTCGGCATGTACGGTACCTTCAAAAACTCTATGGATGCGGTGTCCGATAGAGATTTTGTTCTGGAATCTATCTTTGCCGGCTCCCTCGTTATGACACATCTTTCCCGTCTTAACGAAGAGCTTGTATACTGGGCAAACCCGAACTTCGGATACATTTACCTGCCAGATGCATACGCCACCGGCTCCAGCATCATGCCGCAGAAAAAGAATCCAGACGTTTCTGAAATCATGCGCGGTAAAGTAGGGCGTACTTTCGGTTCCCTTATGAACCTCTTGGCTACCGTTAAAGGTCTTCCAATGACCTACAACCGTGACATGCAGGAAGATAAAGAGCCGTTTATCGACACAGATAAAACTGTTTCAACCTCTCTTGCCATTATGGCGGGTATGCTTTCTGAATTGCGCTTTAACACAAAGCGTATGGAAGAAGTGTTGAAACAGGGCTTCTTGAATGCAACTGAACTTGCTGACTACCTCGTCGGTAAAGGTGTTCCATTCCGTGAAGCGCATCACATTACAGGTGCTGCGGTGGCACTTGCTGAAGATAAGAATAAAGGACTGGAAGATCTCTCAATCGAAGAGTTCAACACAGTTTCTGATCTTATTACTGATGATGTGTACGAAGTACTTTCTTACAAAAACGCTGTTGCACGACGCAAAACTCAGGGCGGTACTGGTCCTGACGCAGTACGCGCACAGATCGCAGAATTGAACGACTGGCTCAGCTAAGTCGGACAATATAGAAGTAAAAAAGGGACAGCAATTGCTGTCCCTTTTT
>NZ_JADMLB010000055.1 GCF_015482765.1 Halodesulfovibrio sp.
TTTTTTACCGAAACGCTTTATCTACCAATTGCATTACCCGTTGCTCGGCCTGTCTCTTTGTGCCTTGATCGTTACGCTTTCTCCTTTGGGAGTTAAGGTAAACGGTGCAAGCCGCTGGATCAGTGTCGGGCCGTTCTCTGTGCAGCCTATGGAATTCGCAAAGCTTTCATTGGTTCTGTACCTCTCGTACTTTTTCAGTACGAAACAGGAACTGGTAAAAACGTTCTCCAAGGGTGTTATTCCGCCCTTTTTTATAACCGCTTTACTTTGCTGTTTGTTATTGCTTCAGCCAGACTTTGGCGGAGCAGCAGTGCTAGCCGCACTCCTATTCTTCATGTGCTGGTATGGCGGTACACGACCTTTATACCTCGGAGGCTCCGGCCTTCTTGCATTGGGCGCAGGATACCTGCTGATTGTTCAGTCGCCGTATCGTTTTAGACGATTGCTGGCGTTTCTAGATCCTTTTAAGGATGCGGACAGCATTAGTTATCAGCTTGTTCAGTCCCTGTATGCCTTCGGTTCCGGAGGATTCAGCGGGCAAGGACTGGGGGCAGGAAAGCAGAAGTTGTTTTACCTGCCGGAAGCGCACAACGACTTTATTATGGCAGTAGTGGGTGAAGAGCTTGGTTTTGTAGGAATGTCTCTTTTCTTTCTGTTAATGGGCACAGTGCTTTTTAGGGCGTTTGCCATTTCATACAAGCAGACAGAACTGAGAGACAAATTCGTTACGTTCGGGCTGGCTCTTATTATTTCACTCGGTGCTGTATTGAACCTAGCTGTTGTTATGGGAGCAGCTCCTCCAAAAGGTATTGCCATGCCGTTTATGAGTTATGGCGGTAGTAACCTTATTGCGATGCTTCTTTGCACAGGGCTTTTATTGAATTTTTCCCGCTCGCATGTGGAAAGCGAGGCAAGGGGTAGAAAATGAAACGAGTAGTATTAACAACTGGCGGCACCGGCGGACATGTTTTTCCGGCGCTTGCTGTTGCTGAAGATATTCGCAGACGCTTTCCGGATGCTGAATTCCTTTTTATCGGAGGACAGTATGGGTCGGAGCGCGACATGGTAGAAAAGGCCGGCATTCCTTTTGTCGGTTTACCGGTACGCGGCGTGTTAGGCCGCGGCGTAAAAGCAATCGGCGCTTTTTGGGGACTTGGTGTTTCCGCATTAAAAGCTATGGGCATTATCCGTAAATTTAATCCGGACGTTGTTATCGGGTTTGGCGGATATGCAGCAGTTGCCGGTTGTGTTGGCGGTAAATTATGCGGAGTGCCTGTTTCTATTCATGAGCAGAATTCTGTTCCGGGCTTAACAAACAAAATGCTGGGGAAAATTGCTCAGCGAGTTTTTATATCACTGCCGGATGAGCATGAGGTGTTTGAACCTGATTATACGGTTCTGACAGGAAACCCGGTTCGGGCGGCTATTGCAGATATTCGTAATGCAACAAAAAAACTGGATGCGTTAGCTCCTTCCGTATTTATTTGTGGTGGAAGCCTCGGTGCAAAAGCTGTAAACAGTGCAGTTATCGACATGCTACCGACATTGAGTGCATTAAATTGCGTAATCCATCATCAAACCGGTAAAGCGGACTTTGAACGTGTTCAAGCGGCGTATGCTGAAGCAGGAGTAAAAAACTGCATTGTTGAGCCCTTTGTACACGATATGGCAGCAGCCTATGCCGCGGCAGACTTGGTGATTTGCCGTGCCGGAGCAACAACAATTGCAGAATTGACAGTTGCCGGTAAGCCTGCGCTGTTTATACCGTTCCCGTATGCAACGCATAACCATCAGGTACATAATGCCCGTTATTTAGAATCCAAAGGGGCAGCCGTGGTGGTGGAAGAGTGTGAGCTTGCTCAAAAAGATATGAATTCCATTGTGACTGAGCTACTGACAAACGACGAAAAACTTCAGTCCATGAGCAAGGCAGCAAAAAAGGTAGGCAGGCCGGAAGCCGCAGCCAGTGTAGTGAGCTGCGTAATGGATTTGCTGCCTAAAGCCCCTCTTGAATCTCTGGTTCATCCATATAATGAAGAACCGGAAAACAATGAATCAACGGATTAGAATATGATTTCTAAAATTAAACATATCCACATGATTGGTATCGGCGGCTCAGGCATGAGTGGTATTGCCGAGGTATTACTGAATCTTGACTTTACCGTATCAGGTTCTGATGTTTCAAACGGTGCGCCTGTTCAGCGTCTTCGCGAACTGGGAGCCATTGTAAATATCGGACACGCAGAAGAAAATATTTCTGACGCACAGGTTGTTGTTCGTTCAACAGCAATTGCTGACGATAACCCTGAGATTATTGCAGCAACCGAAAAAGGTGTGCCGATTATTCCGCGTGCAGAAATGCTTGCAGAACTTATGCGCCTTCGTCTTGGTATTGCTATTGCCGGTACACACGGTAAAACCACAACCACCTCGTTGACTGCAGCTATTTTTGACGAAGCAAACACAGATCCGACTGTTATTATCGGCGGTCGTCTCAATGCTTACGGTGCAAATGCCCGCTTGGGCGCAGGTGAGTTTTTAATTGCAGAAGCTGATGAGTCCGATGGTTCATTCCTCTGCCTGTTCCCGATTATTACCGTTGTTACAAACGTAGATCGTGACCATCTCGATTTTTATTCCGGACAGGAAGAAATTGACTCCGCGTTTGTTCAGTTCATGAACAGTGTGCCGTTTTACGGTGCAAACATTGTTTGTGGTGATGACAAAGGTGTGCAGCGTCTCATCCCGCAGGTTAAGCGTCGCGTCATTACCTACGGTTTTGAAGAAGGGAACGATATTCGTGCAATCGAAAAATCTTGTGCGGAAAAATCAGTTTTCTCTGTGCAGATGAATGGCAAAGAGCTTGGCGAAGTAACCCTTTCCCAGCCTGGTCGCCATAATATTTTGAATGCCCTTGGTGCAATTGGTGTAGCCATTGAGTCTGGCATTTCACCGGAAAAATGCATTTCCGGTCTTACAGGCTTTAACGGTGTAGGGCGTCGCTTCGAGCGTAAAGGCGAACGAAATGGTGTTCTGGTTATTGATGACTACGGACACCATCCTGTGGAAGTTGCGGCAACCATCCGCACTGCGCGCCAATGTTTTCCAGACCGTCGACTGGTTGTGGCGTTCCAGCCGCATCGTTTCAGTCGTACTCAGGCGTTGTTCGGTCAGTTCTGCACTGCTTTTGAAGGTGTTGATAAGTTATTGCTGACAGAAATTTACCCTGCATCAGAATCTCCTATTCCGGGGATTAACGGAGAATCCTTGGCACATGGTATCCGTCAGGCTTCATCTACCAAAGTAGAATACTGCGAAGATTTTGAAGCAGTCTCTGCAAAATTGCCGGATGAACTGCAGAATGGCGATATCTTCATAACACTCGGCGCCGGTAATATCTGGACTGTCGGTCAGGGATATTTGGACGGAGCAAAGTAATGGCGATTACGGTTCATCAGTCTTTTTCTTTTACTAAGCGAACTACGCTGCGCATGGGCGGGACAGCCCTTGCGGAGATAGTTTTTACGCATGCTGATGATTGCGCACAACTGCCTGATATTCTAGATTCAATAGGTGGAAAACCTCTTGTTATTGGCCGTGGCAGTAATTTGCTGGCTAAAGACGGGGAGCTTCCTTTTGTTATTCTGAATCCAGCTGTTACGACCGATCCGGTTTGTGTGGATGAAACTGATGAAACTGTCACTGTACATGTCGGGGCGGGCTATCGCCTGCCCCGTTTTTTACACTGGTGTGCCGCAAACGGGTATGCAGGGCTTGAAGGTCTTGCCGGAGTTCCTGGAACTGTCGGTGGTGCAGTGGCAATGAATGCAGGATCTTACGGTTGTGAGATTGTAGATTGTTTAGACTCTGTAGAAGTTTTTATAAAAAATGTCGGAACTGCAGTGTTCAAAAAAACAGATGTAGTATTACAGTATAGACATTTTTCTATTCCGACTGTAAACGATCAGCCCGTTATTTTGAGTAGTTCATTCAGGCTCTATAAAACTGATTCTCAAAAAGTAAAAAAAGTTATTGATGATAATTTAACGCGAAAAAAAGCAACACAACCTGTTGCTGCACACAGCGCCGGCTGTGTTTTTAAGAATCCGGCAGAAGGCGTGAGCGCTGGAAAACTTTTGGATCAGTGCGGATTTAAAGGAAAAATTCATGGTGGTGTTGCGTTTTCACCTTTGCATGCAAATTTTCTTATCAATGTAAATAACGGTACAAGCAAAGAAGCATTTGAGTTGTTACAGATGGCTCAAAAGACTGTTTTGGATGCCTCCGGATATTCATTAGAGCTTGAAGTAAAAGTAATCGGGTAAAGCACTATGGCTGCAAGACGGCAAAAAAAAGCTCCATATTCTGTAGTGAAGAAAAGCTATAGACGACTGCTTTCTGATTTTTTCCATGCAAAAGGTACTTCTTTGTTGCTTTCTTGGGCGATAACCCTCTTTACTGGATCGGCATTTATTGTCATAATAAGTATCGGACTGTTATTCAGTTATCGTTTCATAACAAACAGTACTTTTTTTGCGGTGCAGAAAATTCAGATTTCCGGAAATGTTCGATTGGAACAAGAGGACGTTTTGAATCTTGCTCACCTTAAAAAAGGTGATAATAGTCTCGCAGTAAATATTTCCGATATAGAATACAAACTGCTGCGCAGCCCTTGGGTTGAAAATATATCAGTCAAGCGGCAGTTACCCGGTAATCTCGAGATTGCCATAGAAGAACGAGAACCGCGCTACTGGATTCGGCAGGACAACCGCATTGTGTATGCAGACGAAAAAGGAACTCCTATTGACTACGTAGGCACGTATAAGTTTGCCTCCCTTCCTTTTCTGTCTGTAGACGCTGGAACTGAACATCTGCTTCAGCGTTTGCCGCAACTGGTAAAAGAGCTGGATTCTTCCAGACTACCAGTTTCTTCGCAAAACGCTGCGTGGATAAAACTCAGCATGAGTCGCGGAGTTACGCTGTTTCTGGAGTCTGAAAATCTGAAGTTGAGCATCGGTGTAGAAAATTGGTCATCCAATTTACGCCATCTGGTCGCAACGATTGATGATTTAAAACGACGTGGTGAATTCACCAGTGTCCGCGGGATTAAGGCTGAAGACAAGAATGTCTGGGTGAATCTTGGTACTACTGCCAGAAAGGCAAGTTAGATAAAGAGGAGTGTTGCATGTCTAAGTCCGACCTCATTGTGGGCCTTGATATTGGAACGACAAAAATTTGTGCCGTAGTCGGAGAGCCTTCTCCGAGCGGGGTCGATATTGTAGGCATTGGAACTGCTCCGTCCACTGGTTTGCGAAAAGGCGTAGTGGTTAATATTGAGCAGACTGTCCAGTCTATTAAGAAAGCTTTGGAAGAAGCTGAATTAATGGCGGGGTGTGAAATTGCTTCTGTATACACCGGCATCGCAGGCAGCCACATCAAGGGCTTTAACAGTCACGGTGTGATTGCTGTTAAAGGTGGCGAGGTGTGCAGTCGTGATGTTGAGCGGGTCATGGACGCAGCAAAAGCTGTTGCTATTCCTCTTGACCGTGAAGTTATTCATACACTGCCGCAGGAATTTATTGTTGATGATCAGCACGGTATTGCTGATCCGCTCGGCATGGCAGGCGTTCGTCTTGAAGTAAGAGTCCATATCGTGACAGGGGCAGTGACAAGCGCACAGAATATTGTGCGTTCATGTCACAGAAGCGGCCTTGATGTTTCTGATATTGTGCTTGAAGCATGGGCGTCTTCTAAAGCCGTACTTACAGCAGAAGAGAACGAAATTGGTGTTGCATTGGTAGATATTGGTGGCGGAACCACTGATATTGCCGTATTTGCAGATGATTCTGTGAAACACACAGCAGTGTTGCCGCTTGGCGGGCAGAACTTAACCAACGACATTGCTTTTGGTTTACGCACTCCAATGGTGAGCGCGGAAAAAATTAAAATGAAGTACGGCTGTGCACTGGCTGAAATAGTGCAGGGTGACGAAGTTATCGAAGTGCCTAGCGTTGGTGGCAGAGAACCTCGAAAACTTTCTCGTCAGGTTTTGGCAGAAATTTGTGAACCGCGCATGGAAGAGATTCTTACTCTTGTGGATCAGGAACTCACCCGATCCGGCTTTAAGAATCTTATCGGTGCGGGTATTGTTCTTACGGGTGGCACTTCTCTTATTGAAGGTTGTCAGGAACTTGGTGAGCAAATCTTCGGACTCCCGACCCGTATCGGGTACCCGCGTGGCGTGGGCGGTCTGAAGGATGTCGTTAACAGCCCTAAATTCGCAACCGCGGTTGGTCTACTTAACTATGGCTCTGAAAAAGAAGATTTCGATATTCATTTCAGCAGCAGTAGCCCGAACCGTGAAAGCTCTATGTTCAACCGAGTGCTTTCTACGATGAAAAAATGGTTTACAGATGTCTCTTAGACGCTTCTGTAAATAAGTAATACGTTAATGGGTCTACAAGTAACCTAGGTATTGGCAAAAGGAGAGGCGTATGGAATTTCATGAAATTGAAAACGACAGCCAAGCGAAGATAAAGGTTGTCGGTGTTGGTGGCGGCGGAGGCAATGCCGTTAACAACATGATTAGCTCCGTACTGAAGGGTGTTACGTTTATTACTGCAAACACCGATGTACAGGCGCTTAATAATTCTCAGGCAGAAATCAAAATTCAACTTGGTGATAAGCTCACAAAAGGTCTTGGCGCAGGCGCTAACCCTGCAGTAGGCCGTGAAGCTGCACAGGAATCTATTGACCAGATCCGCAATGCAATCGGCGAAGCAGACATGGTTTTTGTTACCGCAGGCATGGGCGGCGGCACCGGTACTGGTGCGGCTCCTGTTATTGCTCAGGTTGCAAAAGAAATGGGTGCTCTTACCGTTGGTGTAGTGACCAAACCTTTCTTCTTTGAAGGTAAAAAGCGTCAGGAAGCTGCTGACGCCGGTATAGAAGCATTCCGTGAGCATGTAGACTCTTTGATCACCATTCCTAACGACCGTCTGCTTTCTTTGGCTTCCAAAAAAGCAACGTTCGTAGAAATGCTCAAAAAGGCCGATGAAGTTTTATACTTCGCGGTGAAAGGCATTTCCGATCTCATTATGGTTCCTGGTCTCATTAACCTTGACTTTGCTGACGTTAAAGCAGTTATGGGTGAGTCCGGTCTTGCTATGATGGGTTCCGGCAGTTCTATTGGTGAAGGCCGTGCTCGTGAAGCAGCAATGAAAGCCATCACCAGTCCACTGCTCGAAGATGTTTCTATTGATGGAGCTCGTGGTGTTCTTATGAACATTACTTGTGGTCCTGACCTTACTATTGATGAAGTCAGTGAAGCAGCAGGCGCAATTCAGGAAGCAGCACACGACGATGCACGTATCTTCTTTGGTACTGTATTCGACGATACTGTTGGTGACGAAATGCGTATTACTGTTATCGCTACCGGCATTGATACTATGGACACTGGAACACAGGGAAACGGATCAGGCGTTGCGGTTAACAGCAATGGTGCACGCAGCGTAACGTCTCTTTCATCCGCCCGTGCAAGTGCACCACGTACTGAAGCTGCTCCTGCTCCGCAGACTCAGGCATACCAAGCTCCACAGTCACAGGCATATCAGGCACCACAGGCACAGCCAACTCAGGCTGCTCCTGCGCAGGCTCCTCAGACTCAGGCAGCACCAGCTGCTGCTCCACAGCCGCAGCCAGTACAGCAGGTTTATTCTGCTCCTACTGCAGCTCCTGCACAGTCTGCACAGTCTGCACAGCCGGTTCAGGCCGCTCCTCAGGCTGCACCGCAGCCAGTTCAGCAGCCACAGCCAGTTGCTACTCCTCGTGTAGAGCCAAAGATGGATATTACTCATCCAGAACCAGCTCGTGAAGGGTACGACTTTAAAGCTGATGACACTAACGTGCCAACATACATTCGCCGCAGTGCACAGGCTGCACAGCGCGCACATAAAGTACGCCATGCTCATGAGCCGGGTAAAGACACTTTCGTTTTCGAAGAGGACTTCGAAATTCCGTCTTTTATCCGTAAACAGGCTGACTAAAAAAAATTAGGCACAAGATAGCGTGCCGCGAAACTCGTAGGACAGATTTCATTCTGTAAAAACAGCCATTCGGGGGAAGGGCAGTTCTATGAGGCTTCGCTTGAGGTAGTAGACCCTGTCTCTGAGCAGTACTCACGCCTCTCTGCTTAGAAACAGTTTAAAAACGCTGTTCAGTTTACTGAACAGCGTTTTTTGTGCACCACGCATGGCGTTTTTTGTGCACTACGCATCATCAGTTTAGTGCGTTATGCATGAGCACTTTGTATGCATTACATGCGTATTTGATGTTCCAAATGATATGAAAATCATGAATAAAACATCAACAAATGATGATCGATAATGAGTAAATGACGCGTTATCGTTTACGTTTGATATGAAATACTGCACGCCCTTCTGCTTGTACCGTGTCTGGAGTAGAAGCACTGTAGAGGCGCACATGAACGTTTGCGATGGAATTTCCCATCATTCGTACTTCGCCTTCACCCAGTAAATCTTCCAACATTGCAGGGCGTTGATAATCTACTCTTAGGTCGATTGTTGCTGTCTTGTCTTCTGGCCCAAGATGTGTCCAGAGAGTGGAGGCAGCAACAATATCCACGAACATTGCAGATATACCGCCATGTAGAATTCCGCGCTCCATGTTGCCGCCAAACTCCTCTTTATACGGGAGGCGTAGCTTAATAGCGCCGGGCTTTGCGTCGATAACCTGAATATTGAGGAAGCGGTGAAAAGGGCTGCCGGACTCAATGAAGTCGATAAGTTCGTGATGTATATCTTTCATGGTGAAAGTGTATGTAGAAAAGGAATGCTGCGCAATTGCTATTCGCTGCAATAAGGCAAGTGTATTTTATTTGAGAAAAAAGCTCAGTACTGAAAACAGTACTGAGCTTTTACTATTACAATGATGTGCATTCCAAGGAAAGTTGTTGTTATTTCTCACAGTTGAGGTGAGAAACTGCTGTCCAATCCTGTACCTTTGCTTTTCTATAGAGGCGTTGGAAGTTACGCTTTACTTTTTGGCGCGTGAAATACGGGATATAGAGATTTAATTGGCTGCGGTAGATACGGCGGTTCTTCTGAAAGTCGATAAGTACTGGCGTGTCTTCGTCACGTACGAGCACGTTACGGCGGGCAACTCCAAAGTGATCGAGAGAGTGTTTATGAAAAACTTCTCGTCGCAGCTGTTCGAGTTTACAAAAGAATGTATCAGGCAATGTTTCTTTGTAATGATTTAGACTTGGCGCAGTCGTTCCTTCTGGTGTCATTATACGTTCCATGACAAGTCCACGGACGCCTTTGGACGTCATACGCATACCATCAATACGCACAAAGTGTTTTTTCAGAGAGTCTGGAACGCAGCTGATGATCTTTTGGTAGTTGGCGTATTCGAACTCAAGCATGTTATCGATGCCATATTTTTTCTTGGCAACTATGTTCGGATCAGGTTTTTCACCTCGATATTTACGATGAGGGGCCAGTACCTTAACGCACATATCTGGTGCATCTTTTACAACATAAATATTGCTCCAGCCACCAACAGAAGAAATTAACTCACCAAGTTCTATCATGTCTTTCTCTATATATTCATAAGTAACAGTGGATTAAAAACGCGTTGTAGCTTCTTGAGTAGTTCTTAGCAAGTCTTGAGGTGTAGCTGCATAAGAACATAAAAAAAGCGCATATGATATGCACCCCATTAGGTGGATAAGGTAAAAAAGCCCCTCTAGGCTGATGTACCTTTCCACTTAATGGGGGTATGAGCGATAGAAAGAA
This sequence comes from Halodesulfovibrio sp., assembly GCF_015482765.1. Taxonomy (GTDB): domain Bacteria; phylum Desulfobacterota; class Desulfovibrionia; order Desulfovibrionales; family Desulfovibrionaceae; genus Halodesulfovibrio. The sequence goes on from NZ_JADMLB010000055.1 coordinate 9,819, forward strand.
CAAAAGGTCTAGCAAAGAGTTCAAAGAAGAAGCTGTTCAGCAGTATTTAACTGGTGATCAGAGCTACCAGTCCCTAAGTAACGAACTTGGGATACGTGATAAAAAGCAAATGAGAACTTGGGTTGCAAAGGTGAGGCGTGGCGAGTCCCTAGAAGACATGCGGGGAAAGCATGCTGGATAGCGAAAAGGACGCCCACGTACAAAGTCCTCCTCAATTGAAGAGGAATTAGACTATGCTAAGGTAGAACGAGATTATCTAAAAAAGCTATATCGCTCCCGGTTCGGCAAAGAATGGGGAGCCGAGTAAAGACAGACTATTATAAAGTGGTACATGCTCTTTCGAGTAACCACCCTGTATCGCTACTGCTTAAGGCTGCAAAATTATCTCGGTCGGGATTCTACAAATGGCGCTGCAAGCAAGCCCATCATCAACCTTCAAATAATTACGACATCAAGCAACGAATCGAATCTATCCACGCCAAATATCCTTTTTATGGATATCGGCGTATTACAGCTGTCCTTCATCGTCCAGGTATTGTTGGAAATCACAAGCGAGTACACCGTTTAATGAAAACATTAGGATTGCAATCCACTACCTGTAAAAAGTGTCGGTATTTTGGACGAAAAGGAAGTGCTGTTTTCCCTAATCTGCTGCAACGTAATTTCACCAGCTTAAAATCTAAGCGAAAGCTTGCAACAGATATTGCAAAACTCCCTGTTAAGAATAGTTTTATCTATCTTTCTGCTGCGCAAGCCCTGCGTAACAATGAAATTGTCAGCTATAAGATTGCAAAGAAAAACTCTCTCAATCTTGTGCTCGAAACTGTAACGGCCTTTAAGGGAGCTGTTAGTGGTGAAACGATCTCACATTCTGATCAAGGATTTCAATATACATCAAAAGATTACAAGCAAAAGCTGCAAGAGGTTGGAATACGAGGCAGTCATTCAAGAAAAGGAAATTGCTTAGATAATGCTTGCATCGAGTCATTCTTCTCACACTTAAAGACAGAAGCACTAACACGTAAGATAACTCTTCCAGAAGAAGAAATGATTGCTCGAGTTGTAGAATACATTACTTTCTACAATAATGAACGATTTCAAAAAAAATTCGGCCAGCTTTCCCCCATTGAATATCAGGAAAAACTGGCCGCTTAATGCCTAGGGCTTTTTAGCCTGTCCACTTGACGGGGGGGGCAGACCAATAAGCGGGGCTTGCTGTTATCTCTGTGCCATTTGACGAAGTCGGCTTACACGTTCTTCAATTGGAGGGTGTGTACTGAAAAGTTTCGCCATGTTTGCGCCCGAGAAAGGGTTAACAATAAACATGTGTGCGGTTGCCTCACCGCCGTGTTGCATAGGAACACGCTGTGAGTATGCATTAAGCTTTTCAAGGGCAGAAGCAAGGTACAACGGATTTGAAAGCCGCGCGCCTGTGTCGTCTGCAAGATATTCACGGGAACGGGAGATGGCAAACTGGATGAGGCTAGCTGCAATTGGCGCTACAAATGCGAGCAATAAAGCCGCAAATGGGTTAGAGCCTTCCTCATCATCACCACCGCCAAAGCCGAAGATTGCTGCAAACTGCATGAAGTTTGCGATACTTACAATAGCTGAAGCCATGACACCTGCTACAGACTGGATAAGAATATCGCGGTTTGCAATATGTCCTATTTCATGTGCGAGAACACCTTTGAGTTCTTCTGTTGAAAGAAGCTGCATAATGCCTTGAGTAACAGCTACAACACCGTGTTCTGGATTACGGCCTGTTGCAAAAGCATTAGGTGCCTGTTCTGGAATGATACAGATACGTGGTTTTGGGATACCGGCTTTATACGCCAGTTCTTCTACGATTTGATGCAGCATTGGTGCGTCATTTGGACCAACTTCCTGCGCGCCATACATACGAAGAACAATTTTATCAGAGTACCAGTAACTACCGACATTCATGAGAAGTGCCAAAGCAAAAGCGATAATAATTCCGCCCTTCCCGCCAAGTGCACCACCCAGCACGATAATAATACCGGAGAGTAGGGCAAGTAACATCATTGTTTTTAAGTTGCTTGTCATTGTTCTCGAGTCTCCTTACGAAAATGATCAATTGCCTGAATGAGTATGAATAATTCCTTTATCTCGAATGTATAAGACGCGCCAGAAAAAAGGCAACCTTTTAACTCGAAAAGGTTGCCTGATAGTGCGTAACTCCTTTTGCTAAGAAGAGTTTTATTTGTTGAAAATGATCATGTGAAACTTGCGTATCAGTTCCGGTGTAGCTTCTGAATACCAATGACCTGTGAGCATTGCGATGCTGTAAAAAAGTAGCAGGATGCCTACCCCACCTAGTGCGATAGTCGTAACAGGCACTTTTTTATTGAGCGTTCTGACCGAAAGACAGTTTTGCACGGGGCAGACCCCTACACATTCCGCACAACCAATACATTCAGGCGAGTGTATTGTTATTTTCTTATCAACGTGGATGGCAGAAGGACAGTTTTTTTGACATTTGCCGCAGCCAATACAAGTTTCTGGGTCACGAGTGATAGCGGTCGGGCTGAAGGTTGAACAAAGTCCGAGCAACGCACCATATGGGCAAAGAAAACGACACCAAAAGTTTCGGATGAACAGCGAAAGAACTGTTAGTACTGCAATAACAATAAGTGTGGTTGCCGAAGGTGCGAGAAAGAAGGCCAGCATTTTTGAATCAGCAACATAGTTGTATGGAAGTGTAAGAAAACTTTCAATTTGCCGTGCACTCATTTTGATCACAATGAAATACATAAAACCGGCAAGGATGATGTATTTGGGGATAAAGAGAAGGCGTTCTACTTTTGGCGGAATTTCTTTTTGAAGATGAAATTTTCGTCCGATCTGTTCTGTGAGATTAGAGACAAAACCGACTGGACAGATGTATCCGCAAAAACTTTTACGGAAGAAAAAGGTCATCCAAATAAACGCAAAAAAGAGTGTTAACCCTGCGGGATGCACCATGTCCCATTTACTTGTCAGAATAAAACGTTTGGCTGCCATAAGGGCGCTGATCGGAAGGAAGGCTTCTACAGAAGGAGGTTTAGGTATAAAATCTGACGAGCTTCCTACAGCCCAGAGGAAATGTAGGTACAGTCGGTAGCCGATAAAAAGGCAAAAAAAGAAAAAAAGACACTGGATAACGCGCCTTAGAATATGGGCCGTTATGTTTTTTTGAGACATAGTCTTCAAACCTCGTCTACTGTTTGTGAAAGGATACAGAAATACTTAGGCAAAAGTGTCGTAAAATGTACGGCGTGTCTGTCGCGTTTCTGACAATTACTATGCGACATGGTGAGTGCTGACTGTGATGCAGGGCACAAAAAGGGCATGTACCAATGGATACATGCCCAAAAGACCGTTTTTCGGTCAACCCGTGCCTTACGTAGGCAAGTGATTTCGGTACTTAGCTAGATTTTTTGATGTAGCGCAGTGCGCCAAGTACTGCTGCTAACCCGAGAAAAAAGAATAAAAAATCCATTCTGTCACTCCTTGTCTGTTGAGCCTGCCAGCTCATAAATTTTTCAGCCCACGAAAGGTACATACTGTAAAAAGCGTCGATTCACAAGGAGATACAGCGGTAGGAAATAGTGTAATTCCTTGGGGCAGAGGCGGTTAGCAAGAAATTTGGCCAAAGCCTTTTTTAGCTTCTTGGACAAATTTACAGACAAGTGTTTTGTTTTTTCTACCGGAAGAATCTTCAACTCCAGTATGTGCATCTACTCCGGCAGGACGTACAGTAGTGATTGCATCAGCAACATTTTCTGGAGTCAGCCCACCTGCAAGAATAACCGGACAAGGAGATTCTTGCACAAGCTCTGCTGAGATGCTCCAATCATGTGTCATGCCTGTTGCTCCATCTGCACCAGTTTTTGGATTATGGGTATCTGTGATGAATGCATCAACAAAAGGAGCAATGTCCTTTACCGTATTTAGCAGGGTATCTCTATTGCTTCCGTCAGTACGCACGACAAGAGACTTGATAACATAAAGGCTCGGGGCAATGTGTGAGAGTTTTTGCAACTCTTTCAGGCTAATATTACCATGAAGCTGGATATGTGAAACGGTCAGCTCTTGGCAAAAAAGAGCAATTTCTTCAGCTGTTGAAAGGTACGTTATGCAGACTGGAAGAATGGTATCGCGCATCGTACGAATAATGTCTCGAGCCTGATCTTCAGTGACATCTTCCTTGTTAACCGGAAGACGCAACGGCAGCCCTACACAGTGAACTCCACACTCGGCAAGCATTTGTGTTTCCTGCACGTCGTGGACTCCGGCAATCTGTATAAGGCTGCTGAATGTTGTTTTTTTACTGAGCATGTCGATTAATTAAAACGGACGTGAATGCATTTTGCGATTTTTAAAGTAAACACTTTCAGTGTAGCCGAAACGGCGTGCGTGTTCTTCCAGTTTGTCAAAGCTGAATGCTACAGACATAGTGGAGTGTGCATCAGAACCGAACGTAATCGGCAAGTTAAGTTCACTTGCAATCTGCATGATGTTTTCGCCTGGATAAATTTCCTGACAAAGTTTGCGAATACCTGCTGAGGATATTTCCATGGACATGCCTGCATCACGCACGGCTGTCAGAGCCTTACGCACAAGCACCTGGGCTTCTTCAGTAGCAATCCATTTAGTGAAGTGCTCGCAGGAGAAAATTTTAATGATATCCGGATGGGCGATGGTGTCGAAAATACCCGTTTTTGCCATGGTGATCATGGTGTCGTAGTACTTTTCATAGATAGCGGTTAATTCATGGAAATTCAGCGATTCCCAGTCTGCCTTGGCGTAGTCAAAGCCCCAGTTTTCTAAAAAATGGATGCCGCACAGCACGTAGTCAAAATCGTGCTTGGCAAGCTCAGCTTTAATAAAGTCTTCGTTACCTTCCATCCAGTCCATTTCAATACCCAGCAGAACAGTAACGCCGTCATTGTTATCTTTAAGAGCTGTTACTTTTTCAATGTAGGTGTCCCAATGTGCTGCTAAATGCTCTCTGTATTCTCTTGGGTAGTCCATGCCCAAAGGGCGTGCAGAGTGTTCAGAAAAGCCGAATACACGAATCCCTTTTTTTACGGCTGCGTCATACATTTCTTCCGGTGTGGCTTTACCGTGGGAGTACAGTGTGTGTATGTGGGTATCAACGGAAATCATAATAATCCTGAATTAAATTTTAGGGTTTTCAACAACTATAGCAAACGCCTTACGGACAGCCTCCTCGATTTCTTTATCGCGGACAGGATCACGTAAAACAATGGTTCCCTGCTGTGCATAGCGTGCGGGAAGAGAGTTTAGTGCCAACGCATAAATGTCATAGAGATCTTTTTCTGAAGGCTGGTAGTATGGAGGGGTTTCCATCACCTTTTTGATGATCTTAATAACACGTGCTTCGTTTCTATTTCGGATATCAAAAAAATCCACATCATTAAGAAGATATTTTTCGTTAGCCATATGCTCCCCTTGCATGTTTTTTCATAAAGTACACATAATAGTTAAGGCTAGCAACGAATAACACAGTGTGATTCAGTACTAACGTCATAATCTTGTTGAACTAGTTCATAATAGAAGAAGCCCGCAGTTGTTGTAATTGCGGGCTTTTTCATGTTGCATATTTAGCGGGGCAAATTTGCTATGTAAGTTTTCTCTGCATTCGCGCTCGAAGCATAATAGCCAAAAAGTTCATGCTTAAAACCAATGCAATTAATACCAGTGCAGTGCCATATTGCAGGTGTCTGGTCTCTTCAATGTTGGTACCCGCAGTTGCCAGTACGTAAATGTGGTACGGCAAAGCCATTACACTGTCGAAAAGTGATGAAGGCAGTACAGGTGAAAAGAACATAGCGGCGGTAAACATAATTGCTGCTGTTTCTCCGGCGGCACGACCAACAGAAAGAATTGCGCCGGTAAGAATGCCCGGTGCTGCCGCAGGAAGAACAATGCGGTAAATTGTTTGCCATTTGGTAGCTCCAAGCCCGAGGGAAGCTTCTCGATACGTGGGGGAAACACTCCTCAATGCTTCCTCGGAAGCTCCAATGATAAGGGGTAAGACAAGCGCTGCAAGTGTAAGCATACCCGCAAGGAGTGAGACCCCCATTCCGAGAACCGTAACAAAGAGTGAGAGGCCGAATAACCCGAAGACAACAGAGGGGACACCTGCAAGGTTATTAATGGCCAATCGGATGAGGTGAACAACTTTGCCCGGTTTTGCATATTCATGAAGGTAGATGGCTGTGGCAACGCCCCACGGTAATGCAATCAGCATAGAGCCATAAGAAAGAGCAATCGTTCCTAATATACAGGGGAAAATACCGCCTTCGGTCATAGCATTACGTGGATTTTCTAATAAAAATTCCCAAGAGATTGCGGGCGCTCCGTAATAAAGAACAAATCCACAAATAATCGCCAATGCGAGGGCGTTGATGGCGACACTGAACTTGAAGAGAATAAACATGCCTTTTTGAATGGTGTGGCGGGCTGTATGTTTTTCTGATCGTAGTGGTGTATGTTGTGCCATGGGTGTTCCTGTTGCATCTGCAAATTGAGACATTTATTTCTCCTTTTTCCTACAGTGAAGCTGTACCGGTCTGTTTCTTTTTTTCTGCTATATATGCTGCAAGAACGTTGAACATAAGTGTGAACAAGAACAGAACCATACCTGTTGCAAAGAGGGCATAGTAATGATCGCTTTGGTACGGCGCTTCAGCCATTTCCGCTGCGATGGATGCAGGCATTGGGCGAACTGGGTCGAAAAGAGAACCTGGTGCCATGGCGGCACCGCCGGCAACCATGAGAACAACCATTGTTTCACCAATTGAGCGTGCCATTCCCAGAATTACTGCAGTGCTGATTCCTGGAAGAGAGGCAGGAATTACCACATTAGCAATGGTTTGCCATTTGGTAGCTCCCAGAGCCAGCGATGCAGCTCGCAGCTCTTCGGGGACACTGAAAATTGCGTCTTCAGCAATAGATGTGATCGTAGGTACTGCCATAAAGGCTAACATGACTGACGCGTTGAATAGGTTAAGCCCAGTGGCAATACCGAACCAGTCTTGAAGGAGCGGGGCGACAACAACCATACCAAAGAAGCCGATGACAACAGAAGGAAGCGCTTGTAACATTTCGACAAGGGGCTTTACAAAACTACGCATACGCGGCGATGCAATTTCTGCAAGGTAAATTGCAGTCATCAGCCCCAACGGGATGGCAATACACGAGGATACAGCCGTAACCGCAAGTGATCCTGAAATCATAGGCAAAATGCCGAAGTCCGCGGGATCATCTGTAGGATACCAGTATTGCCCGAAGACAAAGTCAGGAAATGATACCTGATTGAAGATTGGCAGTCCTTCCACAATAAGAAAGACCATAATGAGAGTGAGAACGAGAATACTCGTTGAGGCAATTGCAAAAAAACTGCCGTGAATTGCTATTTCTTTTTGTTGTCTTGAAATCCGCATAGTATGTCCCCAAAAGTGCAGATGCATGAAACCTGCCTTTCCTTGATAGAAGGAAAGGCAGGTGAAGGTCTTTGATCGTATGCTTAGCGGCGGATGAATCCAGCCTGCTCTACAATATCCTGACCTTTTGGAGAAAGGATAAAGTCAACAAGCTGTTTTGCTGCCGGTGATGGAGAAGCAGTGGTGTAAATCTGAAGTGTACGGGCAACAGGGTATGTTTTGTCTTTTGCTGTTGTCGCGCTGCCTGTAACACCATCTACGGAAAGTGGCTTAACGGTGTTGTTAATGTAGCCGATGCCGTCGTATGCGATAGCGTTTTTGTTTTTAGCAACAGCCTGAAGTACTGCGCCGGAAGAAGCCTGGAGAAGAGCACCCGGGAATACGCGTGCTTTTTTCATAATGATTTTGTGCCATGTTTCATATGTGCCGGAAGAAGTGTCACGGGAGATAACAATAATTTTGCCGTCATCACCACCAACTTCTTTCCAGTTGGTAACTTTACCTTCGTAGATAGCTTTGAGCTGGTCAGAGGTAAGGTTTGTGATTTTGTTAGCAGGGTTAACGATAGGAATAACGGCATCTAATGCTATAATATATTCAACTGGCTTAATACTTTTGGATTCGGCCAGCTTGATTTCTTTACCCTTCATTGTTCGTGATGCCATTGCAACATCAGTGCTCTTATCGAGAAGTGCTTTAATGCCGTTTGAAGAGCCGCCACCGGAAACAGAAACTGTGGTGCCTGTTTCAGCGATAAAAGCTTCAACTGCACGTTGCATAATAGGCAATACGGTTGTGGAGCCTTTTACCGTTACAGAGTTAGCAGCCATTGCAGGTGCTGCGAGACTTACAACCAAGAGAGCAGACAAAATATAAGACCAAGGACGCATAATTATTCCTCCAAAATTAAAAGCATAGATAGTTTTCGTTGCGTTGGAAGGAAATTAATGAATCCGTGTTACGAAAAAGTGTCGCAGCTTGCACAAGTCTGTGACGCAATGTGATAACAATGTGTCTTTAGTTATTGACTAATAAAAACAAAGGGATGAAGCATTGTACTTCATCCCTTTTCTTTTAGAATAAGTTAATTCTATGTAATAATCAGGTTCATAAGCCCTGCAATGTTACGAATGTGTGGATCACCTTGTTTTTCAAGCCAAAGAAAATAAAGAAGTGCATCCATAGGGGCATTGGGGAAGAGTTCACGCGTTCTTTCAAGAATTCCGGTTGCCTTAAAGTATGCGGGATCCTGTTGTGAGAGCATTTTGATTAATTTACGCTCTACCTTATCCAGCGTCATCTTAGGATCGAATTGCCTGCGTGAAATCCAGTTAAGAATATAGCTGCGCATGCATCGTATTTGTTCAGTGTTAAGTTGCACTTCACAATGTTCTGAAAAAATATAGCCTTCAATCAATGCAGGGCAGACAACATCCCATAGATGACCAGCAGGTTGATCAAACTGGCTTTCTGTCCATGTTTCAAAGAGCACTGTGGCGTCAAGACCTAGCGGGGTGTAGGTTGCCACGAGGTTATCCAGCACATGCTGCATGAAATGCACTGTAATAGATTGTCTTTTATTTCGAGGTAGTGCTGTATAGATGCAACTTTGATCTCCTTTATCAGCGATTGTAGCTGTAACGGTAGAGCTGTTCATAAAGCCCGGCGGCAATTTGGCGTACTGCCATGTCAGGTTGGTACCGACTGGAGAATCTTTCCAGAAGATAACGGCATTGCCGTAATAGTGATTACCGTCAATATTGTCCGGCGTGATCTTAATCGTAATGTTATTCCACGTTACAATGAACGTTTTTCCCTGCTGCGGGAATGAGTTGTCGTTACTTGAGAGGAGAAGAGCTTGGAGAAGGATAGAAGCTTCGGATTCTCTTCGTGGGAGAATTCTTCCATAGAGCAGCTCTTTTCCTGTTTCATGCCCTTCTTTATTAGATACGGCGGATTCAAGAATTTCAGCAAAGTCATCCAGTCGGGTGTGCCCTTCAAATTCCGCAAGAATATCTAATGCATGGAGTGCGAAGGAGAGTGCATTTTTGGGTTCAATGCGTGTGAGTTCGTCAAAGAACCATGCACAGCTTGCAAACCCTGAAAGAGCTTGTTCCTGCATGAACATAAGAAGAGTTGCTTCATGTTTTTGTTGATCTGAGAGACCATTTTTAGCGTGTTCTGTAAGAAATTCTTCTAGGAGCTTTTGGCCGGAAAGAACAGTACCATAGGCGCAAAGTGCCTCTTCCGGTGCAGAATAGTATTCATGGCCTTTGAGATCGAAGTAATTATCTACGCAATCTTTCATAAAGTTCATGGCATCACGTAACGGCTTTCGCCATTCCTGATTCCAATCTGGGTGTCCCCCGTCCGTACAACCGCAGTTGCTTTTCCAGCGTTCAACTCCGTGAGCGCAGCTCCATGCTGAAGGTTCAAAGAGCCTTACTTGCTGTTGCGGCGGATTACTTGCCAGAAAGGCGGCAAGGTTCGTAAGTTCAATGCCGTCACGGGCGGAGCGTGCGTTATCAATAACATGCGCTAGAGCCATTTCGCCGAAGGTAAAGTGGTGCCCGTATGTTTCACCGTCGGTGCTGATGGTAAGTATGCCGTTGTTGGCTGAGCTGTTTATCTTGTTCCAGAATTTGTCACCGTTTGATAAAAGCCTTTCGAATGCTACTGCTTGAGAGATTTCCGCATCATAGAAAAAGATCGAAATAGAACGGCCGCTCGGGAGCGTGACCCTATACGGGACTGAGGTATCAAAAGCGCCTCCTTTTACGTCGTACCATTCTCCGTTATTTTCTATTGCTGCTGCTTGATGCGGTGAAAGGATGGTAAACTTTATATCTTGAGCTGCAAGTACCTCAAGAGTATCTGTGTCTACAGCACATTCTGCAAGCCACATCCCTTCCGGTCTTCGTTCAAAGCGTTTTTCAAAGTCTTGAATAGCCCACTGCACTTCAAGTTCCTTATCGCGTCTTTTGGCGAGTGGGAGAATAGAGTGGTGGTAGACTTGAGCAATCGCATTGCCGTGCCCGAACCGATGCGCACTGGCTTTGTCAGCATCAATTATGCGTTGGTATAGATCTGGAAAAGCAGTTTCCATCCATCGCATGAGCGTTGGCCCGACATTAAAGCTAATCCACTCGTAGCAGTTCACAAGTTCAATTATTCGCCCTTCACCATTGAGGCGTTTGGCAAACGCAAGCGGAGTATAGCTTTCGCGTGTGATCCGCTCATTCCAGTTTAACATGGGGGCGGCACTGCCTTCTGGCATAATTTCACCCAACCAGGGATCTTCTCGTGGTGGTTGATAGAAATGGCCGTGAATACACAGATAACGGGACATAGCTCCTCCGTGATACTTCAATTGGGAAAATTGTATCATAAAAGGATGACAGATAGCCGTTAGCATGATTATGTAACGGCATAACAACACTGTATGGTTTATTTATTCTGTATTAACAGGTTGTAATACGCTTTTTTTGATTAGCTAGAGGAATATATATGGACGGCAGCCATCAGAAGCAGCCTATTCGGGGGGCTTTTTCTGCTGAAAAATCGATACGAGTAGGATTTGGCGCAACTAAACGTACGAACAAAATCGTAGTAATGTTGTATGCTGAACAGGAAGGAAGTGGTGATATTACGTTATGGAAACTCAACAATAATCACATTCCGTTTGAGCGGTACGATAAAATACCCTTTGATAAGCTTATGGAGGAATACTCCCCTGAGCCTGCTTTCTATCAAGAGAATATTTATCCTGCCATGCGTAAAGTTGCCCAAGGCATCGCCAGAGGTGAACGTTTACGTGTGAACGGTCAGCCGTATGGGGCTGAAGTTGAGTTTCTTCAGGTTCTTGAAATGGATGAAGATAATGTTCGCGCAACATTCGGGCTTGGACTGACTTATTTGGATAGAAATGAAATCGACAAGGGACAGGAAGTTTTTTCTAAACTTGTCGGCATCGAAGCTGCTTTTGCTGAAGAGCATAAACATATGTTTAATGAGTTCGGCATTAAGCTTCGTAAAAATAAGATGTATGAACAGGCATTACAGTTTTACAGCAGGGCTCAGAAGCTTTCCGAACTTGATGAACACTTGCTGTATAATATTGGGCGGGTACTGATTGAAATTAAAGAGTATCAAAAAGCCCGTGTGATGCTTGCAAAAGCCATTGAAGTTAATCCGGATTTTGAAGAAGCTTCAAAAGTTTTGGCGTTATTAGAAAAAAAATTACGCCCTACAGTATAAGTTCAGCAAATTTTAATACAAAAAAGCCATGCCTCATCACAGGTTATTGTGATGAGGCATGGCTTTTTCTTTTTTGAAGAAAGCATAGCGGCACCCGCAATGGATGCCCCTGCTGCTAATGATCAAATTCGATAGAAACTACTTCGTAAGAGATACGCCCTTTAGGTGCGTTAACAACAAACTCGTCGCCTTCTTCCTTACCGAGCATAGCTTTGCCCACAGGAGAAAGTACAGAGATGCTGCCATTCTGGTAATCAGCTTCGTCTGGACCGAGCAGGGTGTATTTTTTTACGTCGCCAGTGTCGAGATCTTCAATTTCAACGGTCGCGCCAAATGTTACTTTATCGCCACCAAGGGTTTTCAGGTCGATAACATTGTAGCGAGCCATCTGAGATTCGATGTAAGAGATGCGTGCTTCGAGCATGCCTTGACGCTCACGAGCTGCATCGTATCCGGCGTTTTCACTCAGGTCACCCTCTTCACGGGCTTCTTTAATAGCCTGAATGATTGCTGGACGCTCTTTTTTAAGAGCTTCGAGCTCTTGCTTAACTTTTTCAAACCCTTCAATAGAAATAGGAATACTACTCATCATTTTTCCCTTAAAAAAATTTTTCCTGCTTTTTCCGGCGTTCAGGAAGCCGTTTCTTCTTCACAAGAAAAAGCGCCCGACGTGTCGGGCGAAATTCTGAGGTAGAACATACTTGGCGAGTGGTCAAGTGCGTTGTTGTAGAAGAAGCTAGAATAGCCCAGAAAATAACGGGTTATTAATTCCGGATTTATCCAGTGGAAATTGTTTGTCTAACCAACTCGCTTGAGCTTCAAAATATCAACAAAGTCATCACTGTGTCAATTAAATGCAAAGTTAACCGGTTTCATCGATAATCAGTATGACGTAACGGAAAAATACTGTTAAGAGGATGGTGAACCGCCATGCGATTTAAAGCAAAATAAGTTGGTGCGTTCTTTATAATGCGTGTAACCACTAGGGTTGGCGAGCTTTGAGTCCTCCTGCAGTTGCCATTAAGTGTTGTTGAATAGGTTGTAAATACTATAGATGATGCAGGTGCGACTGTTATAGTTTGGGGTGTGGCCTTAAGAGCGCATGAAAATTCAACAAAAAATCAATTTTGTTGAGTAATTTGTATTCTTTAGCTTGTAACCATTGCTAACCCATTATAATAGAGCGCAAGCCGCTTTATTAAAACGCAACAAAAGAGCAGCGCGAAGCGGTTAAGGAGTAAATGTAATATGTCAGATTCAAAGCAGCATCCTGAGAAGGAGTGCGGTGGTTCTTTCATAGAAAGTGTAGCCGAATTACTGCCGGAAGGTGGTAACCTCAACATGTGTCTTACTTGCGGTGCTTGTTCAGCAGGCTGTCCCGCAACAGGCCTTGAGGATATGGACCCTCGCAAATTTTTGCGACTTGCTGCACTGGGAATGGATGAAGAAATCACCTCTACCCCTTGGGTATGGATGTGTACCATGTGTCAGCGGTGTACATACGTCTGCCCTATGCAGATCAACATCCCGCAGCTCGTGTACCAGGCCCGTCAGACCTGGCCGCGCGAAGACCGCCCAAAAGGTATCATCAACTCATGTGACGTGGCCTTACGTAACCCAGGCCACAGTGCAATGGGTGCTTCTTCCGATGACTTCAAGTTTGTAGTTGAAGATGTTTTGGAAGAAGTGCAGACCGAGCAGAAAGGTATGGAAGATTTGAAAGTACCTTTTGATGAACTCGGAAAAACTTACTACCTCAACCAGAACTCTCGTGAACCGGTAACAGAGCCTGATGAAATGGTTCCTTTGTGGAAAATCATGAATATCGGCACCGGTGATGACTGGACATACGGCTCTAACGGCTGGGCTGCTGAGAACTACTGTATGTTCGCAGCGGATGATGAGTCCTGGGAGAAAATAGTTCGAACCAAAGTCAAGGCTGTGGAGGACCTCGGCGCCAAGTATTGGCTCAACACCGAGTGAGGCCACGAACTTTACGCACTCCGGTCCGGACTGCAAAAATTCGGCATTAAGCCAAAATTTGAAATTGAATCCATTATCCGTCTTTACGCCCGTTGGGTGAGAGAAGGTGTTCTGAAAGTAAATTCAGATTGGAACGTCAACAACGTTAAATTTACCGTGCAGGATCCATGTCAGCTCGTTCGTAAGGGCTACGGCGATGTTGCGGCGGATGACCTGCGCTACGTTATCAAGAAAGTTGTCGGTGAAGAGAACTTCATTGATACATGGCCTAACAAGTCAAATAACTACTGCTGCGGCGGCGGTGGCGGCTCATTACAGGCCGGTTTCCCTGAAGCTCGTCGTCATTATGGTAGAATTAAGAACGAACAGATTGTTAAGACTGGTGCTCCATACGTTATTGCTCCGTGTCATAACTGTCATTCTCAGATTCATGATCTTTCCGAGCATTACGGTGCAGGGTACCATGTTGTTCACTTATGGACACTTATTGCTCTGTCTCTGGGTATTCTCGGTGAAAATGAACGTGAATACCTTGGCGAAGATCTTCGCTCCTGCGGTTTATAATCAAGCCGCATCGTACGCCCATAAAAAGCCCGGTTATATAACCGGGCTTT
>NZ_JADMLB010000021.1 GCF_015482765.1 Halodesulfovibrio sp.
GTTCCGTCAAACCCATTACGGAACATGTTTCCCTACAATCTATCAATAGGTATAGCAGGTTATGCAAAGTTTGAATAAAGTACATAACGCCGTACAGTCAATCAAAGAGCTTGCAAAAAACGATCTTTCTCCAAAAATCGGCATTGCACTCGGCACCGGCCTTGGTGATTTTGTAAACTCAGTTACTGTAACCGAGACTATTTCTTACAACGACATCATTGATTTCCCGCACTCTACTGTAGAATCGCATGCAGGACAGTTTGTTTTCGGCACTCTTGCCGATGTTCCTGTAGTAATTCAACAGGGAAGAAACCATTTGTACGAAGGTTATTCTCCTGCTGAAGTAAGTATGGGGGTTCGCGTGATGGCTGCTTTAGGTATTGAAACCTATATTGCAACCAATGCCGCAGGCTGCCTTGTTCCTCAGTGGGACGCAGGCACTCTTATGGCAATCACCGACCACATCAACTTTACAGGCCGCACACCTCTTTCCGGCAGTAATGTTGACGACTGGGGTCCCCGCTTCCCCGACATGAGTCAGGCGTACGATCCACAGCTTATTTCCTGCGCAATGGAAGAGGCCGCCAAACTCGGTATCCGACTCGAACGCGGAATCTATGCCGGGGTTCATGGCCCGCAAATGGAAACACCTGCTGAAACACGTATGTACAAACGTCTGGGGGCTGATGCTGTAGGCATGTCCACAGTTATGGAAGTCATCGCTGCCCGACATCTCGGCTTACGGGTTCTCGGTGTATCCTGCCTGACCAATAAAAACCTTCCCGATTGCATGGGTGATGTTCCGCTTGAAGAGATTATCCGCACAGCAAACAAAGCAGGTGCAAACCTTTCTGCTCTGCTGCAGGCAATTGTCGCTAAACAGTGCTAACACAAGCAGCTCCCACCCCTTATTGATCCAAGCGTACCGTAAGCACAGGGAACATCTGATTCCTCACCCCTCTTATCGGAACGTTACGCCTTTTCATTAGACTCGTATCTATTGAACAAAAAATCACCGCGGGCTTTTTGCAAAAAAGACCCGCGGTGCTCTGTTTATGGTGTCTTCAACCCTTGGGTATGTTACATTACGAAGAAAACAGTGCGTGAGAGCTTGCCCTTTCCTCCACTTAGGTATATGCCTCCGACACAACGCATAACCGCGAAAGTTTGCTATGCCGCCACAACCAGCAGCAACAATAGAACTTTTGCATTATATAAGGACTTATCTGTGACTCAGACTACTCATAACGATGCAATTCGTAACGTTGCGATTATCGCGCACGTTGACCACGGCAAAACAACTCTTGTTGACGCCATGTTTAAACAGGGCGGCATCTTCCGTGCGAACCAGGAAGTTGATGACCGTGTAATGGACAGCATGGATCTTGAACGCGAACGCGGTATTACCATTGCTGCTAAAAACTGTGCTGTTTCTTGGGGTAAAACCAAGATCAACATCATTGATACTCCGGGTCACGCCGACTTCGGCGGTGAGGTTGAACGCTCTTTGACAATGGCTGACGGCGCTATCCTGCTCGTTGACGCTTCTGAAGGCCCACTTCCTCAGACTCGTTTCGTTCTTAAAAAGACTCTTGAAGCCGGTCTCAAAGTTATTGTTGTTATCAACAAAATTGACCGCCCTGATGCACGCATCAACGAAGTTCTTGATGAAGTATATGACCTCTTCATTGACCTTGAAGCTACAGACGAACAGCTTGAGTTCCCAGTGCTGTATGCTATCGGTCGTGACGGCGTGGCAATGAACTCTCCTGAAGAAGAACAGAAAGACCTCACTCCTCTTTTTGAAACTATTCTTTCAGAAGTTCCCGGCCCGAAATACGATCCTGAACAGCCGTTCCAGATGCTTGTTGCCGACCTCTCCTACTCTGACTACCTCGGTCGTCTCGCAGTAGGCCGTGTATTCCACGGAACAATCCACAGCAACGACCAGCTTGCATGCATTGGTGCTGACAACAACCCGCGCAGCCTTCGCGTTTCCAAAATTCAGACTTACGAAGGTTTGAAACTTGCTGAAGCCAGCGCTGCTTCTCCGGGTGATATTGTAGTAATTTCCGGTATTGAAGATGTAAAAATCGGTGATACCATTTGTACCAAAGAAGACCCGAAAGCACTGACTCGTATTAACGTTGATGAACCAACTGTTTCCATGCGTTTCAGCATCAACTCTTCACCACTTGCAGGAACTGAAGGTAAACACGTTCAGTCCAGTAAAATCCGTGAACGTCTTAACCGCGAAACTATGCTTAACGTAGCTATCCGTGTTGAAGACAGTGAAGAGCGTGACAGCTTTATCGTAAAAGGTCGCGGCGAATTCCAGATGGCTATTCTTGTTGAACAGATGCGCCGTGAAGGTTTCGAACTGACCATTGGTCGTCCTGAAGTAATCTTCAAAGAAGTAGACGGTGTTCTTTCCGAGCCAATGGAAAAACTCTTCATCGACTGCGACGACGTATTCATGGGCGTAGTGACTGAAAAACTTTCTGCACGTAAAGGCCGCATGACCAACCTCGTGAACAACGGTACCGGTCGCGTACGTATGGAATTCACTATTCCTTCCCGCGGTCTCATCGGCTACCGTGACGAGTTCCTCACTGACACCAAAGGAACCGGCATCATGAACTCCCTCTTCGACGGTTACGAAGCATACCGTGGCGAGTTCCCGACCCGTCACACCGGCTCTCTCGTATGTGACCGTTCTGGTCAGTCCGTTGCGTACGCTCTCTTCAACCTTGAGCCACGCGGTGAAATCTTCATCGATGCTGGTCTGCCTGTATACGAAGGCATGGTTATCGGTGAGCACAACCGTGACAACGACCTTGATGTAAACCCATGTAAGGGTAAAAAACTCACCAACGTACGTGCTTCCGGTAAAGACGATGCAGTTGTACTTACTCCTGTTCGTCCTATGACTCTTGAGCGCGCTATCCACTTCATCACTGAAGATGAATGTGTAGAAGTTACCCCTGAGTCCATCCGTCTGCGTAAGAACATTCTTTCCGGACAGGATCGTCACCGCCTTGCAGGCCGTAAAAAGAAAGCAGCTGAGGGCAAATAGCCTCACGACTGCGGGACGATGCACAACACGTCCTAAATAGAAAATAAAAGCACCGCGACAGTACTGCTCAGCAGGATTGTTGCGGTGCTTTTTTATGTCTATTGAGAAATAATCAGTTCTACAAACGACGTATTACACGCCCATGACTTGTCCGATAAATTCTACGGCTCTAATCTCTGACCAATAGTATTCATCATCTGCCAACCTAACAAATCCGATATGCCCGCCCTCGGCTGGCGTTTCAAGGTAAAGGTAGTCACTCCTGTGAGCCTGCCCTGTGGGATAACATGTCGGCCAAAGAAATGGATCATTTCGGGCACTGATAAGCAACGTAGGAATCTTTACTTTATCCAAAAATTGAATACTTGAACTTTCCTTCCAATATTCCAAAGCATCTTTAAAACCGAACCACGGTGCGGTATACACCTCATCAAAATCCCTGAAGGTTTTAAGCTCATGCAAATGTGATATATCTACTTGATCTGGAAACGCTTCATGCTTTTGGGTTATTTTATCTTTTAGCGTCCGCATAAAGTTTTTTAAATAGATAGCGTTGGAAGGTTTATCCATTGCTTTTGCTGCCCCTACAAGATCACAAGGGACGGAGAAAACAACCGCCGCCTGCACTCTGGAATTAACGTTGCTATCAGGATCACCAAGGTATTTCAAAATCTGATTTCCTCCCATGCTGAACCCGACCAGAACGATATCCTGATACCCTCTTAAAGCGCAGTATTGGATTACAGAGTTCAAGTCTTCTGTTGAGCCGCTGTGGTACATATGCAGCGTTCTATTCGGTGCTCCGCTGCATCCTCGAAAATTCCATGCGGCAACATCCCATCCCGCGCGCACTAAGGCTCTAACCATCCCTTTCACGTATGAACGCTTAGAATTCCCTTCAAGGCCGTGAGAAACTATCGCCAGACGCTTTTTCGGGCTACCGGGAGTAACATGATGAAAATCGATATCTAAAAAATCATTATCAGGTGTTGTTATTCGTTGAACAGTACACGCGGGTAGCTCCAACGCTCTGAATAATGCCGGGTACAACGTTTGTGCATGCCCGCCGGGAAGAAAAAAAGGAGCCGGATACAGTGTGTTTTCATAAATAGGCATAGTGCTCACCTCAGAGGATAACGTGACAATTACACCATAACAGTATACGTCCCTTTGGCTTCATGTAAGCAGTAACGACACATATTTTCAGGAGCACGCATGAATCAACATGACGTTATCATTTTAGGCGCAGGGGCATCAGGTCTCTGGGCAGCCCTTACCGCAGCCAAACGCGGTCGCACCGTTCTGGTCGTAGACCATGCTCGTAAAGCCGGACGCAAAATCTTGATTGCTGGTGGTGGCAAATGTAACTTTACCAATATAGACATAAGTCCAGCTAACTACCATTGTAAAAATAGGCACTTTTGTAAATCTGCACTTGCACGCTTTTCACCAAGGCACATGGTTGAATACTTATCTCTTCACGAAATACCGTGGGAAGAGCGGGAGCACAGCCAATTATTCTGCACTCGCAGCGCTGCTGATATTACAGAGGCACTTTATAACGACTGCCTTGAACATAATGTACGCTTTCTTTTTTCCGAACAAATTACAAGTGTACAAAAAAAAGATGACCTTTTTGACGTTCAATTAACAGACAGTACTCACCAAGCACCGTCCGTTATTGTTGCGCTTGGCGGCAGCGCATGGCCACAAGTGGGAGCAACTGATGCCGGATACAAAATTGCACGTACGTTCGGACACAAGATAATTCCGACATTTCCGGCACTGGTTCCACTAATGATGCCATCAAACTGGAAATTGAAAAATCTCTCCGGAATTGCTCTTCCCGTAACAATCAGCAGCAATGGAAAACAATTTACTGAGAACATGCTGTTCACTCACAAAGGCATCAGTGGACCTGTAGTACTACAAATTTCAGCACACTGGAAAAAAGGCGATTCAATCGAGATAGACCTCCTCCCATACGCTTCTATTGAAGAAAGCATTAAAGAAGCAGGCTCAAAGCCTCTTTTAAAAACAATCGTCAATCGCCATTTCCCAGAACGCCTTGCGTCTGCACTCATCCGACAGGAGCTTGGCGAAAAGCAACTGGCACAGCTAAGCAAAAAAGATATGCAGGAAATTCATGCCAGCATCCATGCTTTCAATGTTGTTCCGACGGGCACGGAAGGAATGAAAAAAGCTGAAGCAACAGGCGGCGGAGTTGATACCGCAGATATTTCTTCCAAAACAATGGAAAGCAAACTTTGCAAGGGATTATATTTCACCGGTGAAGTTCTTGATGTGCTCGGCGATCTTGGCGGATTCAATCTGCATTGGGCATGGGCATCCGGCAATGCTGCCGGTGAAGTTGTGTAGCTCTGAACATCGTTGCTATTGTCGTTACAAAAAAGGCTGCCCAACAAGGCAGCCTTTTCTATTAATCATAGTACGTATAAACACTCTAGCTTCGTAGTGCTAGAAGATTAAGCGCAGTAACGAGACAACAAGCCACAATAAACCGCAACCAAAAATTGCTGCAAGGCGAATGTGCTTTATCAACTGCATCAACGAATGGCTATCCCACTCTTCTGTCCCACTGCCGAGCACTGGTTTTTCTTTAACCTTTCCAAAATAAACAGCACTGCCCCCCATTGGTCTACCGTAGAGGTGCGCTGCCATTGCCATCGGCCATCCGGCATTAGGGCTTTCCATTTTGGCAGCATCCTGCACGACACCGTCCCAAACACCGCGCCCGGTACCTAAGCCTGCCAAATTCGCAGTACATTGAAGGAACATTGCTGAAAAACGCGCTGGAAGATACGCCAATAAGTCATCAAATTTTGCACCGGCCCATCCCAACTCTTTCCATTTTTCATTTTTATATCCCCACATTGAATCCATTGTAGAGGTCGCTTTATAAAGCCACAGGCCAACTGGCCCTGACAGCACAAGCCAGAAAAACGGGGCAATAATTCCGTCATTAAAATTTTCAGAGAGTGTTTCTGCAAGTGTTTTGTATAGTTCTTCTTCTGTTGATTCTGAAACATCACGGCTGACGAGCATAGATACCGCCTTTCGGCCTTCTTTAAGAGAACCGGATGCCACAGCATGAACTGCTTTTGTCCCTTCAGAAAGCAAACTCCCAAGAGCCAAGCCGGACCATGCAAAATACAAAGCAAATACCCATCCCACATACGGTATGCCAATACATATGTTCACAACGATGAACACCATCAGCAACAGAATAAAAAGTGAAAGAACACCCCCAAACTTATTGGGAAAGTTTCGACGGGCGGTCTTTTCCAATTTATTCAAAAGACGACCTATCAACTGAACAGGATGCGGTAACGACCTTGGGTCACCAAAAACGACATCGATGACAAACGCAGCCAAAGGAATCCAGAAGAGTTTCATAACTACCTACTTTCCGTTGAGTACTCCAGTTGCAGCAAAGGCCTGATACAGTACAATGCCTACAGCTGTTGAAAGGTTTAAACTGCGCACTTCTCCCCACATAGGAATGCGTACGTGATCAGGATACTTATCCATAAGACTGTCGGGCAGCCCTCTCGTCTCTGGCCCGAAAACGAGAGCGTCATTCACATCGTATTCAACTTCATGAACCGCACCCCCCCGTTTTGAGCTTGCCATCACATGCCTATGATTGTGCCCCACAGCCTCCATATATGCATCCCAGTCTTTCCAGACTGAAACCGAAACATGCGGCCAGTAATCAAGACCGGCACGTTTTAAATACTTATCTTCAAGACTGAACCCTAGCGGCTCAATTAAATGCAGATCAGTTGCAGTTGCTGCACAGAGTCTGGCGATATTGCCAGTGTTAGGTGGAATTTCCGGTTCAAACAATACAACATGCATACTTTATTACCTCGTTATAAAAAAACAAAAAACCGGCTCAGGAATTACCCCGAGCCGGTCATCATTGCAACTATAGATAGCGAACAGTAACTATCTGCTCTCGCAACTTAGAAAGAGTAACCAACAGTTACTGCACCCATGTGGGTTACGCCATTCTGAGATTTACCAGGAGTTACGCCAGATTCCAAACTTGCTGCGTTATCATAATTAACACTTTCCGCGATGATATACGTGTATGCAAGGTCAATAGTCCAGTCATCAATTCTGTAACCTACACCTGCACCGATAAGATGACGATCCGCAGCTGGGATCATGTAATCAACATATTTGGCATTTTCTGGAGCTTCATCGTATGCGTAGCTACCACGTACGGTCCAGCTTTCATTGATATCGTACTCAGCGCCAATGCTGAAACGCCACACGTCATTCCAGTCCTTTGGTTGTTGTTTATCAATATCACCAAGTGGAGTGCCAGAGATTGCAAGATCAAAATTTCTGTAAGTAGACCAACGAGTATGTACAGCGGCAACCTCAATACTAAGTTCTTTGATTGGGTAGTAGGTAACACCAAAGCTGATCATATCTGGAAGAACAATCGCTGTTTCGGTATCGTAAGTGCCATTCGGAAAAATAGGACTCGCGCCAGCTTCGGTTACTTTTGTTTCACCATCGGCATCAATTTTTGCCTGACTATGATAGCCTACACCAAAACGCCAATTATCTAATTTGTAGTGAAGGCCTGCAGTCAACGCAATACCATCACCACTACCTGTAAGCTTGGACTTACCGCCTGCAAGACCACCACCTACAGGAAGCTTCTTTTTAATTGCAACATCAACGTATACATACTCAAGACCAACAGCTGCAGATAAACGATCTGTGATCTTATAAGCAATGTTCGGGTTCAAAGAAATCGTTTGGATTTCTGCATTGTAAACGTTGTATGCACCAGGAAATTTGTCTTTATCGTAACCGAAGCCAAGACCAAAACGAGAAAACTCGCCAAAGCCAATAGCCCATTTATCATTAATTTTATGCGTTACGTAAAAATGCGGAATTGGAAAGAGAGCGTCTTTGCTTTTAGTAGTAGTGGTGTCGCCACCAAGGTCGGTAGTAACAACCTCAGCATATGGAGATGCTAAGGAAACACCAAAAGCAATCTGAGTACCCTCGAGCTGAGTGATACCAGCAGGATTGTATGCAACAGCAGAAGGATCGTCAGCACGACCAACAAGAGTACCACCAAGAGCGTTACCACGAGCACTCCATTCATACAGAGCAAAACCCGCAGCAGATGCAGATGTTGCAACCGCTAACAGCAGAACACAGGACGCAACAATAGACAGGAAATGTCGCTTCATTATTTTCCCCTCGAATTCTTAGTTAGCATGTCTTTAAGTGCCTGTTCAGCACTCTGTTCAATCTTTTCAGGTAACTAGAAAAAATGAACAGTGTTTCCCCTTAAGACATGCAAAAGAGCAAGTAACAAGGCCCCTCTGCCGTAACTGCTACTTACCCAAAAATGTAAATTACAGGGTCTATAATAGTAACACTTTCACTTGGCAACGCTTTTTACACTTTTCTACCTAATCAGTATTCTTTAGAGAAAAATATTACTCTGCAATATAGAATGGTTACTTATAAAAAATGTGAATTGAAAAATTTCTTGTATATAAAAAAGGCAGGAACTCATGTTCCTGCCTTTGCAATCAACTATTACTTCAACCTGAAAAAAAGTTAGTGACCTCTGATCACAATCACTTCTTTTCGTAATACACACCACACCGGCCGCTCTTCTTCCGTCAAAATCGGCCGGCCTTTAGGGTTTGCGATGTTGCAGCGACGCTTTTCATTTTGAAAAAAGAACGGACACTGCTCACACTCGTCAACAGCAATTGCAGGTAAGCCTGTATTATTTGCAGCAGGCTCTGTCACCCTCATTGCTTCATCACAAACTGGACACCACTCCGGCCTTCCAGCTTCAGGATCCACATCAACAGGCCGTATTTCCGGAAAACGCCCGCTACAGTTACCGCCATTATCTGAAAGATAAAATGGGCATGCCGCGCAGGCAGGTACAACAAAAATCATAGTTAGCTCCTCACAACATATTCACGGGATCAATATCCAGAGAGAGCCTAAGCTTAGAACCACGAGGAACCGCTTTACGCATTGCATAATATAGCGTTCGAATACTCACCCAGCTGTCTGACTTAAGTGTCCACTGGAAACGCTTTCTTCCTCTCAAAAGAGGTAAAGGAGACGGCGTATGGCCTAACACACGGACATCATGTTCTTTACCAAGGTTCCTTGCCACATCAGTTAACGACTCCACCCATTCCATCCCTCTATTCCATTCCAGTGGAAAACTGGCTCGGATAAGCGCTAGTTTGATGAAAGGTGGATATTTTCGTTTACGTCTTCGCTCAATTTCTTCTGCATAAAATCCATCATAATCTGCACTACCTACAAACTGCCAACAGTAGTGCTCGGGGTCACGCGTCTGAATAAGAACTTTACCGGGTTTCTCACCGCGACCAGAACGTCCCGATGCCTGTACAAGCAGCTGGAATGTTCGCTCCGCAGCCCTGTAGTCAGGCAAATTCAGCCCAAGATCGCCATCTGCTACAATAGCAAGTGTTACATTGGGGAAATGATGCCCTTTGGACAACATCTGCGTTCCAACAAGAACCTGCGCTTCCTGATTTGCAAAAGCATCCAGTATACGCTGCATTTTCCCTGGACGACGAGTAGAATCCTTATCCAGACGTAAAATTTTTGTTTCGGGAGGAAGCAGCTCTACAAGGCTCTCCTCCAACTTCTCTGTTCCTTCCCCCATGGGAAGATAATGAACGCCCTTACATTTAGTACACACTGTCGGGTATGAAATAGAATACCCGCAATAATGGCAGATAAGCCGCTCTCGTCCCTTATGATACGTCAGCCCGACCTCACAATGGGGACACCTTGCAACATGCCCGCAATCAAGGCAGTACATCAGGGGAGAATATCCGCGCCTGTTTAAAAGAATAACAACTTGCTCACCGCGATCTACTGTTTCTCTTATCTGACGCTTACACTCAGGAGCCAGCATTCCGTCAGCGCGTTTCATGTGCTTAATATCCAGCAAAGAAACTTCCGGTAGCTCACCTTCACCAGCACGCTGCTTCATAACCCCCATATTCACAGCCTGCTGTTGCACTGCATAAAAAGTCTTAACATCCGGTGTAGCAGAGCCGAGCAAAAGAAAACCATTGCTCTGCTGCACGCGGTAATAAGCGACTTCTTTTGCCTGATAGACAAGCCCTTCGTCCTGCTTAAAGGAAGTGTCATGCTCTTCATCCAAAACAACCAATCCAAGAGGAGGAGAAGGCAAAAATAATGCAGAGCGTGTACCTACTATTATACACGAAGTTGAACGCTCAGCTAGTGCTCGAAAAGTTTTCTCTCTTTCAACTGGGGATTGATAGCCATTATAAAAAAAACAATCCTGATCCGGAAAGCGATTACGCACTGCATGTTCTAATTTGCAAGCCAAAGCAACTTCAGGCGCAAGCAACATGACAGATTGTCCGGCAGCAAGTGCCTTTGCAGCCAGCTCTAAATAAACAACTGTTTTACCACTTCCGGTAATTCCATAAAGCAGTGCAGAGCGAGGAGAATCAGACTCCATCAGTTCTAAAAAATTATCAAAAACTTCCTGCTGTTCGGGTAAAAGTGTAAAGCCATCACCTGTAGACAGGGAGCATTCAGGATCATCGACTTCGCACTCTTTACAGGTTCCCTCTTCTCGAGGGCCAATGCGCACAAGGTTCCGCTCAGCAAGAGTATTCAATGCTGCGGACACTCGAGATCCTAGATCTTGCAGCAACCTTGCTCGCGATAAAACACCTTTGTCATACAAATATTCTAAGACTTCAAGCTGCCGTTTTGCAGAAGGGCGAACAGACCAAGGCGGATCAACGAGTAAGCTGCACAACTCCTGCTCTTCAGCATCAAAAGAACTATCCAGAATCTCTACTGCCCCTTTCCCCCAAAGCTCGCCCAATGCACATCGCTCTGCCTCAGACATGTTTGCTACATCACGCATGGCAACAGTTCGAGGTTTCCCGCCATTTAATACTCGCAACCGTAACTTTGAAGTACGTAAGCCTGCCGGAAGAAGGCCGCCTAACACTTCTCCCTCTGTAACCATATGACGAAGCGCTAACTGCTTCACCATAGCCAAGTATTGCTGACTTAATAACGGCTCACGCTCAGCAGCCCATAAACATTCTTTAAGCTCTACCCCCTCCTTCACCGCAGACTTATCGTCAAGTGCAACAATAATTCCTGCCCGCAACATTTTTCCTTTCCCCAAAGGCACAATCACACGCTGCCCGCATTTCCATAAAGAAGAATCAAGCCACACTGGTTTGGAGTAGCTTAATGTTGCGTAAGGAGGGCTTAAAAGAGAAATCGAGAGCATCTATATATCCCTGAAAGAAAAAAAGGCGATCACAAAGACCACCTTTTTGCTATTCAACGTACAAACCACATCATTATGGAAGCAGTGGTTTTAAGTGTTTTATTAAATCTTCACGTATGGATTCGTCTTGCAATGCAAAATAAATATTAGCAGTCAAATACTCTGCCCAGTTACCTGCATCAAAGCGCATACCGCGCATTTTTACTGCCAGTAAACCACGCTCCTTGGCAACAGTGCGAAGAGCATCTGTCAACTGAATCTCACCGCCGGCACCAGCTTTGGTTTGTTCAAGGGCAGGAAAAATTTCTGGTGTCAAAATGTAACGCCCAACTATAGCAAGGCGGGACGGAGCATCCTGAATGGCAGGCTTTTCAACAAGATCTGTAACTTGATAGATTCCAGGAGATTTTTCGACACCTGCAACAATACCGTATTGATCAACCTTGTCAGCCTCAACCTCCATTACACCGACAACCGGAAGTCCCTCAGCCACAGCAACCTGAATAAGCTGCTTTAAGCCCGGTTCCATGCCGAACATAAGGTCATCACCCAGCATAACGCCAAAAGCATCTTCATTGATGAGATCTTTTGCACACAACACGGCATGACCAAGTCCTAACTGCTCTTTTTGGCGAATAGAAATAATATTTGCCATTTGAGCAACGTCTTGAACGGTGCGGAGCAATTCGTCCTTACCTGCTCGTTTGAGTAACGCTTCAAGTTGAAGGTTTTTATCAAAATGGTCTTCAATGATCTTTTTTTCACGGTTGGTAACAAAAACAACATCATCAAGACCTGAACGGATTGCTTCTTCTACAATATACTGAACAACAGGTTTATTATAGATAGGAAGCATTTCTTTTGGGATATTCTTGGTAGCAGGAAGAGAACGCGTTCCCCAACCAGCAACAGGGACAACTACTTTACGAATATTCATATCTTATCCAAAATTACACTAAATTTTTCTGAGCAGATGCAGCAAGGTCAGCTGCAAGCCTTTTAACCAGTCCTTCATCTTCGCCTTCTACCATAACTCGACAAAGAGATTCTGTACCAGAGTATCGTAAAAGCACACGGCCTTTATCACCCAACTCCTGCTCTGCATCTTTTATATCGGCTAGAAGTGCGGGACACTCCTCAAAAGGAACTTTGCGCTGGACTTTCACGTTAATCAATTCTTGAGGATACAGCTTCAACAAGCCGGCCAGACTGGACAAAGGCTTATCTTGTTCACGCATAATACGAAGTAATTGCAGTCCGGCAAGGAGACCATCCCCTGTAGTTCCATGGTTGGTAAACACAAGATGACCAGATTGCTCGCCGCCCATAGTTGCACGGGTTCTGCGCATCGCTTCAACAACATGACGATCACCGACAGGAGTCCGCAAAAGCTTACCACCCTGTTCACGCATAAACACTTCCAACGCCATGTTGCTCATAACAGTCGCGACAAGAGTATCGTCTACAAGTGTTCCGGATCCCATCATATCTTTTGCGCAGATAGCCATAATTTGATCGCCGTCAAGTACTGTCCCGTGTTCATCACACACGATAAGTCTATCTGCGTCACCATCTAGAGCAAGGCCGATATCTGCATGCCCTTCCCGAACCTTCTGCGCCATTACTTCTGGATAAAGAGAGCCGCACCCTTTGTTAATATTCACCCCATTAGGGTTTACACCAATGGATACCACTTCTGCGCCAAGCTCTTCTAAAACCAATGGAGCAACTTTATAGTTTGCACCATTGGAGCAATCGAGAACTATCCGCATGCCTTCTAAGCTCAGGTTGGTTGGGAAGCAGTTTTTTAAATATACAATATAGCGCCCAACGGCATCATCAATACGCTTTGCTCTACCTACTTTATCTGGAGTCGGATAATCCCATTCATGCTCAGGATTAAGAACCATTTCTGTAATCGACTCTTCAACGAGGTCATCAAGTTTATACCCTCTTGAATCAAAAAACTTAATTCCGTTGTCATGGTATGGATTGTGTGAAGCGGAAATCACAACCCCCATGGTAGCACGCATATTACGAGTCAAAAACGCAATAGCAGGAGTTGCCATCGGCCCGACTAAATATACATCCATACCTGCCGCGCAAAAACCGGCAGTCAAAGCATTCTCAAATACATATCCGGAAAGGCGAGTATCCTTTCCGATTACAACTCTATTTCGTCCAGTTTCGGTGCGAAAGGTTGTTCCTGCTGCAAGTCCCAAACGCATGGCTACTTCAGGAACCATTGGGTACTGATTGACAGTACCTCGCATACCATCCGTCCCAAACAAACGTCTTCCCATGGAAGCTCCCGTTTTTACTTATTTTATCGTATAGTGATCAGAAGCAGTCTCCACTTGCTGGTAGCGTATTTAAACACAAGTACCATGCGCGCAAACTGCAACAGCTTGAATACATTTACGTAACGTAGATGTGCATTATTTTCAACGAAAGGAAAGAGTGGAAAAAAACAGACAGCCTATTTTGCGGTTACAGTCACAGTTAAAATTTCTGGCTCTGCTTTCACAACTGTAATTTTATCCGGCAATTCCAGGCGGTAAGGAAGTTGGTATTCACCCGGGGTTATATCCCGTGGCAAATCCAAAATAACTCTTACGGTATCAATAAGTGCGCTGTTGTCTTTTAAAGACTCAGGCACAGAAATAGTCAACTTCACGGCGGGTCGGTTTAACGCAATCGACAAGCCTTTTCTTGGAAGAACAACTACATCCCGAACAATTGTCCTTTCTTGAGAAAGAAGCCCTAACATATAGGTAACCTGAACCACAGCAGGAGTTGCTTTGGCTCTTAACGATAAGGCAACGGTGCCGTCTAATGTAACACTCCCCGGCTGACTCACATCAGGAGCAGGCGTTACAGCTTCAACATCACTTAACGCTGCAAGCTCTGACTTAGGCCCCCTTACTGTGACAAATTGAGGGGTAACAGATGCAGATTCAACAAACAAATCTGTCGGAAGCTCCCCAGACCAACGGGGCACTACAGGCAATTCTTTTTCAACAAGCTTGTCTACCTCAAGAGTCAATCGTGAAGGCCGAACCTCAACCAAATCAAAGGCTTTACCAAGCCGGATACCGCCAGCTTGAACCGGCAGAACATTTAATCCGGGACTAACCTTTGACAGATCAAGAACATATGTCAATTTACGATCTGTAATAGTACGAACAAGCCCCTTAGGGCCACGAACACGAATCTCTATTTCAGGCGGTAGTCCGCTCAGCAGCGTTAGGTTTTCAGGCATCCCTTTCAGCTCTACAGACACCTTTTCCCATATTTCCACTTTCTCACGACCTGAGATGACCACCCACAGACAGGAAGCCATTACAAAAGCCAAAAGAAAATGACGCCAACTTACACTCATGAACTACCGCTCCAAAAGATTTCGCAACACACGTTTCAAACGTGTTTTATCAAGATTACTGGTCAACCTTCCGTTAACCGCCACAGTTACATCGCCTCGCTCTTCAGAGACAACAATAGCTATCGCATCGGTACCTTCTGTAATCCCGAGTCCAGCTCTATGACGCGTACCGTACTCAGGTCTGTCCTGTTCACCCACCGCTAAAGGAAGAATACATCCGGCTGCAGCGACCCGACCGTCTCGAATAATCACAGCCCCGTCATGTAAGGGGGCTTTTACCTGAAAAATTGTTACAAGCAGCTCTTTAGACACCTGTGAATCAATAGCAACACCACGCTGGGCAACATCACCAAGCTGTACCTGATTCTCCAGAACAATAAGAGCTCCCACTCTACGCTTAGACATGTTCATGACAGCACCAATAATCTCATCCAGAAAGGAGTCTTCGACTTCTTTCTTTTTGAAAAAACTTCGTGCCCCCATATTAGAAAGTCCGCGCCTTATATCATCCTGAAAAAGAATCACTACAACGAGGAAGAACGATCCTAAGAACTGTTGTAAAATCCAATGCAATGTGTAGAAGCCGAAATATTCGGAAAACGCAAATACAGCTATAAGTAACAACAGACCATAGATAGCAGATACAGCTCTAGTCCCCTTAATTACTATCATCACCTGATAGAACAAAAGAGTGACCAGAACGATATCAATAGCATCACGCCACGTCATGCTTAAATATCCAAATGTATCTATTGAAAACAAGCTCTACACCACCTCTAGCTGCGCAAGGCATCAGCCAACAACAAAGTTTCACGCGTTTTTGCAACGTTGTGCACCCTGTGCACCTCTACCCCGCGATATGCAAGGATAGCAGTTGTCGCCTGCGTACAATTTTCACGCTCTCCACCTGGAGCACCACAAACTTTTTCAAACATAGACTTGTTTGAAATCCCTGCCATTACAGGAAAGCCTAAGCGCTGAAAGCGATCAATATTTTGTAAAATTATCAGATTATGCTCTACAGTTTTACCAAAACCAATTCCCGGATCAATCATAATTCTGGACTCCGGCAGGCCGGCATCCGTTAACGCCTTCAACTTTTTGTCAAAGAACGCCAAAATATCATCAATCACATTTTCATAGGTTGGTGCTACCTGCATATTATCAGGTTTTCCCTGACTGTGCATGAGAACATAACCGGGTTTATACTGCCCGAGCACATCTTTTAATTCCGGCTCAAATTCAAACGCCGAAATATCATTGATGATATGTGCTCCTGCTTCAAGCACTGCGGCTGCTGTTCCAGCTTTATAGGTATCTACTGAAACAGCCCACGGGAGAGTCTCATCTGAACAATCTCCAAGCACACCGGAAACGATTGGCAAGACACGTTCTATTTCTTCTTCTAAAGAAACCGGATCTGCAAACGGACGAGAAGATTCTCCTCCTATGTCAAGAACATGAGCACCTTCTGCGGCCTGCTTACGAGCATGCTCGATACCCGCCGCAGCTGAATTATACTCACCACCGTCATGAAAAGAGTCCGGTGTAACATTTACAATGCCGAAAATACAAAAAGGGGCAGGGCCTATGGACCTGCCCCCTCGTACTTCCCAAGAAAACGGGGTATTCATTATTATTTTTTCTCTTCTGGAGATTCTGCTGTCTGTTCCGGGGCCTTCTTATCATCTGGTTCCTGAACCGGAGCTGCATCTTTCGGCTCCTGTTCTTCAGTTCCCAAAATGAAGTCACCGGACTCTTCAGCACCTTCTGGTTGCTGCTCTCTGTAAGCTGCCGCTGCCTTTGCAAAGGCATCCGGAGCTTCTTCAGGCTTTTCTGCTGGTGCAGAATCTTTACCGTTTGTGTCTTCCTGCGGAGGAAGTTCTTTTCCGTCAATAAGAAGATCAATATCAGCACCGCTGATGGTCTCTCTATCAAGAAGGGAATCTGCAATTCTGTGAAGAATTTCAATATTATCTTCAAGCAACTGACGGGCAGTACTTCTGGCAGTATCAACAATGCGCTTAACTTCTGCGTCAACAAGACGTGCAGTCTCATCACTGAAGTTACGGGACTGTGCCCATTCGCGACCAATAAATACTTCTTCACCCTGCTCGCCAATGTTCAAAGGACCAATGGCTTCAGACATACCCCATTCACAGACCATCTTACGTGCCATTTTTGTAGCACGTTCAATGTCGTTGCCTGCACCGGTAGTAATATCGTCAAAGATAATTTCTTCAGCCACACGGCCACCAAGAAGCACCACAAGGTTGGTTTCAAGGAAGCTACGGGAGTAACCGTAACGATCTTCACCCGGAAGCTGCATGGTAACACCGAGAGCGCGACCACGAGGAATAATGGATACTTTGTGAACAGGGTCAGCTTTAGGAAGAAGCTTTGCACACAGGGCGTGACCGCCTTCATGGTATGCTGTAATCTTTTTCTCTTCCTCGCTCATAACCATGCTGCGACGTTCTTTACCCATAATAAGCTTATCTTTAGCCTGTTCAAAATCGAACATGTTAATCTGATCCTTGTTTTCTTTAGCAGCCTGAAGAGCAGCTTCGTTAACAAGGTTTTCAAGATCAGCACCAGAGAAGCCCGGAGTACCTTTCGCAATGGTTTCCATATTCACATCGGAAGCAAGCGGAGAACGGCGTGCGTGCACTTCCAGAATACGCTTACGACCTTTTACGTCCGGTACAGGTACGGTTACCTGACGGTCGAATCGACCAGGACGGAGTAAAGCAGGGTCAAGAACATCAGGACGGTTTGTAGCGGCAATAAGGATTACACCCTCATTAGACTCAAAGCCATCCATCTCAACCAGCAACTGGTTCAAAGTCTGTTCGCGTTCATCATGACCGCCACCAAGACCAGCACCACGCTGTCGACCAACTGCATCAATTTCATCAATAAAAATCAGACATGGAGCATTCTTCTTACCCTGAACAAACAGGTCACGAACACGGGATGCACCAACACCGACAAACATTTCTACGAAGTCAGAACCGGAAATAGAGAAGAACGGAACACCTGCTTCACCGGCAACAGCACGGGCAAGCAAGGTTTTACCGGTACCCGGAGGGCCCACAAGGAGCACACCTTTAGGAATACGACCACCGAGGCGTGTGAAACGCTTAGGATTGGAGAGGAAGTCAACAACTTCACTCAGTTCTTCTTTTGCTTCATCTACACCAGCAACATCTGCAAAGGTAACCTTTGTCTGTTCCTGTGAGATAAGTCTTGCGCGGGATCGACCAAATGACATGGCCTTTCCACCGCCACCTTGCATCTGGCGCATGAAGAAAATCCACACACCAATAAGGAGTAACATAGGAAACCATGATACGAGCAAGGTCATGTACCACGGAGAATCTTCTTTTGGCTCGGCATTAACAACAATACCTTTACCAACAAGACGATCTACAAGTTTGGGATCGTCAGGTGCATAGGTATTAACAACAGTGCCGCCATGTTCCTTGGCAAGAAGCTTTTGTCCCTGAATAGAAACTTCAGCGATATCGCCTTTGTCTACCAGCTCCAAAAACTTAGTATAGCTGACTTTTGTCTGCGAGTTTTGAGGCTGGCTGAACATGTTAAACAATACAACCATGAGTAGGGAGATGACAGCCCAGAGAATCAAGTTCCGGGAAAACTGGTTCAAGGTATTTTACCCTCCGAAGTTAGAATCGGATTTAATTTACTTGCTCAAATGTATTTTCTTACTCGAATTTATATTTCTAATTACTCGAACGCGATTTGACAATGGTTGAAACGCTCTTTTTCAAAATTTACATTGAACTTTGTACTAAATGCATCTTAATCTTGCGCCTAAAAGGCTTTCCTGCTAGAACGCCCAGTGTTAAAAGACAATCAGCAAATGGAAGCGTTTCGTCACCGGTGTGGCGTCCGGTCTTCAAAACCGGTGTAGGGCAGTGATGTCCTAGGTAGGTTCGACTCCTATACGCTTCCGCCATGATCATACAGCTCTGTTTTTGCAGGGCTTTTTTTGTTTATTAGAAACAAAAAAACACGAGCAACTTCTACGTTCTAACGCCTCAGCAGCCCTCTCACCACATGTATTCAAATCATAACAATCTCGTACCACAAGAAGTTATATAGTTCTCCCTGCAAGCTATCTGACGCATGCTACCCGCCAAGTAAACGAGACGTTATAAATTTTTTAACTGGCAACTTCGATCTCTCGTCACGCACTACGTGAAGATCATGTAGGAATACCAAAGACTGTATCACACAAATTCTTACCAGTAACTTAGCATGTTCACAGAGCAAAAAAAACCTTTCTGCTAACTTTAAACGAAGTCTAAAGAGAGTTCTCAACATGCTCATCCCTAATGCCTGCCGGCCTTGCCCACTCTCCTGCTCGCAATCAGGTCATGAAAACTCCACTTCATAGACTCTCAACCGTTACTAACTCCCGATCGTGCGCACGTCATAAATAGCCTACTAGCAAACAATAATCGCCTGCGTGGAGCCCTTTTCACTTCAAAAAAACTATAAGCATCAGAAAAGCTTGACCTTCTGTATATTCTCAAAATACTGTCCATTCCCGTTTTCAAAAAACTATTCTGCTTAAAGAGATACACTCTGAGTCGAAATTAACTATCCGAGGATGGCTGCACTATGCTCTACAAACGACTTCTCATTATTTTCTGTTTTCTCTTACTCCAAGGGTGCGGCTCAAAATTTTATGTCAATGTGGACTCCCTTTGCACACCCGATGCAGCAACTAAAAAACATTATGTCCTGCTTTCCGGTGATAAAAATATCAACATTGATGATCTACAATTTCAAGAGTATGCGAGTTATATACACAACGCCCTTGCCTTGAAAGGATTTACACGGGTAACAGAAGACTCAGAAGCAGATATCGCAATACTTCTTCGATACTACATCAGCGAGCCTAAAGAGGAGGAGTACACCTACTCCACTCCTGTTTATAAAACTGTTTATTATTACGATCTACATGGTGAAAAAGCCACACCTTACCCCATTAAGCAACTGGATGGGTACGAAACAAACGTCGCCCACTATACTACCTACACGAAATCTTTCATTCTCGAAGCAGTTGACTTTAAGACGTACTTTAAGGCTCACACAAATAAGCAAATCTGGACAACGACAGTGTGGTCATCAGGCTCGAACAGCGATCTGCGTCAAATCTTCCCGCGTTTGGTAGCTGCCGGTATGAAATATTTTGGAGAAAAAACACCTCACACTGTAGAAGTTGAGATGGATGAATCAGACAGTCGTATCCAAGAAATTAACGGTTCTTCCGAGAAGTAATGTAAATGCAGCTAAGTTTACCTTGGCTGCATTTTTCATATGCTTATTACGGGTACTACAAGCAAAAAGATTGTAGCCCATGACTAACCAGTACATTTTCCCAGTGCACTCACCTTCTTTTCATAACAATTCTTCAGCATAAGCTCACCTTATTCTATAAATAAATGTTCATATATTAATTTCAATATATAACTATCTGTTTTACTGGACTTTATATTTTATCATGTGAATTAAATCACAAAATTTGATGGTAAGAAGCTCATTTTTACTACTTTGCTTGTGAATTAATGTGACTTAATTCTTTATTGCAGTTTTTATTGCTGGCTGATGCCCCCATTGGTAATTCCACCCTCAGATAACAACGAGCTCAACCACCAAACCTGGTGGAATGACTGAATCTTCACAAGAAACAAACGGGAGAAGAATCATGTCCGTAGATTTTAAAGAAATGCAAGCAACCCTGATGCGCGAAATGCGCCTCTACCACTACCCGATCGCTATCAAATTTTTCTACGATCAGGCAGAAGCAGACAAGTACCTTGAAGAAAACGAAGTACATGTTCCGCTTAAGCCTATGACTTACTGTCAGTGGGAAATTGCTGCACGTATGAAAGGTCAGAACGTATACGGCACTAAAGAAATGCTCTCTTGCTCCAATGCTCACTACAGCTTTGGCTGGAAAGGCCTTGATGAAGCAGAAATCAAAAGCCACGCAAAATACACACGCAACCCTGAACAGGCGAAGCGTTTTATCGAAACGAAATCCCAGATGCCTGAAGGCATGGTAGGTATGGCAGTTATGCCGCTTGCCAACGCCACTGAAACTCCAGACGTAGTTCACTTCTATGTAGATAACATGCAGGCTTATCACCTTGCTGTTGACTACATGGCAGGCACAGACACTCACCCATTGCGCCCTGCAATCACCATGAACTCTTCTGCTTGCGGCGGTACTGTATATTCTCACATCGCAAATGAGTTCAATATGGTTCCTGCATGTTCCGGTAGTTACAATGCCGGTAAAACAGAACGCGGTGAAATCAACGTAATGATTCCGGGTGAAAAAATGATCGCTACATACGAACGTCTTCTCGAACGTATGGAAAATCTTGGCAGCTCTTCTATTACAAAACCGGGCGACGGCTTCCCTGGTCAGGACGTATGTAAGAACTGTCCACTCATTATCTTTAAAAAATCCAAATAGACATTGTCATAAATATAGAGGGCGGTGCGCACATGCCGCCCTCATAATGGAACGCAATTTACGTGAGGAGGTACACGTGTTTTCCAACAAACGTAACTGGGTAGGTCTCAGCCTGCTCGCCGCAGCTATTCTGCTTATGTTTTCTCAGCCCGCTCTGGCTGACCGTCTTGCTGACGCAATTAACGCTACCCCTAAAGGTACTGGCGCTGGCCAAATTGATCCTTCAGCAGCTACCGGCTTCTTAGGTATTCCGGGTGCACCGTCTGTAAACCTCGTTATCGGTTTCTTATGGGCAATCTGGGTCGGTTGGATTTTCTCAACCGTAGGTGCATTCGGCGGTATCATGGCTGGTGTAGGTCACATCACCATTTTCGGTTTCGGCAACTACGCTTCCAGCTTTAAAAAACAGTCCCCTGTACTCAACAAACTGGTTACAGACTCCATCCGTGTTTCCAACCAGTGGCTTGTTGGTACTTCTGCCGGTATGTCTTCTTTCAACTACTACAAGATGGGTCGTCTTGTGCTGCCACTGGGTCTTTCCCTCGCAACCGGCTCCATTCTTGGTTCATACCTTATCCCTTGGCTTACCGCAGGGCAGATTTCCCTTAAAGCGTACATCGGCTACTTCGGTCTGTTTGTACTCTTCTTAGGCTGTTACCTGCTTTACGAAACCACACCACGTGGTCAGGCTAACAAAAAGAAAGCAAAAGAAGCAGCTCGTGCTTTTGAAGCTACCATTAAAGAAGAACGCTCCGGCTCTTCCGTAGACACATCCGCACTTGGCGTAAAAGTAGTTTCTTTCTCTCTTACCAAATGCGTATTCACTTTCTACGGTGTTGAGTTCTCCTTTAACCCACTCGTTCCAGTTTGCGGCGGCTTTGTTATTGCCGGCCTTGCTTCCTTCCTCGGTGTAGGTGGCGGCTTCCTTCTGGTTCCGTTCCTCACAAGTGTTGCAGGACTGCCTATGTACCTCGTTGCCGGCACGTCTGCGCTTGCTGTACTCGTAGGTATGACAACCTCTATCTTCACATACATGGTTGTAAAAGATACCCCTGTATTCTGGCCTCTTATCGGTGTTGAACTTCTTGGTGTACTCGTAGGTTCCTTTATCGGCCCACGCACCTCCAAGTACATCCCTGAAGTATGGCTCAAACGCCTCTTCATCTTCCTCGCCTTCTACGTAGGTATCAGATACGCATCCAAAGGCTTCCTTGGAATGAGTCTTCTCCCTCCATTCTAGCCACACACAGCATCTTTCAGGGGCGAGACTATGCCTGTCTCGCCCCTGTACCTATATTTTTTTATGAGGTGACGCATGGATATGCAGAGTTTTTTCTTAGCACTTGACCCTTTTTTTATTGCTCCCTACCGCTGGATAAGCGAACCGGCTATCGCGGTCTGGGCGGGCACACTTGTGCTCAGTCTTTGGTGCGTTTTTGCAGGAGAAATTTCTTCCATCTTCATTTACCATGTAAACAGAGCATATTACGCTAAGCTGAATGCCAAGATGGTGCACATGCACAACCTCTCTATTGAGGCCATCAAACAAAAAGACAAAACAAACTTTAAAGCTGCAAACACGTGGGCAAACGAATACTTCGGAAAAGTGTTCTTTGCGCAGGCTGCGTTTTTTGCAGTTTCTCTGTGGCCTGTTCCTTTCGCACTCGGCTGGATGCAGACACGCTTCACAGGTGTTGACATTATTAGCATTCCTATGCTTTCAATTGACTTTGATAAATTTAGTCTTACTACCCTGAGTACAGACTTTATTTCTTCTACCACGCTGTCTTTAGGGTATGCTTTTGTGCTGTTAACCTGTTATATTTTGTTGCGCTATGCACTCTATAAAACACGTAAGTACATACCGTATCTTCGTAAAATTGAAGCTATGCGTGAAGAAGATGCTGAACTGATCGACCAGATCAAATCATGGGAAGAACTCAATACTTCTGCACAGGAAGCACCTGCCTTGCAGAAGGCAAAAGAAGACACAGTTACCGCTGGATAGCACGCAGCTTTTATTTAAAAAAACTGAACACAGCTATCCTCTTATGAGGTTGTTACTTGAAACACCATACGTTCCGTGCCTTTTTCCTAGTTCTTCTTCTGTGCTTCCCTCTTTTATTACAGGGATGCGGAGAAGAAGTTCCCGTTGTTAAAGTAGATTTCAGCAAGCGGGAATCCATCAAAGTTCCCGTGCCGGAACCTGCGATAACCTATGCCTATCTCCCGCAGTATTCCCACGAAATTTCGTATGCCCGTCATAACCCGCTTATCCAGTACCTTGCTAAAGAAACTGGTCTTCCAATGCGCCAAGTTTTTCCAGACACATTTGAAGAACACATCCGCATGGTTGAACGCGGAGAAATCGATATTTCTTTCTCCAACCCTGTTGTCTACGTAAAGCTGGCTCAACTCGGTTCTACAGCGTTCGCCCGTATAAAAGAGCCGGATGGTCGCCCTGCATTTCGCGGACAAATTATTGTGCATGCTCAGAACAAGGCGATTCAAAAGCTGGAAGACGTTATAGGCAAACGCTGGATCGCAGTTGATCCCTACTCTGCAGGTGGCTACCTGTATGCGTTAGGATATTTTTTAGATCACGGCATTCATGCGCACAATTTCAGAGAAATTGCTTTTGCTCCGGGTCCAGGTGGTAAGCAGGAAAAAGCCGCGCTCGCTGTCTACGCCGGAAAGTACGATGTTGCTTCTGTTCGCGAAGGCGCACTTGATACCGTTAAAGATAAAATAAACTTACAGCACATCCGTGTGCTGGCAGTAACTCCGGAGTATCCGGGGTGGGTATATTCTGCCAGAAAAGGCATGAATAAAGAGATTGTTTCCAAAATTGCTGATGCCATGTTTAAACTTTCCATGAAAGACTCTTCACAGGCAGCTATTTTATCCAATGCGCGTACAAGCGGTATCATTCCTGCGACTGATACCGACTATGACGCCGTTCGCACTCTTATTCATAAAATAGAAGCTGATAGAGTTACATCATCACTTCCGAAAGTACCTTCACTACCAGTACAGCAGGTGACAAATGCTGAATAGAATAAGCACAATGCGTTTTCGTACAAAACTTAACGCGGGAATGAGTTTAATCATCATTTCCCTTTCTCTTATTCTTGCCGTTCTGGTTACGCATATTGCTGCCAACTCTCTGGTACACGAAACCAAACGGCGAGGTCAGGTACTGGCGGACAACATTGCCCTGCGCACTACCAGCTCTATGCTTTCCGGAGATCTGTTACAGATGAAGGAAATGGTAGATGAACTACGTACAGTAGATAAAGATGTTGCGTATGCTTTTCTTATCAACAGTAACAACCAGATACTGGCACATACTTTTACAAACGGCTTTCCTGTTGATTTGAAATATGCCAACGGCATCACAACGACCGATCAACCATCTATTAAGCTTGTCGATACCGGATCTGATAAATTTTATGACTTTGCTGTACCGGTCAAAGCAGGTGGGCACGTTATCGGGCAGGCACGCCTCGGGTTATCCCGCAGTCAGGTGCAAAGCGTCGTGAACGGGCTGATACTAACAATTTCCATTGTTACAGGTATCACACTGCTTATCAGCGTTGCCATATCGACACAATTTGCACACAAAATTACCCACCGTCTCGGCATGCTCGGTAAATATGCCGAAAGCATTGTCCGAGGAGAACTCAAGCTTAACCAGACTTCCGGCCTTAATAGAAACTGCTGGGAGGTCTACAAGTGTGAACAGACGGAATGCCCTGCCTACGGAAATACTGACAGGCGTTGTTGGCAATTTGGCGAAACGCTGTGCACAAACTATTGTAGTAATAAATCCGCACGTGATCTTGATAACTGCGAAGAATGCCCTGTTTTTGCACGAAACTCAGGCGACGAGATTCATGAACTTGCTGAAACGTTCGATGTTATGTCTCTTTCGCTCCGCGGGCATATTGCAGAGCTTGAAGAAGCAAAAAATGATCTCACCCAGCAGCAGGAGATCCTCCGTACTATTTTTGAATCCAGCCCTGATCAATTGTCACTTATCGACAAGGAAGGAACATATGTTTCCGTCAATCAGGCATTTGCTTCCTTTGTTAAAAAGACAAAAGAAGAAATTGTAGGGAAAAAGGAATACGAAATTCCTTCTCTGCTCAATACGGCAGACACTCTTCAGGAAACAAAGCAAATTATCTCTTCCGGCACTCCGGTTAACCGTGAAGTCCGTATCGTGCTTGAAGACGGCTCACGCAAATGGTTTAACGTCCTTAAAGTTCCTGTACATGATGAACATAAGCAGTCTATCGGCGTACTAGGTACTGCGCGCGACATAACCAATGTAAAAGATTACCAGAATCAGCTCATCCACTCACAAAAACTTGAGTCCATCGGTAAACTGGCAGGTGGTGTTGCGCATGAAATCAACACTCCGCTCGGCATTATCCTTGGCTACTCACAGCTTCTTCAGGAAGATTTTGATAAAGAGGAGCAGGTTCATAAAGATCTTGTTGTTGTTGAAAAACAAGCCAAATTCTGCCGCAAAATTGTTGCTGACCTGCTTGATTTTTCACACCAGACCAAAAGTCAGAAAAAAGAGATGTGCTTCAACAACTCCATTATGGAAGTTGTTCAGTTGGTGCGTCACGCCTTCAAGCTTGATAACGTAGAAATTATTCCAAACCTTGATGACAGGCTCCCTATTATTTACGGAAATCCTGAGCAGCTAAAACAGGTCTGGATGAACCTTATGTCTAATGCTATTGAGGCCATAGGTCACAATGGTGTTATCAACATCCATACAAAACTGGATATTAACAAAGGAACCATTTCTGCATGGTTTACAGACTCCGGAACCGGCATTGCCACTAATGACATTGATTCCATTTTTGACCCGTTCTTCAGTACAAAACCTGTCGGAAAAGGAACTGGACTGGGATTATCTGTTTCATTCGGTATTATTCAGGATCATGGCGGGCAGATTTCCGCTATCAGTCCTGCTCCGAAGAGTCTGCTTGAAGATGGTGCCACCCGCACTGAAAACTGGGGACCGGGAACATCCTTTCAGGTTGTTCTTCCGTTAGACGAAATTGGATACGAATAACTAATGCTGAAGAGATAGCAATCTGCCTTGTAGTCTTACCTCAGGCAGCTCAACGGCTCTTTTCAGTTTTCAGCAGGTAGATACTGCCTGTTTATACGCTTACCTTACTGCAACAAGGATATAGCTATGGCAACAATCATGGTGCTCGACGATGTTATTGACGCAGGTGTTCTTATTAAACGCATTTTAGAGCGCAAAGGACATTCCGTACTGGTATTTACAGACGAAGAAGAAGCCCTGACCTTTGCCCAGAAAGAAACCCCTGATCTTGCAATTCTTGATATCAAACTCCGCAAGATGACCGGTGTGGAAGTGTTGGCTGAATTAAAAAAACGCTCCGCTGATACTCAGGTCATTATGCTCACCGGCTATCCGACGCTAGAGACAGCCCGGGAGTCCCTTAAACTTGGTGCAAACGAATATTGCGTTAAACCGATTGATAAAGAAGAACTGGAAAACAAAGTACAGGAAGTGCTTTCCGCCGCAGTATAGTTTTGTGCGGGCACCTTCTGTAGAACGGGCAAAACTGCCTTTACGTTACCTTGTCAGCATGACACTGCCGGTGTCTTCTTTGCCCGTTCTCTGAATCGTATTTCAAACACGCAGTCACGTGTGTTATCTTCTCTTTTAATTGATCTGTTATCTAACTCACTGAGTTCAGAGGGACTATGTTTATTACAGAGCTGTTTAAGCACTGGACATTCCGGGCATTCGCTCCGGGTACTCTTTTGCGCACAAAATACAATGCCTTCAAAGAACTCCTTCGTCTGGATGAACGATGCCTTGAACACATCGCCGACCTTGAAGAAATTCACTACGGAAGAGAACAGGCTGACTGGACACGTGTAGTACGACTGACGGAAGACCTCGGGCGTGACATTCGTGGACTTATCGAACAATTACAGCTGATGAGCCCTGTAAAATATATGGACTTACAGGACTATGCGACCAAGTTGAATTTCTATGTTCGAATGGGAGTCAGTGTCGAAGATCCACACATTGAACCGCCTTTTATTTTCACTCTGGAAGAAGCAAACGAGATGCCGCACGCTGCTGGCGGAAAGGCAGCTAATTTGGCTAAAATATGCAGCGAAAAAGGAATTAACCTGCTTCCGGCACGTGTAATTTCTGCACATGCCTACCACTATTTTATTGAAGTAAATGACCTGCGGGAAGAACTAGACAAACGTCTTAGTTCTGTGTCCCTCACAGATGCTGCTGCACTGGATGAGCTTGCGCATGAAATGCAGGAGCTGATTCTTCAGGCTGAGATGCCAGATCCCATTGCAAATGAAATGGAAATTGCAGCAATGGAGCTTGGAAAGAACGGTATCAAACTTGCCGTACGTTCAAGTGCTGTTGCTGAAGACGGTGTCGCGTCTTTTGCAGGGCAATACACTTCCGTTCTGGATGTTACACCAGCCAATATTGTTCAGGCATGGAAAGAAGTTGTTGCCTCCAAATATACTCCCCGCGCCTTAGCTTACAGAATCATGAACGGACTTGCCGATACTGAAACTCCGATGGCAGTGTTGCTTATGCCAATGGTTGATGCAGTCTGCGCGGGTGTTGCGTACTCCACAGTGTCACCTGATCAGGCCGCTGCGATTGAAGAGCCTGCCGTTGCGATTTATGCCACATCCGGCATTGGAGAAAAGCTTGTTTCCGGTTCTGTCACGGCGCAGACTACGTATGTGAACAAGGCACTCAAACCACAGATTCTTGAAAAGCCGGCGAAATCAATTGTCCCCGTACCGACGCTGAAACGCATAGCTGCTCAAGCGCAACAGCTTGAAGCGCTATTCGGCGAGCCGCAAGATATTGAATGGGTCGTTGACCACCGCAGCAGAATTTTTATTGTTCAGAGTCGCCCTATCCCACAAAGCAGAAGAGCTCAGCAGGCAGAATGTTCACCACATGAGCTCAAGGCACTTGAAACAGGTCAAGAATGTGCCTCCATGGGCATTGCCAGCGGTAAAGTTCGCGTCGTGGCAAACTGTCAGGATATTACCGAACTGCCCCACGGAACAATCCTAGTCACTCGAGGACTGGGCCCTGTGCTTACCCGTGTGATTCACCGCCTTAACGGTGTCATTGCTGAACGCGGCAGCGCTGCCAGCCACTTTGCCTCTGTTGCCA
Organism: Halodesulfovibrio sp.; assembly: GCF_015482765.1. Classification (GTDB taxonomy): domain Bacteria; phylum Desulfobacterota; class Desulfovibrionia; order Desulfovibrionales; family Desulfovibrionaceae; genus Halodesulfovibrio. The sequence continues at coordinate 28,560 of NZ_JADMLB010000021.1, forward strand.
GAGAATTCAATGTTCCTGTGTTGAGCGGTGTTACTGATGCATGTTCACGATATATAAATGATCAGCTGGTGACGGTCGATGGAACCAACGGCTCAGTCTTTGACGGGCTTCTTCCTGACTGCCATTTTGAAAATAATGAAGCGCAGCAAGGTGTTATTCCCCGACTGGGAAAAGTACTTCCGCGTATTGCTCGTCTGACTCTTCTTGACCCTTCTTCAGAATCCTTTGCTCCGGAATACTGCAAGTCATTACATGACCTTGTCCGTTTCGTGCACGAAAAAGGCGTGGAAGAAATGTTCTCACTGGTGGATCAATCCAATCGAGGATTATCCGGCTCCCGCAAATTACAGACGCATCTGCCACTCAGTATGTACGTGCTGAACCTTGATAACGGGTTATTCCACTCTGCTGCCGGAAAAAAAGAAGTAGAACAAAGTGACATCGCCTCAGTGCCAATGTGGGCATTCTGGTTCGGGCTTTCTTCTGAACTGGTCACATGGCACGATGCTCTTCCGCATTTTGACTGGGAGCATTTTGACAAAGTCAGTGCCGGAATCATTTCCAAAGATTCACCGTTGCTCGCAAGTTACGCGATTATTTCTGATAAATACATGCATGCAATGCTCCGTTTCGGCTACCATTTCTCCGTTGTTGACTGCATGTGCGGAGATAAAGACAGGCAGAATTATATCCGCTTCCGTTTCATGGGCGGTGGTGGTAAATCGCACCAGCGCACGCTGCGTCTCGACTTTATTGAGCGTATTCTTTCGAAAAACAACTTCGCCATTGAACGTAAAGGCGACATGTTGAATGCACGTCACGGAATGGAAGAAGAGCACATTATCCAGCAGCGTCTTGCTCTGCTCGGTTTACTTCTGGCCAAGACACGTATGCTTGATATGCGCCTTGAAGACCCAAGTGATATTGATGCCCTTGAAAAAGAATTCATACAGGATCTCGGGAGCCTGACCTATTGATTGATCCGCGTCCTTTGCTCACCCGTATACGCTCCAGCGCTTCACACATTGCCTCATGCATGTGGCAGGCTGTTACGTATACTGCCCCTGCCGGTACCTCGGAACATTCTGTGTTTCCGGTGCACTGGGTTTCCTCGCACCTTGCGCTCGGCCCTGCACCCAGTACGCAAAGACACTTTGCGGCAATAAAAGAGCAGAAAATTTCCTGCATTCTTAACCTCTGCGCTGAAATGAAAGAACTCCCTTCGCTGGAAGAACAAGCCGGTTTTGAAGTGTACTTCATGCCAATCGAGGATGAAGAGGCACCGGAATTGGAGCAGCTTGATGCGGCGTTGGACTGGCTGGATGAACAGCTGTTCTTGGGGAAATACGTATACATCCATTGCAGGCACGGCATTGGGAGAACGGGAACCGTTCTTAATGCATACTTATTGCGACGAGGGTTAGGACACAAGCGCGCTGCAAAGGTTCTGCACAAGCTTCGGGCTGAGCCGACCAATTTTACGCAATGGCGCACTGTACGGAAATACGGTGCACAGCATCCACCGTTAACCATTAAAAATCCTACATTGGAATTTGGCGAGGGAGCAGCTGAGGCGCTTACCCCATTCCTTGCAGACTACGATCATCTCAGAGGAACAATTGATGACCAGCTTGCAATGCATCACGCAGACTCTTTTTGCGGAATGGAAGATAACGCCTGCTGTCATACTTGCGTTCCTTTGACTCTTATTGAGTCGCTTGCCCTTGCAACGCATCTCAATACATCCATTCCAAGTGCCGCACGTACAGACATTATTGAACGCGCCGCTGAGGCTGTGCGCCTTGAGAAAGGGAATGCGCAAGGGTTGTCGGGCACATTCTGTTTGTATGCAACCGACATTGCGTGCCCTCTGCTGAAAGACGGGGCATGTTTACTGTACGATTACCGTCCATTGCGATGCCGACTCTCAGGAATTTCACCTGAATTAAGCACGCGCATTTGGAAAGATATTCTGCATACACCACTTGAACACCTCTCTTCACAGGTATACCTCAACCTCACAGGAACACTGCCGGATCATACAACACTTATGTTTACAATCCCGGAAGTTCTTTCAGGAAAATACGTACAAAAACTCTTTTCCGTACTAAAATCTAATTCAAAATAACAAATGACAAAAAGCACAACCTTTTGTTTTTACTACACTTAGTTCGTGACAAAATTCATTATCTAATTCCTTCTTGCACAAGGTAAATGTGTTTTGCTATCTGACTTCATTGCTTCTGAGCAAACGTACAGTTATGTACCATCATATATTGGAGTCAAACATGGCAACATTACCTGCTAGCGCTCTTATCCAGCGCGACAAAGAAACATACCAGATTCGTCTTACCCCACCATCCGGTGTTATTACTGCTGACGAACTTCGCCAGCTTGCAGACGTGGCTGACAAATACGAAGTACCACTTCTTAAAATTACTTCCGGTCAACGTATCGCTCTTATCGGTCTTAATGAAGAAGACATGGCTAACGCTTCTGAAGAAGTACCATTCCGTATCGGTGGTCACTACATTCAGGCTTGCCCTGGTACAGACTGGTGTAAAATGGGTCAGTGCGATTCCTTAGGTCTCGGACAGACCCTTACCGAAAAAATCGGTACACTCAAAACTGCTGCAAAAATCAAAGTCGGCGTTTGCGGTTGCCCGATCGGCTGCTCCGAAAGCCACATTCGTGACATCGGCTTTATCGGCGGTAAAAAAGGCTGGACCATGGTTATCGGTGGTAACTCCGGTTCCCGTCCACGTATCGCGGATACCCTTGCAGAGAACCTTACTGAAGAAGAAGCACTTGATCTTCTCGATCGCTTCCTCACCCATTACAACGAAACTGCTAAGAAAAAACAGCGTGTAGCACGTTACGTTGAAGAACACGGCATTGAAGCAATCCGTGAAACTATGGGCGTGTAAGTTCCACGCACTTTTCCTAAAAAAGCGGATGCTCATATGAGCATCCGCTTTTTTTATTATATAAATCTATTCATTCATATGGACAGTGGTGTGAATAGTGCCATCCGGCAACACATACGCATGCGCCATGTGATCTGTATTATGGTAAATTCCATAATTGCCGTCTTTATCAAGCAGAATAACTCCGGCATGTCCTGCAACTCTCCGATACAGCATCGAAATAGCTTCCTTTGCCGCACCATCCGCAGGGTGTTGCTTCAAATATTCACAAGCCTTTGAACACATGAGGGTTCTTATTACTCCCTCACCGAATCCGGTACATGAGGCTCCGCCTAATTCATTATCTGCATACACTCCGGCTCCGCAAATAGGTGAGTCGCCAACTCTTCCCGGTAATTTATACGGTGTTCCCCCTGTGGAGGTCGATGCCGCTATGTTACCGTCTTTATCTATCGCAACCGCTCCGACTGTTCCCTGAGGGACTGGAGCAAAGGCTTCGTGAGTTGAGTATCCGTCCTGACTGCGAAGTTTTTCATAAAGCTGAAGCTCTCGTTCTACAAACAGATCTCGAGGATCGCACTCCAATAATCCCTGTTCACGCGCAAAACGCTCTGCTCCATCTCCGATTAAAAAACAAAATTCTGTTTCCAGAACCTTACGCGCTATATCTACAGGAGTCATAAACCGTCGCACTCCGGCAACAGCTCCAAAATTCAAATCACGTCCATCCATAATAGATGCATCCAGCTCTATCTGGCCATCTGCATTTAACACTGCTCCGCGCCCTGCATCGAAAGTATCATCTTTTTCCAACACATTGATTGCAGCTTGTACAGCGTCGAGCGCACTTGCTCCATCAAGCAGTAAAGGATACGCAGCTTCAACAGCATGACGGCACCCGTCAAGGTGAGCCTGCTTGCGATCATCCGGAATTGTCCAAGCACCACCGTGAACAATAATCTTCGGTTCCATTCTTTCTCACCTATCTTTTTATCAGTACCTATTTCATAGACAGAATACTGCCCTGCATTATTACCAATCTGTACTTCTACAAAAAAAATGGTGCAAGGACTTTGCCTTGAGCATCATCCTGACACCACTATCTGTTTTCGAAATCCTTACATTATTTCATCAGAGCTGAAGCGGGATGCAATCTCTTATTAAAACCCCACTTCTCTTAACTCTTCACTCTGGATGACAGGCAACATCAAGTACCCTGATATTTTAAACAAAGGGCACCCAGCGGGGGCAATGTCAGTTCGAGATACCCCTGTCCTCCAAAATCATCAGGACAAGTCTCAATCTGAGCGACATTTCCGACATTTGAGCCGCCATAATACATACTGTCGCTATTCAAAATTTCTTTCCAGACTCCGCCCTTTGGACACGCAACACGATAATGATGCCGTACTACAGGAGTAAAATTGAATATCCAGAACAACGGTGCTCCGTCGCCCCCTGTTCGGACAAAACTTATGACGGAAGCGCCATAGTCAGAGAAATCCACCCACCTAAATCCCTTCCAACTAAAATCATCTTTATGCATTGCCTCTTCAGAAACAAGAACACGATTCAAATCGCGAACAAGCGCCCTAATTCCATCATGGGCAGGGAACTGAAGAAGGCACCAATCCAGCTCTTCACGGGGATTCCATTCATTCCACTGTCCGAACTCACTCCCCATAAACAACATTTTTTTACCGGGGTGTGCCCACATGTATGCATAAAGAAGCCTTAAATTTGCCTGCTTCTGCCACACATCACCACTCATTTTGCTAAGGATAGTTCCCTTGCCGTGAACAACCTCATCATGCGACAAAGGAAGAACAAAATTTTCGCTGAACGCGTACAGCATGCTGAAGGTAAGGCTGTTATGGCTATAGCTTCGATAAACAGGGTCGGTCGAAAAATATTTCAGGCTGTCATTCATCCAGCCCATATTCCATTTAAAAGTAAACCCAAGCCCGCCCGTATAGAGCGGACGAGATACTCCCGGCCACGATGTAGACTCTTCTGCTATCATGGCAACACCCGGAAACTGATCGTGCGCCACCCGATTTAACTCACGCAGAAAGTCAATTGCTTCAAGATTTTCTCGACCGCCATACTGATTTGGACACCACTGTCCTTCACATCGGGAGTAATCAAGATACAGCATGGAAGCGACAGCATCTATACGCAGTCCATCTATATGAAATTCACGCAACCAATAAAGAGCATTTGCGAAAAGAAAATTACGAACTTCGTGACGACCATAATTAAATATATATGTGCCCCAATCCGGATGTTCACCAAGTTGCGGGTCTAAATGTTCATAAAGTGCGCTTCCGTCAAACCTTCCAAGGCACCAATCATCTTTAGGAAAATGCGCGGGCACCCAATCCAGAAAAACACCGATCCCCGCATTATGTAAGGCATCTACAAATCCTTTAAACTCCTCAGGAGTTCCAAAGCGGGACGTCGGCGCAAAGTAATTACTGGTCTGATACCCCCACGACTCATCAAGCGGATGTTCTGCAACCGGAAGCAGCTCTACATGCGTGAATCCCATATCGGTCACATAATTAATCAGCAGTTCGGCTATCTTTCCGTACCGCAAGAATCCGTTCCCCTCCGGATCATGATCGCGGCACCAAGAACCTAGATGGACTTCGTAAATTGAAATGGGTTTATCGAGTGGAGGCCCCTGTTCTCTTCGAGCCTGCATCCATGCGTCATCTGTCCAAGTATAGTTGTCCAGATCCCATGTACATGACGCAACTCCCGGACGAAGCTCACAATGGAATGCTAAAGGATCAACTTTGTAGGTGTCCCGTCCGTCTTTTCCGACAATGCTAAACTTATACAATTGCCCCTTTTCCACTCCGGAAATAAAGGCTGCCCACACACCGGAAACGCCGACAGGGTACAACGGTAATTCTCTAAAGTGCCAATCATTAAAATCCCCTGCCACGTGTACTTCTTGCGCATTAGGAGCCCAAACAGCAAAGCGATATCCTTTCACTCCGTCCATTTCGACAGGATGAGCACCAAGAAACCTGTATAAATCCCAATGAGTTCCTTCACCGAACAAGTATAAATCGAACGGCTCAACAAATGCAGGAACGCTTTTCTGTGTACCCCTCATGTTCTTCTCCAATGTCCTGAACGGTTATCTTCGCAAGCCAAGTTCGGAATACAGTTTTACGTACTCATCTGCCGCACTGTCCCATGAAAAATCTTTCGCCATTGCCCGACCAATAATTCTGCGGAATTCGCGGGGGTTATTCTCCCACACATCAATTGCGTCTGTTATGGAATCAATAAAAGCACCACTGTTAATATTTTCAAAGGTAAAGCCTGTTGCATGCGGATGAGGCCACGACATGATTGTATCATGCAACCCTCCCACAGCACTGGCAACCGGCACGGTTCCAAAACGCAAGGCATACAACTGAGTAAGCCCGCATGGTTCATATGTTGAAGGCATCAGGAAAATATCTGAAGCGGCTTGAATTTTGTGCGCCAGCTCTTCTGTGTAATCAACAATAGTACACATCTTGTCCGGATATGTTTCCATGTAATTCAAGAGTTGCGCTTCGCGCTCCAGATTACCTTCACCCAGCACAACAAGGCTGACATCTTTCTCCATAAGCTTTGGAATGATATCCACAAGCATGTTAACGCCTTTTTGTTCACGCAAACGACCTATAAATCCCAGCATCGGCCGCTTTTTTAGCGAAGCGTCCAACCCAAGTTCATCAATAAGGCAACTCTTACATGTTCGTTTACCCCGAACATTGTTCGTCGTGTATGTTTTGGGCAAATATTTATTATGTTCCGGATTCCATATTTCGTAATCCGCACCATTCAAAATACCATGCAGCCGTTCCTTACGCCCCATAAGGACGTTATGAAGATCACAACCGAACTGGCGTGTTAAAATTTCTTTAGAATAGTTAGGAGAAACGGTGGTAATTTTATCGGCATAGGAAATGCCCGCTTTCATAAAATTAAAATCACCATAAAATTCTACACCGTTCATCGACCATGCAGAAGGAGGGAGTCCGCAATTTTCAAAAAGACGAGAAGCAAAACGCCCCTGAAATGCGAGATTGTGGATGGTAAAAACAGAACGGGTCTCTTCCCAGAAAGGATTACTCATACGATTGAAGTAAAGATAGGCAGGCGAAAGCGCCGCCTGCCAGTCGTGCGCATGAATAATTTGTGGAGCGGAAGAAAACCGTTCCATTAATGACTGCGCAGCCCTGTTAAAAAAGATAAACCGCTCTGCATTATCAAAAAAGTCGCCTCGATGGTCACAATAATAAAAACGCCTGTCGAAATATTCACTGCGGTGAATAAAATACACAGGCATTCCTTTGTAATCTGCCTGATAGACATCAGCAGTAATAGGTTCCCAAGGGTAACCGACTGGAATATCAGACCATGCTAAACGAATATCGTACTCAGCAGTACCTATCCTTCCGTAAAAAGGAGTAATAACCGCTGTTTTGATTCCCTTATTATGTAAAGCCAAAGGCAATGCACCCAAAACATCTCCAAGACCACCCGTTTTAGAGAACGGAAAAATCTCAGATGCGATAAATACGACGTCTGCCCCCACACTAAAACTCCTCGTTAGCTTTCGTATTGAAAGGCCGACATTCATTCAAATGTCGACCTCAAAAGACGATAGCGCAGCAGTTTTTTTCAGGACATGATTTATCGGATTCGACGCATTACTTATTCAATCGTTTGAGCGGGTTTGCAAAATCTGCAACAATAAGATTATGGTCAAACACTATATGCGGCAAGGATTCCAGCGAAAAGAAGCGAGCGTTTTGTGCGTCATCACCAGCAGTTAACAATGATACATCTTTTGCCACAGCACTATATGCTACGCTCATGGTGTGATGTCTCGGGTCACGAGTAGGGTCAGAGTACACACCAATGATTCCCGTTAGAACAACATCCAAATTTGTTTCTTCTTTCGCCTCACGAATTGCAGCAGCCTCACAAGTTTCACCATAATCAATAAACCCGCCGGGCAATGCCCAACCGTGCGGTTCATTCGCACGCTCAATAAGTACAACTCCTTTCACAGGGTCATAGATCACAATATCAACGGTCGGAGCCGGATTCCGGTACATTGTTACCGGTGCAGAACAATTGGGACACGGTACATCGTGAGTGATACTCATGAAAATCTCTCCTTTCTTACATAGCGTGAGTACGTGTAGCCGCTGTATAGTATATTGAAACTACAAAACAAAAAAGCACCTCTCAGACCACTTGAGAGGCGCTTTCTAAAAAAAGAAGGATATGCCTATTTTTGCACAAACAATGCCAGCTTTTCAAAATTCGTCTTAGAATCTTCGCAGCCTATGCTGTACGCGGCATCCGGAATATTGGACAAAAAAATCACATCCTGTTTTTTGTCAAAATTTTTGAATCGGATTAAAAAAAAAGCAGCAAACGTATAAAAAACTTTTTACCCACAACATGTTATTTGCTGCAAGCTACCAGTACGTCTGCTGCCATTTTTAAGTATTTTTCTAGAAATTATGCGCCTGCTGTTCTCGGCACTACAGCAAGGCCTGAAGTTCTGAGTTCAATCTCAGATACAGCACCGTTGCGAACAATACTTACTGCACGAGGGCCGACAATTTCGATCAATGTTGACGGCATGCCACCGGCTGGAGCCGGCTCAAGATCAACCACTCCGGCAACATTCTCTGTAAGCTCAGGATCGAGTTCTGATGCAACTGTCACCGCAGAACGACCACTCATGTTAGCACTTGTGGAAACAAGAGGCACTCCGGCAGTAAGGCAAAGCTCACGGGCAACAGGGTGTGGTGTTACACGCACTGCCACTCTTCCGGTTTCCCCTGTCAAAACAGGGCTGATTCGGTCTGATGCAGTCACCAGAACAGATAAAGCTCCCGGCCAGAATCGATTGGCTATCGCCTGTACAATTTCTGACTGAACATCTGTCACCATCGACAACTGTTCCATGCTGCCGATAAGCACAGGTAGCGGCATAGAACCTGAACGCTTCTTAGCTTTATATACGGACTCTACTGCAAGTGGATCGAGTGCGTTACAACCCACTGCGTAAAATGTTTCAGTGGGATAGCAAATAACTTCTCCCTGCTTCAGGGCAGTTACGGCTTCTGGAATGCTAAATGTTGATACGGTCATAAACCTACCTCTATCCTTTTCATTGAGAAACTGCCCATTACACGATACACAGGCAGCCACGGATTCATTAACCCGATTATGAGACTGTTGACAAAGTCCTTACCTGACAGTTTACGATAACTGTATGCAATGCAAGGAATTGGACGTATCTGAGAGCCTGACTTTTTCGCAAAAATGCAAGTCAACCGTAGGCAGGTTTTCGCGCCGAAGAGGAGCAAATGCCCTTGGTGCGCCGCAATCTGCGGGCTTGTCAGCAATCTGAATATATCTCCAATGATGGAGTTTCTACATGATTCAGCTTAAAATTATTGCCGTCGGCAAAATTAAAGAACGCTTCTGGGCAGATGCTGCAGAACACTACATTACCCGCTTAAAGCGCAGTTATAAATTTCAAGAGATCATCGTTAAAGACGGCAACGCAAAAATGAAGCCGCTTGAACGTAACAACGATGAAGGCAAACGAATTCTTGCTGCCCTCGCTCCAACAGATATACCTATCTGCATGGATGAGCACGGAAAAACATACACATCCGTAAAATTTTCTGAAATGCTTGACCGAATCGGCATGGACAACAACCGGACACCGACCTTGATTATCGGCGGTGCATACGGACTTTCGCAGGATGTACTGAAAAAATGCCAGTACAAAATAAGCCTGTCTCCCATGACCTTTACACATGAGATGGCGCGTGTAGTTCTTTATGAACAGCTGTACCGTGCCGATGCTATTCTACGCGGAAGCCCGTACCACCACGTAGAAGTCAGATAACAAATATTTTTTTGCCGAACGCCGATTCCGGCTGACGCGTGATACAACTGCAAGGAGAAACCATGGCTGCCCTACATTTGAAATATCTTCAGGAACTCGAAGAGTACATGACATCCGGTCGTATGCAGGAAGACTTTGAATGCTCTCCCGAAGAACGTCGACTTGAAATGCTTGAATTTCTGGAGACTCTTATGGATGTTGCAGAGGTTGCTGATGAAACTGCCACCAAGCTGATCTTTAAAAATTCACAGCTTGGCGCGTTAACCGGAACCAAATAGTTCTACCTTAACGTCATCCGGCATACAGTCTCTTTTGACGCGTGCCATCTTTGACCAAAAAATTTTATTGAACTGAAGTACTCGTGAACGGAGGACTGTACCTTCCCTACAAGAAAACTTCACTTCATTTTACAAAAAAAGGTTGCTCCCTTACGAAGGAGCAACCTTTTATATTTTTGTAATAAAATTTGTTTACTGCAAACAAATTACACACGAAAACTAGCTTTTTAAGAGTGACCAGAAGTATCTTGTGTCTTTTCCGACCGCATACGACACTTCTTTTTCAACGCTCCACCCTTCCGGCAATTCTGCTGGAACAGATTCCAACGCCAAAATGACAATACGTCCCTGCGCTTTGATGTTCGGCCCTACAAATTCAAGAAGTTTTTTCCACGGCATGAACGCGCGGCTGAGCATAAGGTCGGCAGGATCGTGCTCTTCCATAAAATCTTCGACACGACCTTTGTACACACTTGTATCCGTAATCTTTAGACGCTTGACTGTCTGCTCCATAAACATGGCGCGTTTTTCACGCACATCCACAAGATGATACTGCCCTTCATGCCAGAGAGCGCGAAGAGGAATCCCCGGTAACCCTGCTCCAGCACCAAAATCCCATGCCACCGGTGCTGAAGGAAGTGACAAAGAACGTAAGAATTGATTAAGATGCAGACTATCGATGATAAGGATAGTCAACACATCCTGCCATGAATATGGTCCCACAAGGTTCATAACCTTATTCCATTTCATAACAAGGGTGAGGTACCCTGTCAGGGTTTCCAATTCAGATTCTGAAGGAGTAAAGCCTTTCTGTTTCAGCAGGCTGGCTACATCGGCAGTTGTTGGAGAATCATGTTTCTTCACGACATCTATCCTTACTTATAGAGAAGTGTCTTCGTATCTGTAATACTGACACCGTCAGTTCATCAATTAATGCTTTATCGGCTTGGTACTGTACCTTGTGACCTCTTGCAAGAGAAACTCAGATAGCCTATTAGGCTGTACCAAGCGACGTATAAAAAATGAATCAAACAAAATGTGAGCATAACATGACAATGAACACCGATATAGCAGTTCTCTTTCCAGGACAGGGCTCTCAAGAGCCGAACATGGGACGCGATGTTGCAGAAGCAAATGCCGATATCATGTCCTTATGGAAAAAAGCTGAAAAAATCAGCGGCATTGACCTTCGCGGTATTTACTGGGACGGCGATGAAGCAGCTATGGCAGACACCCGCAACCTTCAGCCGGCGCTTACCCTTGTAAACCTCGGCTTGTGGATTGAAGCTTCCGGTTCTTTACGCCCTACCTGCATGGCTGGTCACTCTCTTGGTGAATTCAGCGCACTTGCTGCATCTGAAGCACTTTCTGTTGAAGCTGTGCTTGAAGCTGTTTCTCTGCGTGGTCGCCTTATGGCTGAAGCTGACCCGAATGGAACAGGCGCAATGGCTGCTGCCATGAAAATGAAGCTTGAAGCTGTTGAAGCTGTTGTTGCTGATGTTGCTGAATCTACAGGGGAAATGATTCGCATCGCCAACTACAACACTCCTGGTCAGTTTGTTCTTTCCGGCACCAAAAACGCGATTGCGGAAGCAGGCGTAAAGATTAAAGAACAGAAAGGCCGCGCTATTCCATTAAAAGTTTCAGGTGCATTCCACAGCCCGCTTATGGCTGACGCTGCAAAAGAGCTTTCCGGCTACTTTGCAAAACTGTCATGGAATAATCCTAAATACCCGATCTACTGCAACGTAACAGGTAAGCCTGCAAGCAAATCTACAGACCTTGAAGAGATTATGCCTCAGCAGATGACCTCATCCGTGTTCTGGATCGACACCATTACCAACCAGTTCAACTCCGGCATTCGTCAGTTTGTTGAAGTTGGTCCAAAAGGTGTTCTCTCCAAAATGCTCGGACAAATCTTGAAGCCTGTTGCAGACTCTTCTGAATGGGAAAGTCTGACTCTTGGCAATCTTGAAGCAGTAGAAGCATTCAAAGCTTCAAAATAAGCGTATTGTCGGGCGTGGAGTGAATTCATTCCGCGCCCGAATTTACTCACACAGCACGCCTTTTCAGTCGTCGAAAAGTTTGCTAAAAAGATTAGTTCCTTTTTCGGCGCTTTTTTATTTTATGCACCCTGCAAAAGTGATTAACAATCGACGAACCGGTTGCAGCGCCGCGAAAGTGCATAGCGGAGTTACTGCCCCGCTGACCGGAACACACTCCGGTACTACTATACGCTAGACCCGCCAAAGCATACAATTCTCGTTGCTTTGGCTTATTTGATATACTCAACTTTATACGTGAATGGAAAGACATGCGCGCTAAGAATCATTTATACACAGCCCTGCAGGCAATTGTGGCTGACCTTGATCTTGAATGGCCTGCCAGAACAACCATTGAACCTCCTAAAGAGAAAAAATTCGGTGACATGGCAGCAAACATTGCCATGGTTCTGGCTAAACCTGCTAAACGTAACCCGCGCGAACTTGCTTCTCTCATCGCTGAAAAGCTCATTGAAGATCCAATGATCGACAACGTTGAGATTGCAGGCCCGGGCTTCTTGAACATTACCTTCTCCGTTGATTTCTGGAGAAGCACCATTGCTATCATCGAAGAACGCGGCGAAAGCTTCGGTTCCATCGATCAGGGCAAAGGCAAAAAAGTTCAGGTTGAATACGTTTCTGCAAACCCTACAGGTCCATTGCACATTGGCCACGGCCGTGGTGCAGCAGTTGGTGACAGCCTTGCACGTCTTCTGCGCTTTGCAGGCTACGACGTACACACTGAATACTACATCAACGATGCTGGCCGTCAGATGCTTATCCTTGGCCAGTCTGTTCTCTTCCGTGCACGTCAGATTGAAGGCGAAGACCTTCCTGATCCTGAAGATTTTTACCGCGGCGACTACATCAAAGACATCGCTCAAGAAGTTCTGGAACAGCATCCGGATCTGCTTAAAAAAGATGATGCCCTTGAAGTCTGCCGCGAATACGCTCTGAACCAGATCCTTGACGGTATCAAAACAGACCTTGCTGAATTCCGCGTAGAGCACCAGAACTGGTTCTCTGAGCGCTCCCTTGTTACCGCAGGTGCAGTTGAAAAAACATTCAACCGCCTTAAAGAAGCCGGTCTTGCATTCGAGCAGGACGGTGCACTCTGGTTCCGCACCACTGAATTCGGTGACGACAAAGACCGCGTACTCCGTAAGTCTGACGGTTCTCTTACCTACTTTGCTTCAGACATCGCATACCACGACAATAAATATGACCGTGGTTTCGAGCTGAACGTAGACATCTGGGGTGCAGACCACCACGGTTACGTTCCTCGTATGCGTGCAGCTGTTGAAGCTCTTGGTAAACCTAAAGACAGCTTCGACGTTATCCTTATTCAGCTTGTTAACCTGCTCCGCAACGGTGAACAGATTGCTATGTCCACCCGTGCCGGCCAGTTCGACACTCTTGAAGAAGTTGTTAAAGACGTTGGTTGCGACGCAGCACGCTTCATGTTCCTTTCCCGTAAAAGTGACAGCCATCTCGACTTTGACCTTGAACTCGTGAAGCAAAAGTCCATGGACAACCCTGTGTACTACGTTCAGTATGCAAACGCCCGTATCTGTTCTGTTCTGCGAAAAGCAGCGGAACGCGGCATTGCTGTACCTGAAAAAGCCACTCCGGAAATTCTTTCTGCAATAAAAGAAGCCAGTGAGCTTGACTTGATTAAACTTCTCGATCAATTTGAAGATGTTGTTGATTCAGCAGCACGTCAGCTTGCTCCTCACCAGATTAGTTTCTACGTGCAGGAACTCGCAAGTGCATTGCACAGCTTCTACGCAAACAACCCAATCCTTAATGCTAAGGACGAAAACGTTATTGCAGCTCGCCTTTGCCTGCTTCAGAGCGTTTCCAAGGTTATCCGTAACGGTCTTAACCTTGTGGGTGTTGAAGCGCCTGAGTCTATGTAATTTAACTACGAGGATGTTTGCCTGAATGGGCTTCGCACCGACTACATCAAAAGATAAAGACACAGGGAAAAAGATTTTCACTTTTTCCCTGCGTCTTCCTGAACTGATTGGCCTGACTGTTATTATTCTTGTCGGATTTATCTGGGTCTTTATCTTCGGTCTGCTTGTAGGTCGAGGATACCAGCCGGAAGAAGCGCTGCCGGAATTAAAGCACATAATGCCTTCTCAGCAGCAGGTAGTAGAAGTAACCACCGTGCCTGTTGAGCAGAACATTGGTGCCAATTCTACAGAACAGTCCAGCAAAACATCCACCCCGCGCGTCCAGAGTACTGCACAGGTAACACCTGATGCAAAACAAAAGGGCACTGTAATTGAACCGGAACAGCTCAATTTCTTCGAGCAATTAAAAGCCAAAGAAGCTTCAAACAGTCCGAAAACTGCACAACAACCCCAAAAAGCACAGGTTGTTGTAAAGCATAAGGCAGAGGCTCCAAAAGTGGTTAAAAAGGTTCAACCAATTACACAACCTGTTGTCACTCCGACAAAAACTGTCGCGCAAAAACAAGAAAAACTTCAAAAGAGTGCAGCAACATTTGAATACATTTATCAGGTTGCCGCATCTACTAACAAAGAAGCCGCCACAAAGTTGCGTAGTAAAATTTCTGCTAAAGGTTTTACTACTTCTCTTGCAACTGCCGTTATTGATACAAAAAAATGGTATCGCGTAAACGTGCACTTTGTGGGGTCTCCTGACGATCTCTCAAGCTTTAAAAGCCGCCTTGCAGTCGCAGGGTACAGCAAACCATTGCTTCGAAAGAAAAAACAACGTTAACAAGTTACTATAGCATGTTTTGCAGGCTTCACTTGACGGACTGAACATAACTTCACTATCATCGTCCGACTCAAATTGTGACTACAAGGAGCCTGCATACATGCAACAGCAAACAGGCACCCGGACTACTGCGATTGCAGCACTCGGTCGATCAACTATCGACTTTGTTTCCAGTCTCGGGGAAATTTTTCTTTTTCTCATAGAAGGTGTACGCCTCATCTTCTCCTCTCCGAAGCAGCTGACTAAGATCATTCGTCAGATGTATTTTATCGGATCAAAATCCCTTTTCGTCATCTCCCTTATCGGTATTTTTACCGGTATGGTGTTAGGACTTCAGGGATACTATACACTCGTCAAGTTCGGCTCCGAGGGCTTACTCGGTGCTGCTGTATCACTCACACTCATCAGAGAACTCGGTCCTGTTCTTACAGCTATCATGATTACCGGTCGCGCCGGCTCATCCATGGCTGCTGAGATCGGGGTTATGCGTATCTCCGACCAGATTGATGCACTTGATGTCATGGACATCAATCCGATGGCATATCTCGTGTCTCCACGAATTGCCGCCAGCATTATCTGCTTCCCTCTACTCACGGCACTTTTCGATGTAATTGGAATTTTAGGTGGCTATTTGACCGGTGTCACAATGCTTGGCATCAATTCCGGTGTATACTTTTACCGAATTGATACCAACGTTGTCATGGCAGACATAACCGGAGGCTTTTTGAAAGCACTCGTCTTCGGGATTATTGTTGCCACCATCAGCTGCTACCAAGGGTACAACACCCATAGACGAACTGACAGCGTAGGGCCTGAGAGTGTATCAAACTCCACAACTGCTGCTGTTGTACTCTCCTGTGTCTTAATTCTTGTAAGTGACTATATAATCACTTCCTTCCTTTTATAGCACAGGGCGGATAACACTATGTCAACAACGACTTGGGATATTGACCTTCAAGACCTTTGGGGTGGATACAACAATACGAAAATCCTCAAAGGAATTAACGGTTCCTTACCCGCCGGGAAGATATCTGTAATCCTTGGCGGTTCAGGCTGTGGCAAATCGACCCTGCTTCGACACATTCTGGGACTCAACCATCCCATGCAAGGGAAAATCCACATAGGTGGTCATGACTTTTTTTCTTTACCGAAAGATCAGTTCAGAAAAATTCGTCGCCGCATGGGAGTACTGTTTCAGGACGGAGCGCTGCTGGGGTCACTGACTCTTGGAGAAAACGTAGGTCTGCCTTTGGCAGAACATACAAAACTTCCGCCTAAGACCATTCGTACTATTGTGCTTCACAAACTTGGATTGGTTGGTCTGGCGGACTATATAGACTACTACCCCAACGAACTTTCCGGCGGTATGCGTAAGCGCGCCGGTCTGGCACGGGCAATCGTGATGGATCCTGAAATCCTGCTGTGTGACGAACCGACCTCCGGTCTGGACCCGATCAATGCCGCAGAGATGGATCAACTGCTACTGAGCATGAAAGAACATTTTCCTTCTATGTCTATAGTGGTAGTCAGCCATGACTTGGAAAGTCTGTATAAAATTGCAGACAATGTTCTTGTCATCCATGAAGGACAAGCTGCTTACTGCGGTGACCTTGAGGGTCTTAAAAAACATAACGATCCGTACTTGAAGCAACTGCTCGGTCGCCAACCGAACAGCACAACGCAGCCTGTCATCAGCCTTGGAGCCGATGTACAGGAAGAATTGTCTAAGTGGCTAAAAAAGTAGTAGAATTATTCTATAATAAATAATAAGAGCAGTCTCTATGAAAGCATACAACAAAGAAACCGCCGTAGGCATTTTTGTATTAATCTGCCTACTTTGTGTGGGATATTTGACTATCCAGCTGGGCAAAATGCAGCTTGGCTCTTCCAATACATATAAAGTCTACGCAATTTTTGAATCTGCAACAGGGCTCCGTGCCGGTGCTGCAGTTGAAATCGCGGGTGTTCCAGTTGGTAAAGTAGCCTCTGTAACCTTGGATCAAGACCAATATCTCGCACAAGTTGCTCTCGAAATCGAAAATGATGTTCAACTGAGCGATGATATTATTGCATCAATCAAAACCAGCGGTCTTATTGGCGATAAGTACATTAAGCTCACACCCGGCGGTTCTGAAGATTACTTGGAAGAAGGCAGCGAAATCACAGATACTGAGTCAGCTGTCGATATTGAAGAACTCATCAGTAAATACGTTTTCGGCGGTGTGTAATACGCACGTAATCCACACGTAAGCTACGCCAGTTACGTGGGCTACATGCAGCACTTCTTTCATACACCGACACGTTTTAAATTATACATATACATACGGGGGAGGTTTTATGCCTAAAACCTGCAAAAATATTCTAGTTTCAACTTGTGGCCTGTTGATAGCAACCCTGCTCTTCACCTGCTCCGCATTTGCGAATGCTCAACAAGAGGCAGAACAAACCTTACAACATGCTGTCGATGAAATTACATTGACGCTGAACAATGCAAACTTGAATAACCTGCGAGAAGACAGTAGCGTCATCTCACAGCTTGAAGGCCTGATTCTTGATATCTTCAGCATGGATCAATTCTCTATGCGCACTGTCGGCAAAAAGTGGAAAACGTTCACTCCGACCCAAAAGACAGAATTCAAAGATGCCTTTGTAAAACTGCTTAAAGCGACGTACTTCAAACAAGTAAGTAATTACAGCGGACAAACTCTCGACATTCTCGGTTCCCGCACAAACAAAAAAGGAACCAAAGTCGAAGTTCGTACATCTATTAAGTACAAAAGCGAAAATGTGCCGGTAAACTACCGTATGCTTCGTGAAAACGGCAAATGGATGGTTTATGACGTACTGGTAGAAGGCGTAAGTCTTGTAAAAAACTACCGCACACAGTTCAAAGAGCTGTTACGTAACGGTACACCTGATGAACTTATTGCCAAGCTTCAGCAAAAAGCCGTGCTCATTCGTCAGCAGCAGGCAGAAGAAGCAGCCGATAAACAGTAATTGAGGTAATAATGAGACACGGTTTTTGGCTTATTCTTGCTCTACTTTTTTTTAGTGCACAACCAGTTTTTGCAGATGGCGAAATCCCGCTTGCAATGACAAAAGATACCTCTGTGACTGCTCCAGCGGGATCTTTACTCTACTCTTCAACACCGTTGATAGCAGAGAACGATGTGCAATATACCGAAGGTGATGAGCCATTCATTGAAGATGACGACTATTTTGAAGACTCTGAAGACTACTTTGATGATTCAGAATACGAAGCAGAAAACGAAGCCGTTACTGTTAGCGACCCTTTTGAAGGGTGGAACAGAATGTGGTTTGCTGTAAACGACTGGATCTACATTGATGTTGGTAAGCCTGCACATGCTGCGTACCGAATTGTTGTTCCTTCCTTTGCACGTACAGGGATTAATAATGTTGTTGTAAACTGGTTCGGTATGCCTCGCCGCTTTGTGAACGCAATTTTGCAAGGCAAATTAGCGTTAGCAGGTATCGAGATGTCCCGATTTATCGTTAACACAGCATTTGGTTTCGGCGGTCTTATCGACCTTGCAAAAGACCTTAAGCCAGTTATTCCGCATACAGGTGAGCGTGAAGACTTTGGTCAAACACTCGGCACTTGGGGAATTCCCGCTGGGCCATACCTTGTACTGCCATTTTTCGGTGCTTCAAACTTCCGAGATACCGCAGGGTTAGTCGGAGAGTCTTTCTTGCCTCCTTCTTTAAATCCTGTATATCTGAACTACGTTCTTTTTGCTGGTTCGCAATTTAACATGTTAGATAAGCGAATCGGAGTATACGAGAATATCGTCAGCACTGCTGTAGAGCCATATATCGGCTTACGAAATGCTTACTCCCAGTTGCGAAAAGCACAAATTGAAAACTAAGAAAAGACGCCGTATTCACTGAATACGGCGTCTTTTTTTATGCTTTTTCATACTTGTTATTCTTCATGCTAAGAGTGTAGCAGTACCATGTAATAAGCACTTCCCTTATGACTTATCACATGCTTCCATCAAAGGTGTATAGCTTGCGAGTACGCACATATCTTTTTCTGCACGTAGCCCATGAGGAACTCGTAAATCGGTTAAAATCACATCTCCTCGAACAAGCGAATCCAATACACCATGCTTTCCAAGCAGCAAACCTTCACCGCTCAGCACCACAAGCATAGCCTCACCAGCTTCATCAGAAGCCTTTGCCGGTAACTCATACCCGGCTTTAATATGCAACGTTGTAATGTTAAGTTCATCAGATTCGTGAACAAGCTCTTCAAACACCTTTTCCGGATGGAATACCTCGTTTTTCATAAGACTATATTTTAGCATAAGAGCCTCCTTTCCACTTTACAGTGTACTCGGAAAAGCTCCTATGCAGATAGTATATTACTTTAAATCGGAGGTGCTATTGTCACCACGAGACTCATGTCTTTTTTGGCTTTAACTCCGTGAGGTACTCTAATTTCACATATGATCACATCACCAGCAGCAATTGAATCAAGCGCTCCGTTTTTTCCCAGAAGCTGACCTTCACCGCTGAGTACAACCATAACCAGTTCGCCGTCCAGATTATGAGAATGCACAGGCATTTCCTGTCCGGCTTTGAGATTAAAGTTCATAACTTTTACATGCTCTGATTCATGAACCAACTGCACATGCATTCTATCCGGATTAAAACTACGACTTTTAGGAATTCTATTTTTATGCATAGGAAAGCTCCTTTGATTCAGTGTATGGTTCCACCCTAACGAATTGACAGTATAAATATGTGATGAAAGTCACGCCTTTTGTGTGATCTTCATCACATTGCTCCTTATTTTTTCGCAGAGCTATTTGACAATAATTCTATGGGAGTATACCCGCACTTTTTTAGAGCTTGCTCTCAATATCTTTATCACCTGTCCGGAGGCGATGTGCTTATCACCGTTCTTTGCATACTTATTGGCATCCCGCTGGGATTCCTTTTCCGTAACAACACACGCGTTGTGAATACTGTTAACCGCCTCACCATGTGGTCAATCTACGTTCTGCTTTTTATGCTCGGCGTTACTACCGGTTCCAATGAAACCATTGTTACCCAGTTAGGGACAATCGGCGTTCAAGCTGCATGTATCAGCGGGTTATGTGTATTAGGCAGTGCCTGCGCAGTCTTTTTACTTGATAAATTGTTTCTGAAGGGAAAATTCGATGAAAGGTAGCCTTATTATTCTGTCCTTCTTTATCGCCGGCTGCATCGTAGGACATATGGAATCTGTTCCGGCATGGCTGCTGAATGACGCGTTATCCACCTACACGCTCTACGCGCTGCTCTTTCTTGTAGGTATGTCCATCGGGTTTGACACCCACTGCTGGCAAATACTCCGCCAAATGCATCTAAAAGTATTGCTCGTACCTGTTGCAGTAATTGCTGGAACTGCTGCCGGCTCTCTTGCGGCATGGTGTATCCTTACAGATATGCCGTTACGGGATGTGCTCGCCGTTGGTGCCGGCTTTGGATACTATTCTCTTTCCACTGTAATTATCACGAATTTAGGTGATCCTGTCCTCGGGTCTGTTGCATTACTTTCGAATATTATACGCGAAATAATCACACTTTTATGCACACCTGTTCTTGTTCGCTTTTTTGGTAAACTTGCTCCTGTTGCATCCGGTGGCGCAACCGCTATGGATACCACGCTTCCAATAATTGTTAAGTTTACAAGCGAACGTTACGGCATCATAGCAGTCTTCAGCGGCATGGTTTTAACAATACTTGTACCGTTTATTGTAACGTTCATAATGACGTAGTACCTAAAAGTACTACATAAAATTACTTTTTTGTATTTTTTCACGTAATTCAAGCGATTACCTGTTGACATTTAGCGCTCACAACGCCAGTTTATAAGCGGGACGTTTATCAAACACAAATTTTGCAAAGCAGGAGAATCCTATGCTGAAAAAAATAGTTCTTGCGCTGGTAATGGTTGCTATGACCGCTTCCTTCGCATTTGCACAGAAATCTATTGTAATTGCACACGATGCTACCTGGCCTCCAATGGAATTTGTTGACGCAAACAAAAACATTGTCGGCTACTCTGTAGATTACTGTGATGCTATCGCTAAAGAAGTTGGCATTACCGTTGAGCACAAAAGCGTTGCTTGGGATGGCATCTTTGCTGGTCTGGTTGGCAGAAAATACGACATGATTTCTTCATCCGTATCTATCACTCCAGAACGTCAGAAAAAATTTGACTTCTCTGATCCGTACTTTGAAGTAACTCAGGCTGTTATCCTTCCTGTTGACGCTTCAGGCGCTTCTCTTGCTGACCTTAAAGGCAAAACACTCGGCGGACAGATCGGCACCACCGGTGTTTTCATGGCAAAACGCGCTGAAGGTGTGAACACTAAAGAATATGATGAAATCGGCTTTGCTGTTGAAGCATTGTACACAGGCCGTATTGACGGCGTAATTTGCGATGACGCAATTGCTGCTGACTACGTGCTTCGTAACAAAAAATATGCTGGCAAATTCAAACTTGCTTTCATCGTAAAATCTGACAAGCCTGAATACTACGGCTTCGTAGTTAAAAAAGGTAACAAAGAACTTCTTGATCTCCTCAACAAAGGTATCAAAGCAGTAAAAGCTAAAGGTATCGAAGCCGAACTCCGCAAAAAGTGGATCGGTCAATAAGAAGCCTCTATAGAACCAACAAGGGACTGGTACGTATGGAGCTGCCAGTCCTTTCTTTTTACTGCAAAAAACAGCGATACACACTATGAGCGTAGAAAAAAAAGAAGTACGCATTGCCGTCACAGACGGTATGCTTATCCCCTCCGGTAAAGACAAAAACGTAATCACTGCATGGAGCATCTCGCTTATCTTTGCGATCTGTTCCATCATCTACCTTTGCGTCAAAAATCCGGACCCGTACCTTGATATTCTGAAATTTTTACCAGACGGTATTCTGGTAACGTTCCAAGTTACCATCAGTGCCATTCTGCTCACTATCCCTATCGGACTTGCCACCGGTATGGGACGTTTGTCTGAAAACCGTATTATTAACCTTGTTGCTTCAACCTATGTGGAAATTATTCGCGGTATTCCACTTCTGGTTCAGCTGTTTTTCATCTACTATGCAATCGGTGAATTCGTACAGCTTCCAGACCTTACCGCCGCAATCATCGCCATGTCCGTCTGTTATGGCGCGTACATGGGTGAAGTTTTCCGCGCAGGGATTGATGCTGTAGACTCCGGACAGGCAGAAGCAGCCCGCTCTCTCGGCTTCAACAAAACCGAGACCATGTTCATGGTAATTCTTCCTCAGGCTTGGAGAACTATTCTTCCACCTGTCGGTAACGAATTTATTGCACTGCTTAAAGACTCCTCTCTGGTATCCATTCTCGCAGTTTCTGAATTACTGCGCAGAGGCAGAGAGTACGCGTCCGTTACGTTTAACTATTTTGAATGTTACCTTATGGTAGCTCTCATCTACCTTGTGATTACCCTGCTTCTTTCCAAAGCAGTAAGTATCATGGAAAACAAACTGAATTACTATGACGACTAATCCAATCATCCAAGTAGAAAACGTATATAAGTTTTTTGGACAGCTCACAGCGCTTAATGATGTAAGCCTGAACATTTCTTCAGGTGAAAAAGTCGTTATCCTCGGACCATCAGGTTCAGGTAAGTCAACATTGTTACGCTCGATCAACCGTCTTGAAAAAATAGACAAAGGGCACATCATTGTAGACGGTCAGAATATTACTGCACCGGAATGCAATATCAACACTGTCCGTCAAGAGCTGGGCATGGTGTTCCAAAGCTTCAACCTTTTCCCGCATAAAACCGTACTCGGGAACTTGGTTATGGCTCCCATGCGACTCAAAAAAATGCCTAAAGAAGAAGCTGAAGCTATCGCCTTAGAGCTGCTTAAAAAAGTTGGAATTTCAGATAAAGCACACGTCTACCCTGCTAAGCTTTCCGGTGGTCAGCAGCAGCGTGTGGCAATTGCCCGTGCTTTGGCTATGAATCCAAAAATTATGCTCTTTGACGAACCTACATCCGCACTCGATCCAGAAATGATCGGTGAAGTTCTGGATGTAATGACCAGCCTTGCAAAAGAAGGCATGACAATGGTCTGCGTAACTCATGAAATGGGCTTTGCCCGCGAAGTTGCAGACAGACTTGTGTTCATGGATCACGGCGAAATTATTGAAGAGGGTACACCTGAAGAGTTCTTCACAAACCCTAAACATCCTCGCCTCAAACAATTCCTTGAACAGATCCTTTAAAATAAAAAAGCCGGCTTAGCCGGCTTTTTTTATTACTTTAGCATATAGCGCAGTGTGTACCCGAATGACGGATACGCCCAAAGCCATTTATTAAGCTCAGCCACCGTTGTACCGGTGCGCATCGCAAATGCAAAAATATTGATAATCTCTTCTGAATTATGTCCATTCATACTTGCACCGAGAATTGTATCATCCTCTTTTGATACAAGAATCTTATAGGAAGGATACAATTCACCGATACGGCGATACTCTGACCAGCCTGCCGCACTTCCTTCATAGACCTTATACGACAAACCTTGCGCCTGAGCCTCTTCTTCACGCATGCCGACAGTACTTAACGGTGGGTGTGTATACAACGTATATGGCACAACGGAGTAATCCGGACGCTCTTCGTTTCCATGTAAAATATTATGTGAAACGACCATGCCTTCCATAGAAGCAATCGGAGTCAGCTCCATACTGTTTCCCACAACATCTCCTGCGGCGTATACACGAGGGTTTGTTGTACTCTGCATAAATTCGTTAACTTTTATGCCGCCTTTTTGGTTAAGTTCCAACTGTCCTTTCTTGGGATTAAGAGCATCTACATGAGCTACCCGTCCGGCAGCAAGTACAACACAGTCAGCTTTAAACTCAATATTATCTTCACCGGCAGTAAGTACCAGCCCATCACTTTCTTTTCGTAAAGAGTTTGGAGGCATCATAGTATGGAACCGCACGCCCATGTCCCGACTGGCATCAATCATACTATCCACGAGTGATGCATCAAAACGGCGTAAAAAACGCTCGCTGCGCAAAACAACATCAACCTGCGCTCCGGCAATGGCAGCTATGTGCGAAAGTTCAAACGCAATAAATCCACCGCCAATGAATACTACGCGTGAAGGAAGTTCCTTCATCTCAAAAAATTCATCTGTGGATGTCAGCAGCTCATGCCCCGGAAACTCCAAACTTCGTGGAGTTGCACCTGCTGCAATAACAATCTTTTCGGGCTCATACTTTTTCCGATTTATCGTAACCACATCAGGAGATGAAAACTGTGCTTTGCCATGAACACCTGTAATTCCATGACTTTCATAAAATTTCTCAACCAAAGGCGGTATTGGATCTCTCATTTCCGCCATGGCTGTCATCATTTTATTCCAATCAACAGAAAGGCAACCACGCAACCCACGCTCTGTCATATGTTTACGGCGCAAGACGACATTCGTTACATCAAAAAGAAATTTTTTAGGCTCACATCCTCGAAGAGGACACGTTCCACCAAAGGGCTGGTAGTCGGCAACAACAACGCTTTTGCCCTCAGCAGCACAAGTTCTGGCAACTGCACCACCTGCTGGCCCTGATCCGATAACAAGTACATCCGGCTTTTCCACTTTGGTCATGAACAACTCTCCTTACGCAACCAGTATAGACGTGTAATACTATCTCTGACTCAATCTTTCTCCAACTATTACTACAATTCACTTGGCTGACATACCGTTTTTATAACGTCTCAAGGGTTCGTACCCCGATCATAAAATAAGTGAAAGCACCCCTTTTTCCGGTATAAACAGGATAGTGCCAAGATGAAGATTAGTTGGACGATAACTTTTTCTAATTTTATTAACAATAACTATTCCCATTAAGTTCTTTTTTGTGTAGAAAGTATTCAACAGAAGAGAACACGGCTTAACAACGCCATACTATAAACTTTATTGTCAGGAGAATTCACATGATTGAACGTTCCGGTATTATCACTTTCCAAGGCAATGGTCTGACTCTCGAAGGTTCCCCAGTAGAAGTGGGTGACGCAGCTCCTGATTTTTCACTGCTTACCACTGACCTGACTCCTAAAACTCTTGAAGACTACAAAGGTAAAGTTATCCTTTTAGTTACTGTTCCTTCTCTTGATACCCCGGTATGCGACGTGGAAGCTCGTCGTTTCAATCAGGAAGCAGCAGACCTTCACGAAGATATCGAAGTATTAACAGTATCAACAGATCTTCCTTTCGCTCAGGCACGCTGGTGCGGTGCAGCAGGTATCGAATCTGTTGAAGTACTTTCAGATCATAAAGATCTTTCTCTCGGTCATGCATACGGTGTTGCAATCAAAGAACTTCGTCTGCTTGCACGCGCAGTATTTGTCATCAACCGTGACCATAAAATTGTTTACTCCCAAATCGTACCGGAAGTAACCAACGAACCAGATTATGACGCAGCAATCCAAGCTGCACATGCAGCTTTATAATACGCATACATCCTCTTTGGAAAAGCCCAAGGCCCCTGTTCATGACCGTTGAACAGGGGCTAAGCTGTTTTTTTATGGGAACTGTATTTCTCACACCCTACCGCCTCCTCAAAAACTATTCTCTCCCCCTTTAGTTCTGCTACGTCTTTCTATTTCTTTAACTAATGCATAGTTGCATCTTTTTTCGGCATTCCTATTGCCCCAACAGTCACAATTCTGTACTCTGCACGTGCATTTTTTGGAAAATGCCTTTATGTATTTTCGCCAGAAACAAAGGGATTTACTATGGATATACTTGCAATACGTGAACACCTCATTGCAACAGTTATGGACCGTATAGACGATTCCACAGGCACCCGCTCAGAGGCGCTTAAGGAATTTATGGACGTAACACTTCCAAACATCGGAAAAGATGCTTCTGCTGAAATCTCTCAGCATATTCCAACCCTACCGGACACAATCTACAAAAAATGGGCTGAAATGTTTGCAGACCGCATGTTGCAAACCGTTAAAACAGCACAACTTGTTGATATGTGTGACAACACAGAAGAAAGTAATGCAACTATCGCTCTAGTGTACCTCATGTTCATGGAATCAGAGCGAATGGAAGAACAGATAGCAAAAGATTTGGCAGAGCTTGGCGTAGAAGCCGGCAACACAGATGAAGTCGGCAATTTTCTTGGTGACTACCTTCGAACCGCGTTGGGCGCGCGAGGAGAAGAACAAGTACAACAGTAATTTTTTGCACCAATTACTAAGACTGCTCAAAAGCTAAATAGTTTCGTAGGTTGAAAACTAAAAAAGACCAAATACCTTTTCGGTATTTGGTCTTTTACATTGTTAGGGTGCCCCAAACAACGGTACACAATTTCCCGCTTGTCATATCAAGCTACTTCAGTTCTACTCGAAGACCATCGGGTTCTGAGATAAGATGAATCTGCTCACCACCCGCGTTAAGATTGTGGTCCATTCCTTGGAACAAAGAGGCGCATGAGGTCCAGTCATCATTTAAAAAAACTTCCTGCGCCCCGCCGTTGGACTCAAAACGCAACTGCGTACCATCTTTAAGGGTCAGTAACTCTGTTTCGTGAAGAACTACTGGCAGATCTTTGTACGTAAACGTCATAACTTCCTCCTTTCCCACATGGGCAATGCGGTTTTGAATACACTGTAAGTAACTACTAACATACCATACGCAAGAAAGAGAGCATTATTTATAATGACAAACTCACAAAAAATTATAGCTCAAGAACTTGGACTGAACGAAAAAAACGTCGCTTCTGTTTTAGATTTATTAGCAGAAGGAGCAACGGTTCCCTTTATCGCCCGATACAGAAAAGAGGCAACCGGTTCGCTGGATGAAGTGGCTATCGCGGATATTCGAGACAAGCATGAAGTGTTAACAGCTCTCAACAAGCGCAGAGATTCTATTATAGCATCTCTCACAGAACGTGACCAGCTTACAGACAAGCTCACAACGGCATTGCAACAAGCAACCACTCTTTCTCAACTGGAAGACATCTACCTGCCTTACAAGCCTAAGCGGCGCACCAGAGCACAGACAGCACGAGAAAAAGGGTTAGAACCTCTGGCCAACCTTCTCTTTGAACAGGAAAATTGCAAGCTAAGCTCTCTGGTTGCAGCGTATATTTCTGATGAAAAAGATGTGCCCGATGCCGAGGCTGCTTTAAAAGGTGCACGCGATATTATCGCAGAGCGAATCAGTGAAGACACGCCTACTCGAACTGTTTTTCGCAAAATTTTTACGGTTAAAGGTATTTGTACATCCAAGCTTGCCCGTGGAAAAAAGGAAGAGGATGCTGCAACTTATAAAGATTACATAAACTGGGAAGAAGCTATCAGCAAAGCCCCCGGTCACCGCCTTCTTGCAATGTTTCGCGGAGAGCAGGAAGGACTCCTTAGCCTCTCCATACGACCAGAGGAAGGACTTGCCTTGAATGCACTTTCCCAACACTTTGTTACTTCCGGTAACGAATGCGGGAAACAAGTTCGTTTGGCATGCGAAGATGCATATAAACGGCTTCTTGCACCTTCTTTGGAAAACGACATCCGTACAGAATTAAAAACTCGTGCGGATATAGAAGCTATCTCTGTTTTTGCGTCCAACTTGCGCGAACTTCTTCTTGCCGCGCCGCTCGGTCAAAAAAGAGTCCTTGCACTTGATCCGGGTTTCAGAACCGGCGCAAAACTTGTTTGTCTTTCTGAACATGGCGATCTGCTTCACAACGAGACTATTTTCCCCACATCTGGTGCAGCGAAAGAGGCACAGGCTGGTGAGCGTGTTAAAAGCCTTGTGGCAAAGTACGACATCGAAACCATCGCCATTGGCAACGGTACTGCTTCCCGCGAAACAGAAAGCTTTGTACGTGCCCTCAATATTCCCGACGTAACCATCAATATGGTAAACGAATCTGGAGCGTCAGTTTACTCTGCCTCCGAAGTTGCCCGTGAAGAATTCCCAAATGAAGACATCACGGTACGAGGCGCTGTTTCCATCGGTCGCAGACTTATGGACCCTCTGGCTGAATTGGTTAAGATTGATCCTAAATCAATCGGAGTCGGGCAATATCAGCACGATGTAAACCAGACTGAGCTTAAAAAATCTCTCGATGATGTTGTTGCATCTTGTGTTAACAGCGTCGGTGTCGAGCTTAACACCGCCAGCAAAGAACTGCTTACTCATGTTTCAGGTCTCGGCCCAGTGCTTGCCCAAAACATTGTCGGTTACCGTGCAGAGAATGGTGCATTCTCCTCTCGCAAGGAGCTGTTAAAGGTTGCGCGTCTTGGCCCTAAAGCCTACCAGCAATGCGCTGGATTCTTACGCATCCATAACGCTAAAAACCCGCTTGATGCCTCTGCGGTGCATCCTGAATCGTACAAAGTGGTTGAGCAGATTGCTAAAGATCTTGCGGTAAAGCTTCCAGAATTAATCGGAAAGGAAGATATTGCTTCCAGAATACAGTTAGAAAAATATGTCTCCGACCAGATCGGCCTGCCAACCTTGAACGACATTATGAAAGAACTTGCTCGTCCCGGTCGCGACCCGCGTGAACAATTCACTGCATTTGAATTTGCCGATGTCCACAAAATTTCTGACCTCTATGAGGGGATGACACTTCCGGGGATTGTAACCAATGTGACTAAATTCGGAGCATTTGTTGACGTAGGAGTTCATCAGGACGGGCTTGTGCATATTTCTCAACTGGCAGATCGTTTTGTAAGCGATCCTTCCGAAGTTGTGCGTGTTCAACAAAAGGTAAAAGTTAAAGTTCTTGAGGTGGATGCTGCTAGAAAGCGAATTTCACTCAGCATGAAGAACGTCTAATCTACATATATGCAATAAAAAAAGCCCCTCTGAATTTGGTATCACCAAACCGGAGGGGCTTTGTTATTTCAACAACTGGCGCTTATTCAGATTGAGCATCCTGCTGACGAATTTCTACACGACGAATCTTACCGGAGATAGTCTTCGGCAACTCTTTCACATAGTTCACAATTCGAGGATACTTATACGGAGCTGTAACCTTTTTTACATGATTCTGAAGCTCTTTAGTAAGCTCTTCAGATTCTTCGTAATCAGGAGCAAGCACGATTGTTGCTTTAACCAGCTGACCGCGTAAGTCGTCCGGAACACCGGTAACTGCGGCTTCCACAACAGCAGGATGGGCAACAAGCGCCGACTCAACTTCAAAAGGCCCAATGCGGTACCCTGAAGATTTAATCAAGTCATCCACGCGTCCAAGGAACCAGAAGTACCCGTCTTCATCCATCCACGCCTTATCACCGGTATGGTAATAACCGTCGAACATGACAGAAGCTGTTTTTTCAGGATCTTCAACATACCCTGCGAATAAACCGACAGGTGCACCTTCGGAAGTCTTTACACAAATTTCGCCTTCCTGACCCGGTTCGCAGATATTGCCTTCGGCGTCCATAAGGACAACATCCCAGCCCGGTGCAGGTCTACCAATAGAACCCGGTTTTGCCTCCATGCAAGGGAGAGTAAGGATCTGCAAAGAAGTCTCTGTCTGTCCGTACCCTTCATAAATCGGCAATCCGGTGATTTTCTGCCATTCGGTGAACACGCTATCGTTCAGCAATTCGCCTGCTGTTGTGCAATGGCGCAATGCTGACAAATCGTACTTCGCCAAATCCTGACGAATCAAAAAGCGATATACAGTCGGAGGTGCACAGAATGTGGTTACTTTGTGCTCTGCCAACTGCTCAAGCAGTTCTGCAGGCTCAAATTTACCACGGAAATCCCATACAAACACGGCGGCACCAGCCATCCACTGTCCGTAGAATTTGCCCCATACAGCCTTTCCCCAGCCTGTATCTGCTAATGTCAGGTGCAGGTCACCCGGCTCAAGATCGTGCCAGTACGCGCCTGTTACATAATGTCCAAGCGGGTATGTGTGGATATGTTCAACCATCTTCGGCATACCGGTTGTACCGGAAGAGAAGAAGATGAGCAGCGGATCATTTCCACCGGCATTACGTTCCGGTTCCTGCGGACGCGGGAACTCAGATGGGCCGGATGCTACGAGATCATCATACGCATGCCATCCGTCAGCAACAGATTCACCTCCGACCTGTACAAGACAGGTCAGGGACGGACAGTTTGCTCGTGCAGCTTCAACACGGTCCGCCACTGAATCTTCCACGATCATACCGCGGATATGAGCACGACGGACGCGAAAATCAATATCTTTTACAGTCAACTGTGAAGGAGACGGAACTGGTACAAGTCCAAGCCTATGGCAAGCAAGCATGGACACCCAGAACTCAACACGACGGTACAGAATAAGCATTACTCTGTCGCCTTTCTTGAGACCCTGCGCTTCTAAGGCACCAGCAAGTTTTGCGGATTGTTCCTGAAACCATGCAAAAGAGTAATCGTTGCGAGTACCCGAATCATCAACATGCACCATTGCAAGGCGTTTTGGATCTTCATCTGCGATGGAATCCAACACATCGTATGCAAAATTGAAATTATCAGGAACATTGAGTGCAAACTCGTGCACAAACTCTTCATAGCTGGAACTGGAAAACTTTTTCATCACTCTATCCTTATCCCCAGTATCAGGGATACCATTCACCGCAATATGCGGTATTAACGTACTAACTTTTTTGACAACATCCCCTGTGTCATGTCCCCTCCCGGCGTGTATTCACACTTGCGGGGGTGCAGCAGTTCATTCACTGCACCGGAAAGGGACTAGCTAATCACGTCAAGGAAAGTAGCCGGATCGCCATCCAAACCACGTAAGGCATGCGGAATACGTGAATCAAAGTAAATGGAATCACCAGCTTCTAGCTTATGGCGTGTCTGATCAAGCCATACTTCCAACTTGCCTTCGAGCAGGTAAATAAATTCCTGACCGCTATGCTCGTTCCAAGTAAGCTCGTTTAAATCTTTAGCAGGAACTGTTACAAGGAACGGCTCCATCTTTTTATTTGTAAATCGTGCAGCAAGGTTGAAATAGTCATAATCTTTACGACGCTCTACGCTGAGCCCTTCACCTTTACGCACGAGAGTGTAATCATGCAGATGCCCTTCCTGACCTGTAATAAGGGACGCAAGGTCCACACCACAGACAGTGGCAACATCTTTAAGATAGCTAACAGGAATCTCGGTTTCGCCCTCTTCGTATAAGGCTACGGTTTCCGGCTTAACTCCGATTTTCTCAGAGAGCTCTTCTACCGTCATATCTACTGCTTCACGAAGCCCATGCAATCGGGGAGCAATTTCTCTATATGCTTTATTTTCGTGCATATTTCCTCCTAACTGACAATGTAATAACATTGTTCACAGCAGCGTTATTACATTTTTGTTAAAAAGCAAAGCTTTTCTTCCTTTACCAACCCGCCAGCGTTGTTCTTTAAAAGCGTGCGTTTGCCAATGGGGATGTTACGCAAGGCGCATTATGCCCTAAAAAACAAAAAAGGCGCGTGCCGCATCGAGCGGTACGCGCCTTATCACTAACAAGACTTACGACCCCCGACTATTCTCAGGGGGCGGAAATTCGTCCATTCTTTTCAATCATCTTCACAGTATTTGACACCTGACGACCAGTCGGTGTGCTGCGGCTCATTTCCCGTTCCAAGTTCGTAATACCTTTCAGTACTGTTGAATGGCGACGGTTAAACTGCAAACCAATCTGTTTTAACGACAGATCAGTATGCTTACGAGCGAGATAGAAGATGGTGTTACGCGCGGTTACCAGCTCACGCTTACGACTACGTGAGTTAAGCTGATCGTATGAAAGATCAAAACAGCTGCAAACACAACGTACAATTGAGTCCATGTTCATAACGACTTCACGGGATGCATAATGCCCGATCACGTCCCATGCCATGTCCATAGAAATTCGTTCGTTCAGGATACGTGCTTTCAGAATGAGGTTATGTAAGCAGCTCTCTATCTGACGTACATCTGAATGAATGTTTTCTGCAAGTAAATCAGTCACGTTTTCCGGCAAATCTACCTGATAAAGACGTGCTTTCTTGCAAAGAATATCACGACGGGTCTCAAAGTCCGGTTTATCGATAACGGCAAGGAACCCGGAACAGAAGCGGGAAACAAGCTGATTATCAACGTCTTTAAGATCACGTGGAGCAAAAGAACTGGACAGCACCACACGGGAACCGCGGGACTGCAAAGATTTTATTGTTGCAAGCACTTCATCTTGCATACGTTCTTTGCCTTGAAGGAAGTGAACATCTTCTAGCAGCAACAAGTCTACGTCACGGTAACGGGACTTAAAGCGCTCTGTATCACGATGTTTAAGAGAGGTAACAAGACCTGTAGCGAATTCTTCCGCTGTAAGGTACTCGACTCTTGGATTTACACGATTGCTATGACGACACAGCTGACCGCCAACAGCCTGCATGAGGTGTGTTTTTCCAAGCCCCGGTGCTGAACTTAAAAAGAGAGTACTGCAAGAAAGAGAATCACGAGTGATACCTTGTGATGCGGCAAAAGCAAGGTCGTTGCTTGGTCCAACCACAAAGCTGTCGAAGTCAAAACGCCAATCAATGGCTTTAGAGACTAATGGCTGTTCTACTGGAAGCTGCTGCTGAACTACGCGCTTATTATCTGCACCAAAAAGTACCGGCGCAGAAGCGGTCTGGGGTTCAGGTACACGTGTAGCTTTCGGTGCAGCAGTTTTTGCCTGCACTTTCGGCTTAACAACAGCTTTCGCGGCACCTGCAACAACAGTAATAGTTGGACGTTCACCCATAACAGTAGCCGCAGCTTCCGAGATATCGTTCACAAGACGCTCACGCACCCATGAAGCCACGAAATCATTGGAAGCTGTCAGTCGAATGGCAGTACCATCAACTTCAGCTTGTAACGGTGAAATCCATACTTTGAAAATGCCGGGATTAAGGCTTTCTTGTAGAATTTCTCGAATTTGACCCCAAATATCAATCATGGGGATGTTCCTACGTTCTTTCATGCTATTCCGCAATTCGAGTTAAACCGTTGATACCTGTTAGTCTCTGCACAGGCGCTATCATTCGGCTAAGTTCAACAATCTATCGATTTATCTACCTTTTTTAGCAAAACACTATTTTAAGGAGAATTATTCAACACACGTACAACAAGAGTTGGCGCGGTAGACTTTATAGTTTCCACATTTCTGTGGAAAAGTTTTCCACAATTAGTATTGCCGAAAACTGAAGAATTCGCCTTTTAAAGCTAATATTCGAAAAAGGCAATCATCTGACGCACTTTTTATTCTAGCTTTTTTGTAAAAAAGTATGTGAGAGCCACACTATCATGAAGCTCTCACGTTTAAATCAAATCGAAAGAGTGAGTTTATACAATACGTTATAAAAAACAATCATCGTACAGAACTCTTCAGGGCTAATGCCGTATTGTAAATAACAAATATACAACCAACCAATATAAGCCGGTTATAAGCGGTGACACCCAATTAGTTATGGCAACGGGTAACGACCGCAGGTGAACTTCTCCCCTTCAGGGCAGTACTTCAACTTCTCGCAGCGAGCACCTGCGTCATCAAAAACACATGGTAACTCTCTTTGACAAATTTTAAGCATCTGATTGGCCAACTCTCTGATTTCCCACTGAGCACGAGTACAACAGCGATGTTCAAAAAAGTTAATAAGGCTTCGACAGTTCATTGTTACTACAATCTTTGATTCTGTAGCTTGCGGTAACACAAAACGGGCATCTTCTTTTGCTTTTTCTCCGCGCCCGTTCTCTTCAAGAATCTTTTTCAATTCCTGATAAGCATCGCCCACTTCATCTAAGAACTTTTCAAAACGTTCTTTTGCTTCCGGAATTTTGGCAAACGCAGGCGGTAAAATGTAGTCAAAATCACTACCGTCTACATAACGCTGACTCTGCTGTGAAAAAGAAGCAATACGATGACGAACAAGCTGATGCGTCAAGGCACGAGAAACACCTTCGATCGCAAAGGTAAAAGAAACATGCTCAATCGGGCTGGCATGACCGGACTCCATAACTTTACGGATAAAAGCGGCCTGCTTTTCTTCGGAAATATCCCCATCTACAAGCTTGGTGTGCATGTCGCCCACGAAGCCTGCATGGTAGCACTGTCTGAACGCTGCATAAATAACTGCCATCGGATCTGGAGTTGAGGCAACAAGTTCTACCCTGCATTTTTTCTGAGGCATATTTCCTCCTTAGCTATGAGTTATATCGGCACGACCTATGCCAAAAAATTCAAATGACGGTACGCTTTAGCCGTGGCTACACGGCCTCTGTGTGTCCGTTTTATAAACCCGCATTGAATAAGATACGGTTCATATATATCTTCAATGGTCTTCACATCTTCAGAACAGGCCACTGCCAGCGTTTTTGCTCCGACAGGCCCACCGCCATAATGTTCAATAAGAACACTCAGCAGCTTTCTGTCCATCTGATCCAGCCCGCTTTCGTCAACATCCATCATTTTAAGAGCACTGCCTGCCAAATCAGCATCAACAGTTCTGCCCCCCTGTACGGTGGCAAAGTCGCGAACGCGACGCAGAAGTCTGTTGGCAATACGAGGCGTCCCACGGGAACGACGGCCTATTTCCAAGGCGCCATCCGGTGCTATATCTACGCCGAGAATGCGTGCAGTACGGGTTACAATAGTAGCGAGCTCTTGCGGGGTGTAAAATTCCAAACGGCAGATTACACCAAAGCGGTCACGCAGCGGTGAAGACAGTAAACCGATGCGGGTTGTGGCTCCTACCAGAGTGAAGGGTTCCAAGTCAATCTTTACAGTACGAGCACCCGGCCCCTGACCGATAACAAGATCAAGCTTGAAATCTTCCATTGCCGGATACAGCACTTCTTCAACGCTGATCGGCATACGGTGGATTTCATCCACAAATAAAATATCGTTACGTCCAAGGTTCGTTAAAATCGCCGCTAAATCACCGCTTCTCTCAAGAACAGGGCCAGAAGTGGAAACTATATTCACTCCCAACTCTTCAGCCATAATCTGCGACAAGGTTGTCTTACCAAGCCCCGGGTTACCGTAAAACATCGTATGGTCCATAGCTTGACCACGAGTTTTAGCAGCTTCAATATAAATTTTTAAATTCTGGCGCAGCTCTTCCTGACCAATAAAGTCATCAAGAGACGAAGGACGTACAGACTCGTCCATGCAGATATTCTGATCAGTCTCCATGCTTATCCCTTTGCAAGAGCTTTAAGCGCACTGCGAAGAGCACTGCCTACATCAAGATCCGGCTCATTTTTCAAAATAGTTTTAAGCAGCGGTGCCGCCTCGTCCTCGCCGTATCCGAGGTTAGCAAGACCATCAAGAGCATCTCGATATACGCTCGTGGTCGGAGCATCATCTTTACCGGATACAACAGGCATTTCGTCAACTTTAAGCTTGTACTTAAGTTCTAGGAAAATGTGCTGTGCACCCTTTTTGCCAATACCGGAAACCTGAGTCAGGGCATTCACATCTTCTTCAAAAACAATACGTCGCAAGTCATCCGGACGAAATACAGAAAGGATACCCAGAGCTGTCTTCCCGCCCACTTTTGAAATAGAAATAAGCGTGGTGTACATCTGGCGTTCGTCCCAAGACTCAAACCCATACAGCTCTAACGCGTCTTCGCGCACAACAGTATAGGCAAACACAGCAATGTCCCCACCCTTGGCAGGAACACGGTTCATAGTATGAGCCGGCAGTCGAACTTCGTACCCGACGCCACCTTCGGTGACGATAATGACACTCTGCTCCGTGGTCTCAGCAATTTTACCTTCGAGATATGCGATCATAATATATGCTTTGAAGAAAATTTTTATGTGAATTGAACCACCAAGCGTACAACAACGTGCTGTCACAAGCGGCTATCAACGTTCTATTACCCAAGACGGAGCAATAAATAAAGCGCGTTTTACATTTGTTACCAACAGGTTTTCGCCCATCACCAAGCTGTCAGTACAGGAAGCTTACATTTATCCAGCAGATCGAGATATCAGACCATACCGGATGCGATGAAACCCGTGGAAAATCGTTAAACACGTTATATCTCAGTCACCTAATACCACAGAAAACCTATGATGGCACGTTGTTAAAATCTAGAAACGTCTTAAAGGTATTTGGCATACCTACTGGTGTTAAGATGGCACACGGCAGCGGCAAGAGCATCTGAGGTATCAAGCGCCCAATCAGGCTTTTTTACCCCTAAAATTTGCGCAACCATAAATGCCACTTGTTCTTTAGCAGCACGTCCACCGCCGACGATGGTCTGTTTGATCTTGGTTGGTTCATAACTGAAGACTTCAACATCATTTGCAGCACAGGCAGCAAGCGCCACACCTCTCGCCTGCCCGAGTTTCAGAGCAGATGCCGGATTCTTAGCAGTAAACACGTTTTCTACCGCCGCAACAGATGGTTTATGCAGTTGTACAATGGCGTTCAGTTCTTTGAATATAAGCCCCATACGACGGGCAAAGTCTTTATCCGTGGCACGAATCGCACCGCAGTCAATGAGCTTTGCCACTCCGGAAACCTCTTCAATAACACCCCACCCCATCACACGGGAACCAGGGTCAATGCCAAGTACTCGTTTAACAGTCAAAACTTACTCCACTGTTGGTAAAATGATACATTCCAAATAGTCACTATGAGGTCTTCATATCATTTCGTCTACTGTCGAATAGTGCAACGCAAAATTAGAACATGCCAACAAAAAAAGAGAGAGCCTTACACTCTCTCTTTTTCACTTTCTTTTTGTCCATCAGGAAATGCCTGAAGAACAGAAGCGGAACTTATTCAGCGTTAAGTTCTGCCATAACTTCGTCAGAAACGTCCATGTTGGTAAATACGTTCTGAACATCATCGTTTTCTTCAAGAAGATCGATGAGGCGAAGCATTTTTTTAGCACCTTCAGCGTCAAGCTCAATGGTGTTCTGAGGAATTTTTGCCATTTCAGCAGATTCAATAGCAATACCGGCTTCTTCAAAAGCAGTACGAACTGCTTCCATGTCAGTCGGCTCACAACGGATATCCCAATCTTCTGTTTCTTCAATGATGTCCTCTGCGCCAGCTTCAAGACCGATATCCATTACCTGTTCTTCGGAAACAGCATCTTTCTTGATGATGATCTGACCTTTGTTGTCGAACATCCATGCAACAGAACCAGCTTCGCCCATGTTACCGTTACCTTTGTTCAAGGTGTGGCGCATTTCAGCAACGATGCGGTTTTTGTTATCAGAAGCAACTTCAATCAGGATAGCAACGCCACCAGGACCGTACCCTTCATAGGTGATCTCGTGGATATCACCACCAGCGAGTTCGCCGGTACCTTTTTTAATTGCGTTTTCAATTTTATCTTTAGGCAGGTTTACTGCTTTAGCAGCAGCAATAGCGGAGCGAAGACGCGGGTTGTTAGCAATATCACCACTTACTTTTGCTGCAATGATGATCTCTTTTGCTGCGCGGGTAAACTGCTTAGAACGAACAGCGTCCTGACGACCCTTACGGTGCTTAATGTTAGCCCATTTACTATGTCCAGCCATGATTCCTCCTTACGTCGTTGCAGTATACGCACTGCAACTGGAACAATAAAAATAAAGTCACCCGCAACCATTTCGGGTGCTAAATATCAAAGGGAAGCCGATTCAGAGTCGGAATTAATATTCGTATTCGAATTTCTTTCCGTTAAACCCGAGACCGACGTAAAAAATTTCCTTACTTTCATCGCGTGAGCTTTTCGGCTTAAAGGACTTCACGCTTTTGAAATACTTACGCATAGCAGTTGCGTAACCTTGTACATCAGGTCCCATAAATATTTTTACAACAAAGCTGCCGCCCGGTTTCAAGCAGTAGCAGGCAACATTAAGTGCTTCGTAACAAAGCTCTGCTGAGCGAGCCTGATCTGTAAACTTATGCCCTGTTGTTTTCGGTGCCATATCGCTGATCACAACATCGAACGGCATAATTTCAGCAAGAACATCTTCAAACTCCTGAGAACGTTCGAAAACATCTTCCTGCATAAACCGCACGTTCGGCGGGAATTCTGTTTCAGTTGTCTGAAGGTCTGCGCCGATAACCAGCCCGTCTGCACCGACTTTTTCAGCA
This sequence comes from Halodesulfovibrio sp., assembly GCF_015482765.1. Taxonomy (GTDB): domain Bacteria; phylum Desulfobacterota; class Desulfovibrionia; order Desulfovibrionales; family Desulfovibrionaceae; genus Halodesulfovibrio. Next base: position 66,618 of record NZ_JADMLB010000021.1, read on the forward strand.
GCGCCAAGAGACCACGAACCTGGAGCAGCGCCCAGATCGAGCACCTTCATGCCTTTGGAAAAGATTGCAAAACGCTTATCAATTTCCTTCAGCTTATATACTGATCGTGCAGGATAATTATCTTTTTTAGCCTGCATGAAGTAATGATCACGATATTTTTTCATAATAAAACCTGTGCATTTGTACAGTAAAGCGCAGTCAACGCCAAGCGGCGAATACAAAACGCCGCAGTAAAGGACAGTGCTGTCATGCTATCACGGGAATGCATATACAGCACTACATTGTCAGCTGCGCATGGTCACACCGATAAAATATTTCAGTGCGACAAAGAATCCGCATTGGATGTAAAGGGAAAGTGAGATTTCTGCAAGTTTATCGCTACAGCATATTCGGAGCAGCAAACTGCGGCTGTAGTTTAAGCCCCTCAATAGCGATGCGGGCACATGCTTCTGCGTCTGATCCTGCATGGTGATGGTTGAGAGAAATACCAAGATGTCCGGAAACAGTATTTAACTTATGGTTCTCCAGATTAGGCCACACCTGACGAGCAAGCTTTACTGTGCATAAAAAACGCTCTGTTACCGCAGGCATCCCTGCTGCTGCAAGACAAGCGGAGAGAACTGAGCGGTCAAATGAAGCATTATGGGCTGCAACAAAATCTACACCGCGGAACAATGGAGTGAACTCAGGCCAAATTTCAGAAAAAACCGGCTCATTCTCAACATCTTTCCAGTGAATGTTATGTACACGAACACAAAACGGGCTGAACTTACTTCGCGGTGGCTGAACCAGACGGTACAGGCTATCCACGATCTCACCATCTTCAACGCGAACAACAGCAACTGCACAAGCGCTGTCACGCTTTGCATCAGCTGTTTCAAAATCTATCGCTGCAAATGTTCCTTTGTATTCTGACATATTACTTACCCCAAGGGAGTACAGGAACGGTAGAAATAGAGTTCTTAGGAGAACCCTCTACAACCCGATCGCTATAAGAAAGATAGACAAGCACGTTTCTCTTCGGATCATAAAAACGGACAACCTGCATTGTTTTAAACAACAACGAGGTGCGTTTCTTAAAGACAGCTTCGCCATCTTCTTTACCCGCTCTTACACGTGCAGGAATGGTAATCGGCCCAATCTGTACACAATCGACAGAAGCATCTGAAGTATCTTCGGCAAGACCTAATGATCCGCTTACTCCGCCTTTTTTCGCACGGCTCAAGTAACAGGTGACACCATCAATATCAGGATCATCAAAAGCTTCGATAACTACCTTGTCGTTAGCCCCGAGAATTTTAAACACAGTGCTTACAGAACCAATTTCTTCTGCAACAGCAACAGACGTCATACTCAGCACAAGTGCCATACTCAGTGCCAGTGTACGTAATTTCATACCTTCTCCTCTCCAAATTAATACAAGAGAGAGATTCAACCGTAAAAACGGCATTTTTGCAAGCTTTGCCCTCTTTCGAGAAAGGTTTGACCGTATCATTGGAGTTTTTCTGCGTTGAGGTACACTAACAAGTATCTAACTTCGGTGGATCTCCTGCCCTCGTGCAGGTGTATTCAATATATATCGCAAGAATAACCCAATAAGGAGAGTGCCATGCTCCCGGAAATACATAAAATTCTTCTTGCCACAGACCTTTCTGACGATGCCGGAGTAGCACTGCGCTACGCTATCAGCCTGTCAGAAAAGTATGACGCTGAGCTCATTTTATTACACGTGCTCCCCAACATGGTGGATCAGGTGTACTTGAACTCAGGGTTTGACTTTGCCGCCGTATATGATGATAAAACAATTAAGGTACTTTTGGAGGCAGGTGCAGAAAAAGCAAAAGAAACTGTTCGTAAAATTATGCAGGATCAATGCGACGAAATGACAGAAGGCAGAGCACAATGTGCTCATATTAAGGTTACTCCTGTCATAGCCTCCGGCAGTGCCGTGAAGAAAATTGTAGAGCACGCACGAGATTGCGACCTCGTGGTTATGGGAACCAAAGGGCACAGCAAAATTGGCGGCATTCTTGTAGGCAGCGTAGCACAAGGTGTTATAGCCAAAAGCCCGACGCCGGTTCTTATTGTCCGTTCAGCATAACCTTCAGATCACCGGAGATTGCCATGCTGCCTCAAATTCATAAAATTCTGTACGCAACCGACCTTTCTGAACCAGCAAAACATGCTCTCGGATACGCCTTGTCCCTTGCTGGACAATACAAGGCTGAACTTATGCTTCTTCATGTTATTCCAGACTGGGCTCGAAACGTCACTCTTGCTTCAGGGCTAGATTTTGCCACTATTTACAATGAAGACACTTGGCTGAAAATCAAGGACGATGTGTTACGCGACAGTATGAAGCATGCAAAAGAACGCATTGAGTCTGCCTACCTGCATTACAAGCACGAGTTGGAAGATGGTGGCGTTACAACCAGCGTCCATGTTCAAACCGGACACCCTGTCAGCACCATACTTCAGTTTGCTTCAGCAGCAGATCTGGTTGTAATGGGAACCTATGGCCACTCTCGTCTGGGAAATCTGTTTGCAGGCAGTGTTGCACAAGGTGTTATTGCTAAAAGCCCTGTTCCTGTTCTGGTTGTTCCACTGGAAAAAGACGGAACCTCCAGCCCGTTATAATTCGTCATTAAAAAGGGTACCGCAACAGCGGTACCCTTTTCTTTTTACTTTGTGCAGGTGAGGTAAGTTAACAGAGCTTAGCGCCCAGTGGTACATCGCTATCAACACCGCATAGAACAATCTCGCCCTCTTTATCTGCAAAGCCCGTAACAAGACATTCAGACATAATCGGGCCAATCTGCTTTTTAGGAAAATTCACAACTGCTACAACCAATCGACCCACTAATTCTTCCGGCGTATAGTGTGCAGTAATCTGAGCACTTGATTTACGCTGTCCAATTTCGTCACCAAAATCTATATGCATTATATAGGCAGGTTTTCGTGCTTCTTTGAAAACTTCTGCTGAAAGAATTTTTCCTACACGCAACTCTACTTTTTCAAAATCACTCCAGCTGATTGTCTCCATGCTCTCACCTCTTTTTATCGTCCTATACTACTCTGTGGTATGATCAAAAAACCGTATGAAGACATTACAAAAACTGAATAGCAAAATCTTGAACAAAACTGACATGTATTAAAAAAGCAATCTCTGACGTCGATACTGCCCTGGCGTAACACCGTAGCGCTTCTTAAACTGACGCGTCAGATGACTCTGATCCGCAAGCCCTACCATAGGAGCAATCTGGGAAAAGGGTACATCGGCATCTATACATTGACGGGCCTTCTCCAGCCTCAACTGCGTTAAGTATGCATGAGGCGTCATTCCTTTTTGAAAACGGAAAAGTCGAATTAAATGATAGCTGCTGCAGCTAAACTGCTCTGCAAGATCTTCAAGCTGAATTTGATGCTCCAAATGCGCATGGAAAAAATCCACTGCTGCCTTTATGCGCCAATCACAACCATCACGAACCGGCTTCAGCTCTCGCCCGCCACATTCTGCAAACAATGTTGAAAACGCTTCAAGTACAAGCTCATCAGAGTGAAAGATATCCTGCTCACCAAGCAGGTACTCATGAAGTATAGTGAGTTTTTTCCATAACGAACCATTCTCCACCACTCGATTCCCTAATGGGGCAATGTATTCTTTTTCATAAATATGAAGGTACTGCTTTTGAAAAAATGCTTCGGTGCAATAAAAACTTCGTAAGTGGCTGGCGCTCTCGTGACATGAAGAGTTCGCATGGGGCACTTCCGGTTCAATAAGGCTCACCTCGCCCTTATCCAAAATTCTTTTTCCGCCACTAACCGTGTATTTCTCACCGGTTTCAGAATTCAGCCATAAAACATATGCATCATGCAAATGTTCACGAAAATGATGACCTCCTGAACAGGAAAGAATCTCAAGCCCTTCATATCTTGATGGTGGATACACAATATTCATAGGGCATATCCTAATCAATTCCGACAAGAAGAGGCAAGGCGCTTCCTTTGTCCGTTTATCCAAAAAAAAATCTGCCCTTCCGGACAGATTTTTTTTCACACAAATTCTCTTCTAAAACTTAACCAGCCGAAGAAATTTCGTTTTTAAGTGCTTGTTCCTCACGAACCATTCCAGCAACTTTTTCAGTTAACCGTAAAAGTTGATTAGAGAAACTGGCTTCATTATCATACCAAGCCACCAATTTCAGCAATGTTCCGTTTTGAAGCGCAGTGAGCTGCCCATCAACAACAGAACCAAAAGTGGAGCCGTTGAAGTCACAGGAAACAAGCGGTTCATCGGTGTATCCCAGATGCTCGTTCGCTGCTTCACGCAATACGCTATTTACCTCTTCAACTGTGGTCGACTTTTCAAGCTCGAAAACACAGTCGATCATCGCCACACTCAGTGTAGGAACACGGTAGGCAATGCCCTGCAATCGTCCTTTCATGTCTGGAATAACCTCTGCGACAGTTTCTGTGGTTCCCACAGGTGTCGGAAGCATATTCATATGACACGCACGGGCGCGACGAAGATCAGGGTAATCATCATCCAGCAGCTTCTGACGTTGCGTTACCGGATGGATAGTTGTCATGTAGCCACGTTTTACACCAAACTTTTTGTGCAGCGGGTGCAACGGAAGCGCAAGACAGTTAGTAGTACATGAGGCGTTAGAAATAATATGGTGGTCAGAACGCAAATCCTGATCATTAACACCCATCACAACCGTAACATCCGCCTCAGGTGCAGGACAGGCAACAATTACCTTTTTTGCACCGCAAGCCATATGTTGCTGACAATGTTCGCGGGCTGCAAAACAGCCTGCCGCTTCTATAACGATATCACACTCACTCCAGTCCCACTTGCTACATTCTTTTTGTGTAACAGAAACAAAGGAGTCCTTTAACATAAAGCCGCCTTCAACGCTTTTGGCGTCCATAAAGCGACCATGTACTGAGTCATACCGTAACAGATGCGTCGCATCTTCAGCGGACATGAGATCATTAACCGTTACAAGGCGCAAATTCTCATGTCCGGAGAGTAGGCGGGTCAGATATCGGCCGATTCGACCGAATCCATTAATCCCAATAGTTACAGACATCTCTCCCCCAGCTGAAAAACACAACATGCCGAACGAACGGGAACCGTCCGGCAACCGAAAGCTCTAGGCTTCCCAGATTTCAATACTTTCATCAGAAATTTCTAAATCTTCTATGAAAGCACTTGCGAAACCCTCTTCACCTTCGGGTACGATGACGACAAACTGAATATCGTGACCATCTGCAAAATCAGCAAAAGCCTTAAAACGCTGAGAGGTTTCCGGCACAGCAAAAAAATCTTTGGTAACTACGTCAAAAATAAACTTAACGTTTTTTCTGTTTGTTGCCTGAAGCTCCGGCATAAAACCGTTAACTTCTTCCGGTTCATCAAAACCCTCAAACCCGTAAGTTCGAACATCTTTATAGCCGGAATCCAGCAAGGCTTCCAATGCAGTTTCTACTAATTCATCACGCAGTTGTAACACGTCATCATGCATGTTTTTCTATGACCTTATAATATATAGTAAAAGATATATCTCTGCGGCACGCCAGGCATGCAGCACAGAGCCAGTAATTTCAGCATACACTCGTACTGCATAGCTAATCCCAACTGCTTGGTCAGTCAAGGCGAATACTCGCAGTGAAAGCGGTTTCCCACCGTATTTTAGCTAGTTATTTCTACAATTATTTCTATACGTTTCTATTCCGTTACCCAGTAGTAATTGTAACATCAGCATAATTTGAAGAAGCTTGAGTATAAAACATATTAACAGCACGGCTCTTATATTTTATATTACCCAGCTTTATTATCTTCATAAGTTTTTTTTGATTGCACTATGAAAAAAACGGCGTAGAGTGGCCTCTGCCGCCTCTGTTGTCTTATGAAAAAGACAATCGCTGTTTCTGATGTCCTGCTCACCATTATCATCTAACGACACAACAGCCAGATACGGCAATAAAATTTATGCGTAATCCCTCTGCAGTACTGCTTGCTGCAGAGGGATTATTAATTCTTTCACGCAAAAGACCGCCGAACACCACTAAGACGGTTGTCTTTTTTCCTATTAGCGAAAGTACTCAAAAGAGAGTACTTACTCGTTTTTATGGAATAATTTGCAGATATTTTGACTATCATACCAATTCCTCGTATTCTTGGACTAGGTATGGAGGACTCATGAACTTTCGACAGCTAGAACTATTTCTTTCCCTTGCCAAAACGCCAAACATTTCTGTTGTGGCGAAAGAGCATTTTCTTACTCAGTCTGCCGTTTCTGTAGCCATTAAAGGCCTTGAACAGGAACTAGGAGTTCAGCTTTTTGATCGCCTGAACCGCAGGCTGAGCTTGAACTCTAATGGTAGACTGCTGTTGCAGAACCTTGAACCGGTTATGGAGAATTTCCATAACGTCCTTCACTCGTTTGAAGGAGACCTGCTCACCGGTATTCTGAAAGTAGGAGCCTCGTCGACGATTGCCGACTATATCCTTCCTCAAATTTTATTCGAAGTTTCAGACTCGTATAAACAGGTAACCATTGAAACAGTATTTTCCAACCCGCAGGTTATTATCAGCAAGGTTGAAAATGGCGATGTTGATCTCGGTTTGGTCGAGAAAGAAATTCCGAACAAAATGCTTATCTATACCCGCCTGTGTGAAGATGACCTCATCATCGTTTCGACAGACGAAAAACTGGCAAAAAACGGCCCATACGATATCGAAGAACTTCTCGATAAAAAGTGGATTATTCGCGAGTCAGGTGCTGGTGTCCGTGATGCTTTGGAAGATTACATGGGCCCGCTTATGAGCAAACTCAATGTAGTTCTCGAGCTTGACCACACAGAATCCATTAAGCGTATTCTCCACAACCCGAACACGATCTCATGCATGTCGCCGTTTGCCATCCAGCGAGAACTTGATAACGGTGAAGTATTCCCTATTGAAATCAAGGGGCCTCCTATCAGTCGCTACTTCTACTCTGTTACACACAAAGTAAAGTATCGTACTCGGTTACTTGATAAGTTTGAAAAAGCCGTTACCTCGTACCTTGATACTGATAAACTGCTCTACAGGAACTAATACCGCCTGCTTGCAAACTGTACCGTTCACACGTAGAGTTTTTATCCACATGATTCTTCAAAGAGGATAAGCGCAATGTCATGGAATGAACTGGCTCTCATAGTAGGACAAGACTGGATGTTGTTCGGCCTTGCTTTCATCCTGCTATTTATGTTTGTACGACGTGCCCTGCGTGTCGGCGGCTTTCTGGGCGTTACCGGTGTTATTACTACGGCAATTCTTCTTGCCATGCTCACCTGGGTACAATGGAACAAGTATCAGGTCGGCAACTCTATTGTGCAGATTGTCTCCACAGACAATCCGACATTTCAAATTTTAACACCGGATAAAGAACCAATTTTTGCTCCTATTGTCGTTACTATTGATAATGTCCGGTACATTACAGACGGCAAAGACGAAAATGCAAAGAAATATTTACCATGGCACGTAATTGCCATGCCTAAATAAGTACAAAAAAAAAGCCCACCATCAGGTGGGCTTTTTTTATCGGCAGAGCATCCAGATGACGCACTTTCGTGCTCCTTGCAAAATATGCTGAGAAACACTGCCGAACAAATACGCATCACTTCTGGTCATTCCACGGCGACCAATAACAAGTGTGCTGAAATTCCCCTGTTTTAATTCTTTCAAAATTGTTTTTGCTATAAGCCTCTTACGTTCTGCATCTTCCAGCGGCTCATCCCGTTCATCAAGCGTGATAAATTTATTTTTTACGCAGTTTGGATCAAGATCCGAATGCTTCATTTCTTCCACAACTGCTTCATGCAATACCTTTTGTTTTTCATGAATTTTAGCACATTCATCTTTCCACGCACTCGTACTTGCAAAAAGGGAACAAGCAGGAAGTTGCTCAACCGTTAATAAAAGGATTGTGTATTTTCCATTACACTTATCCGCAATAAGCCCCATAAGTTCGCGGCAATACTTCAACGCGTCACGGGCGCTCTGGCTGGCATCATACGCCACAAGAATTCGCAGTTCTTTCACTGTACATCTCCTTTCAGCAATATAACGAAGAACGTATTCAGGAAAAGTGTATCTCTCCCGTAAGGTTCTTTGCATGATAACTATTGTGTTATACTATTCCTACTAGCTCATCCAAACCATAGTACAACTCACCATTCGACACACAGTCCAACACAGGAGTATCTTATGGAAAAAGAATTCAAACAAATTCTACAAAACAGGCGGGCGATTAATTTTTTTAATCCGGAACGGGATGTGCCGGAACAGCTTTTACGGGAGCTGGTAGAAGAGGCAACACACTCCCCTTCCAGCTTTAACCTTCAGCCGTGGAATATGCTTGTTCTGCGGGATAAAGAAGAAAAAATGCGCCTTCAAAAGCTGGCAATGAATCAGCCGAAGGTTAGTGAAGCGCCTGTTACCTTGATTATTCTTGCCGACACAAAAGCATGGCATAAAGAAAACGATGCATTACACATCGTTCTTAATCATAAGTTACAGGACGGAGAACTAAAGGAAGAGCAAAAAGACTGGTTCTTTGGCGTATGCGAACGTCTTTATGGAAAGTCTCGTGATTCAGAACTGGCTTTTGCTGTTAAAAATACGGCGTTTTTTGCAATGTCTCTTATGTACGCAGCAACAGCAAAAGGTTTACAGACACATCCAATGGACGGGTTTGATCACGACGGTGTGAAAAAAGAGTTTAATATTCCGGAAAATTACTGGGTGCCACTCCTCATGTCAGTTGGATACCATGCTGACAATGCCGAGATACTCCCTGTTAAGAAAAGAAAGTCATACGACGAGCTTGTTCTCACATTTCCTTAAAAAATAACGCGGCGGGCGCATTACGCGTCCGCCGCAGAAATATTACAGCTTCACTCTGTCTGCCAACTCCAGACACATATCTGCTTTATTAAGCGTGTACAGGTGGATACCCGGTGCACCGCCATCAATAAGCTGACGAATCTGATTTACAGCAAACTTAAGTCCGGCTTCTTTTACTGCTTCGTCTCCGCCCTTTGCGTTAGCTTCTTCCAAAGAAAGGTACAGTTGTCCCGGAATGTTCGCACCGCACAGGCTCAAAATTCGGCGAATTGAGCCAAGGGACTGGATAGGAAGAATGCCCGGAATAACTGGCTTGTTAATGCCGTTACTACGCAGACGAGAAACAAAATCAAAATATTCACGCACATCAAAAAAGAGCTGAGTCACAACAAAGTCACTGCCTGCATCAATTTTAATACGAGTGTAATGCAAGTCATCAGCAAACGTTGGTGATTCCGGATGCGCAGCAGGATAGCCAGCCACAGAAACACCAAAATCTGGATGCTCGTTACTTACAAGTTCAACAAGGTCAGATGCATATCTGAACTGCTGATCAGTCCAGCTGAATTTTTCATCTGCAGGACAATCACCACGCAGTGCCAGCACGTTGTGTACGTCTGCTTCACGCAGCTTATTAATAAACCCGTTAATTTTTTCCTTAGAAGCACCAACACACGTTAAGTGTGCCATCGGCTCAATCCCGGCGTCGTGCTTCATTCGTGAAGTAATTTCGAGGGTATTATCTTGTGTGGAACCACCTGCACCATAGGTAACAGATGCAAATAACGGATTAAGCGCCTTTAAACGATCTACTGTTTTAAAGAATGAATCCCACTGCTTTCTTTCCTTTGGCGGAAAGAATTCCAGTGAATAAAAAGGCTTACTTTGACTCTGAATGGCATCAATAATTTTCACAAAACTACCCTCAACATTTCAATTTAAACAACCCAGTATCACTATTTGTTCATGTGATGACTCCTTATATATCAAGAGAACTTGATATGTCAATATGTAAATATAGTCATTTAGTTTCAAGTAGACAGACGCTTCTGTGAGGCGTATTAACCATAGAAGAAAAATGGAATTTACATAAAGGAGCACTATTTCTTATGTATGCTTGGCAAATTATCTATCTGGTAGCGGTTGCAGCCCTTGCAGGATACGTTCTGCTTCGTTCCCCTGAAGGAACCTTGGGAAAAGTTATGAACTTTATCCTCAACTGGCTTGCTCCATATACCTCTATTACTATCGCATTTGTCGCAATTTTCCAGCAAGGATTCTTACCTGCCTTGCCTTTTTTTGCTCTTGCAGCAATCTGTTTCATCACGTTTCTTAAACGTGGCACCAATGCAAGTGTCGAGTAGTTAACCTTCCGGCTTCTTTGCCGGGCAACCGGTCAAACATACTTGTTAATGATTAATTTCCGCCGCATAGTATGCACCATAGCAACGTGCCTTTTACTTTTTTGCAGCGCTGTTCTCCCTGTTCAAGCAGAGGTTTGCTGGACAACTGTGGCCAAAGGTCTGGACTTGGCTGAAATTCCTATTAATGCCAACCGCAGTTCTTCAGGAAAAATTACGGCTCTGCGAATATCTCCCGCTGACTATGAATTTCTGCTGCTCATGCGCTCCAAGGAAGGTGACTCTTTTACACCGGAGCAATGGGCAGCACGCTATCATCTCACCGCCCTTATCAACGCATCCATGTATCTTCCGGACAACTCTAAAAGCACTGGATACATGAGGGATAAACAACATACGAACAATGGTTTTATCCACAACAGTTTCGGCTCGTTCTTTGTTGCCAACCCTATGCGTAAAGGACTTCCCGTCGTTGATATTATAGACAGGCACCAAAAAGAGCACAAAAAATTGCTCCCAAGCTATGCTACTGTTATCCAAAATTACCGCTTATTCTCAGAATCCCGCACACCGTTGTGGCCTGAAAAAGCCAGTGAAACATCCATTGCAGCTGTAGCAAAAGACGTAGATGGCAACATCGTCTTCATCCACTGCCGGACGCCAATGACGGTTCGTAAATTTACCGACCGCCTGCTGGAATCCGCTCTTAATCTTGAATCAGCCATGTATGTTGAAGGTGGCCCTGAGGCGAGTATGTTTTTAAAAACTTCCAAACTATCACGCACATGGGCAGGAAGATATATTGGAGATTTTTGGAATACAGAGAACAAGCAATGGGTACTTCCAAACGTTCTTGGAATCCGCGCTAAGTCCAAAAGCTAGCTACTTGATTTTGCGCTCATGCCTTGATAGTTTTCGTCATAGCCAGCTGTGCTGGCATTACCGTTCAAATACACGCAGCCATATGCTGTGATTAAAAGACTTATACATGTTAGGAGAGCGCTCATGCCTCTTTATGATTTTGAGTGTCAAAAATGCAAAGAAGTATTCGAAGAGATTGCTTCTTCTGATTGCACTTCCGGTGAAACCTGTCCTGCTTGCGGCAGCACAGATACCATCCGTATGGTATGTGCACCGAGCCCTATTCCGGGCAGCGGAGTAAATCGTCTTCCAAGCACACTGATGCGCGGCGGTGGAGCTAAATTTGAAAAAGTTCCAATGCCTAAAAAACCAATTCCTCAATCAAAACCTAACTGCCCTTCCGGCGGCTGTGGCGGCTGTCCAGGAAGTTCAAGTAACTAGCAATAAAAAAAGCCGGAGCATCTGCTCCGGCTTTTTTTATTTTAAAATATAGATCGCCCACGCCTGCGTATTCTACGCTGCTGATTATATCGTTCTTTGGTCATATACGGGTCAACATGGACTAGTGCGTCTGCAACATCATAGTCGCTTTCAAGCAGTAACGTTTCAACCTTGTCTGCGATGGAATGTCCTTCCTCAACGGAGATAGAACCATCAACAGAAATATGCAGATCAACACAGACTGCCACGCCCTGATATCGCGTACGAAGTTTATGTACATCCTTTACACCTTCCACGGAAGCGGCAAGTGCTTTCAGGTCTTCTACAACGTCTTCTGATGCCCCTTTATCAACAAGTACATTGACCGCGGGCATGGTAACTTCCCATGCGGCATGAATGATAAAGAAGGCTACAATAATTGAACCAACAAGGTCGACCCAATAAAGCTCTGGAAAAATAAGCGCAACAAGCACTGAAACAGCAGCTGGAATAGAGCTCAATGCATCACTACGATGATGCCATGCATTAGCCACGACTGATGGAGCTTTATGTAGCCTTCCATAAAATGCTGTCCACCGGTATAGAACTTCTTTAACAACAATTGATGCTAATGCTGCCCATAATGCAACAGATTTAGCGTGACGCACATGTTGATCAGTATAGGCCACAGAGGCATCTACAACAATCCCGATAGCAACCGCAGCAAGCAACAAGCCTATACCGGCAGTCAACAGTGTTTCATAACGTTGATGACCGTAAGGGTGCGCATCATCAGGTGGTGCAGTCCACATACGCACACCAATAAGCAATGACACATCGGTCAACAAGTCAGAAAGGCTGTGAATACCATCCGCAGTAACAGCTCTGGAATTCCCTAAAATACCAGCGACTATCTTAAGTACTGCTAGAAGGACGTTTACAATAAGTCCTACCCACGTGACTTTTGAGACGGCTGCAATTTGCTCCGCCCTTTTGGCTTCATCAATCATGTATCATCCTGTAAGAGCAACAGCTGTTACAACGTTACATTCTCAAAATTCATATCCATCAAATCGTAAAAGAGAAAAGACTCACTTGGCTTATTCCAGCAAAGAGTCTTAATCACCTCATTTACCTGTAAAGACGCTGCCATTGCAACTGCCGGTGCCGGAGTTCCTAAAACATCTTCTGCTGCTCCCCCAGTACCGAGTAGCTCTGCAGGACCTGTTTTACCGGGCATAACTGTTCCCACGTACCCACTGAGACCTGCCACAGCCGCTGTTACAAGAGGCACACTGCAAACCGAAGCAGCATGTTGCAAATCCAAACGATTATCCAGTCCACCAAGACAATCAACTACGATGTCCACATGTTTCGCATAATCGATCAACGCGTCTCCGCGTAGGAAGTGGTCGACGCTGATAAAATTAACCGTTGGGTTTACTGTACGCAAACGACGTTCAGTTCGTTTTGCCTTCTTTTCACCCAAAAAATCCATTGTTGCATTTAGCTGACGATTTAAATTTGTTGGTTCAAAAAAGTCACCGTCTGCACCAACGATTGTACCAACACCAAGCCGCGCCAATTGTTCTGTAACATGGCCGCCCAATCCGCCGAGCCCAACAACAAACACCTTAGAGTTAAGGAGCTTATATTGATTCTGCATAGAAAGTAATGAGAAATTTCGTACATAACGCTCCGGCAAAATCTCCTGCTCTAACGCCGCCTTTTCAATATCAATAAAAGGAGTTCCCTCAGCTTTTGAAAAAGCCTCTACCGCCCTAACTGTCAAAACAGAAACTTTGTTTCCGTCCGGCAAAGTCAAAGATTCACTCGCATCCTTAATAGCATGAGCTAACACAACGTTGGTATTCATATACAATGCACTCCCTCTGTTTACATAACCATATCAATACACTGTCGGCAAGATAGTACATACGTATTTCTTAGTTAAAATATGCAAATCGCAACACAAAAGACTACATACCAAGCATACTGCAAACAATGGCCACACTTTTTGTACGTTATACAGTATTAGTAAACTGCGTGTATTGAAAAGTAGCATCATTTTCAGTGCAGAATGCAACTACACATGACGCTATCAAAAATGTTTCGACATAAATGAGTTTAGCAGCTAAACTCTTTTTATGAGAACATTTGAAGAAATGACACCAGTGCTTAGAGAATTTTCTCGAGCTATGTCGAAATACGCTATACTTGATCGCAAAGCTTTTGATTTTGGGATTGGAATAAAATTATTCCCCGCTGAAATTCATATGCTTACAGCTATTGAACAAAAAAACGGTATTGGGGTCACGGAACTTGCTGAAGAGTTCAGAATTACTAAAGGTGCGGTTTCGCAGCTGGTCGCTAAGTTAGCCAAGAAAGAGCTTGTCCTTAAAACAACAAACCCAGAACATGGCTCCCGTGTCTTAATCAAAGTAACAGATCTTGGGCGCACAGCCTGCCAACACCATGTAGAGTTCCATAAAAAACACGACAAAGAGTTTTTTGAATATCTGGGTCAGCTTGATGAAAACTCATATGAAATAATCAGAAAAATGGGACAACAAATGAACTTATGGATGGATAATTATCTAAAGTAATTTTTTTACGAAAAGTGTTTAGCTGCTAAACACATTGGAGGTCATATGAATATTGCGAACCCGAGTACTAGCTTTCAGCCAATACACAATTTATTAATGGGATCGATTGCTGCAAAAGCATTCTACAGCGCCGTTGAGCTAGAATTATTCAATCATCTTCAAGAAAGAAGTCTTACTGTTGACACTCTGGCAAATGAACTTTCTGTAATACCAGACCGTTTAGAACCTGTCTTGGATCTTCTTACTGCTTCAAAACTTCTTACGCGCAATGATGGTACATACACCAATACAAGCCTTGCGAATGAATTCCTCACCTCAACCTCTCCTTGTTACCAAGGAAAAAGCATTGCTCTTACTATGGGCTTTTGTAGGTCCGTAGAAAATTCAATTTCAGACCTGCTTACGGGTAAAAAGCTCGATAGAAGCAAAACAGATAAAGGATGGGCTACTGAGCGAACAATGGAGGGAACTGCACAGGAAGCTATTGGAGACGGCCTTTGTGAAGTAGTTAACTATATTTCCGCACTTCCAAACTTTTCCAACGCAAGGTCTATGTGCGACATAGGAGGCAATCACGGGCTATATACAATGGGAGTTCTTTCACAAAATCCAGCCCTCTCTGGAACGATATACGACCTACCACATGTTGTTAACCATACGCAAAAACGATGCAATGAAGCAGGATTTGAAGACCGGATCACAGCATGCGAATTAGATTTTCGAACAGATCCACTCCCCGCTAATGAATATGACATTATCCTGATGTCACATGCACTCTATGCTTTTAAGGATCATTTGCCTGAAACCATTACAAAGGTTGCAAATGGACTTAAAAAAGGAGGGTGGTTTGTTTCACACCACAACGCAGGACGGCAAGAAGCAAGTTACGAAATAGAAAAATCTGCACTGGAACTCATCACTCGGTTGTCTGGATACACATCGCATTTCATAGAAAAAGAAGAGCTTATTGGCTTGCTGAAAGAAAATGGCTTCCACAACTTTCGGACACATAAAACTTCAAATTCAGCGCTTGGATTGCTGCTTGTTGCTCAAAAGAAAACCTAAAAAACGTCAGCAATCTAACACGAAAATGAAAAAACGAAGACATTGAGAATAGCGATAAGAATAAAGAAAGACTCCCCCACAAGCCGGTTGGCTAACAGGACAGCAAAAAAGACAGCAGGAAATGAATAGAAAAGAGACAGCCAATAGAACAGGCTTCGGAGAGAACTGGTAACGTCTTGATTAGATATAGAAACGAAGAAAGCCCGTTAGCTTTGTAGCTAACGGGCTTTCGAAATAAATCTTGGCAGCGACCTACTTTCCCACAGGCTCCCCTGCAGTATCATCGGCGATGGTCGGCTTAACTTCCGAGTTCGG
>NZ_JADMLB010000060.1 GCF_015482765.1 Halodesulfovibrio sp.
GAGTAGGACTTGAACCTACAACCTAGTGATTAACAGTCACCCGCTCTGCCTATTGAGCCATCGAGGAATATGTTTGCTTGAGGTGTTTCCCTCAGTGCGAAAAAGTGTTTAGAGAAAACCTGTGGAGCCGTCAAGTCTTTTTTATATTTCTGCAAAAAAAAAATACAAATGATAATTTTCTGCTCAGAGACGTGAGGGTTCCTTGACGATTGCGGGTAATTGGCATAACCCTTCCCAATTCAGCAGTGATCGAATTCATTATACGGAGTGATCCCGTGAGCGAACAGGAACAGTCAAAACGTAAAAAAATAAAACTTCCCACTAAATCCAGTCAGGCAGAATATTTTATGCCTATGCTGGAAAGCTTCGTCGACCGTGATGAGTTGAACGAAGTGGTGAAGAATAGAGTGGCAAAGTCCTGCGACTTAATGGACGCAGGCATTTCCTTGTACCCTAACGGGTTTAAAAAGGAAGACGATTTTTCTCAAATTCGTGCAGAATATGAAGGTCTTAGTGCCGAAGAACTGGAATCCCTTGATAAGGAATTCTTCTGCGCAGGTCGTATTGTCGGTCTTCGCTCTTTCGGTAAAGTTACCTTTTTCCACGTTCTTGATAAAAGCGGTAAAATGCAGTGTTACGCTGCCCGCGATACTCTTGGTAGTGAACTTTACCAGAAGTTTAAGAAATTTGACATCGGCGATATCGTTGGTGTTGTGGGTACATTGTTCCGCACTAAAACAGGTGAACTGACTTTGGACTGTAAGAGTGTTCAGCTTCTTACTAAGTCTATCCGTCCGCTCCCAGAAAAATATCATGGTCTTAAGGACGTTGAGATTCGATACCGTCAGCGCTACGTTGACCTTATTGTAACGCCTAAGACTCGCGAAATTTTCCGCAAGCGTACTGCGATTGTACGTGAGTTCCGTAGATTTATGGAAGACAGAGGCTTCATGGAAGTGGAAACTCCTATGATGCATCCAATTCCAGGTGGCGCAACTGCTCGTCCGTTTGTTACCCATCACAATGCTCAAGACCATGACATGTACATGCGTATTGCGCCGGAACTTTACTTGAAACGTCTGCTCGTTGGTGGTTTTGAAAAGGTTTTTGAAATCAACCGTAACTTCCGTAACGAAGGTGTTTCTACCCAGCATAACCCAGAATTTACCATGTGTGAGTTCTACTGGGCATATGCTACTTTTGAAGATCTTATGGATCTTACAGAAGAACTTTTTGGACACATTGCCAAGAAAGTATGCGGTACCACCGTTATTACTTATCAGGGACAGGAAATTGACCTGACTCCCGGTACTTGGCGTCGCATCGGCTTCCTCGAATCTTTAGAAGTTATTGGTGGCCACACCAAAGAACTGTATGAAGATTACGATAAGCTTGCTGCGTATCTGAAGAGCCGCGGGGAAAAAGTTATTGAAGGTGAAAAGCTTGCTAAGCTTCAGGCTAAACTGTTTGACCTTGATGTTGAACAGGACTTGATTCAGCCTACCTTTATTTACAACTACCCGACTGACATCTCACCGCTTTCTCGTAAAAACGAAGATGATCCTCGTTTTACTGACCGTTATGAATTGTTCATGACAGGCCGCGAGCTTGGCAACGCATTCTCTGAGCTGAACGATCCTGTTGATCAGCGTCTGCGATTCCTTGATCAGGTTGCTGAAAAAGAAGCCGGTGATGATGAAGCTCATTACATGGACGAAGATTACCTTCGTGCACTTGAATACGGTATGCCTCCGGCTGCCGGTCAGGGTATCGGTATTGACCGTCTTGTTATGCTTCTTACTGATTCCCCATCGATTCGTGAGGTAATTCTCTTCCCACTCCTTAAACCGGAGAGTTAGCCATAGCTTATGAAATTTGAGTCCTTCATTGCGTTGCGATATCTTTTTGCGCGCCGACAGCAGTCTTTTATATCGGTTATCTCGATTATCTCTGTTCTCGGAGTTGCTCTTGGTGTTGCTTCGCTCATCGTAGTTCTGGGTGTGATGAATGGTTTCACTAAGGACTTGAGGGATAAAATTCTGGGCGTGAATGCTCACGTAATTACCATGAGTGCAGCCGGTAACATGACCGGCTATACTGATTTGATGAATGAAATTGAGGGTGTCTCCGGTGTAACCGGAGTCACCCCTTTTATTTACTCTGAACTCATGGCTTCCTCATCTCAGGGTGTTAAAGGGATTATTCTGCGTGGTGTGCAGCCTGAATCTGCTGATAAAGTGCTCACTATTCGCAAGTACATGAAAGATGGTGGTTTTCCGGAACTTAACCGTAAAGGGTTGCCGGGAATTATCATTGGTAAAGAACTTGCGAAGCGCCTCGGTGTCGGTATCGGGCGGCGCATTAATCTTCTTTCCCCTTCTGGCAAAAAAACATCACAAGGCTTTGTGCCGCGTGTCCGCAACTTCAGGGTTGTCGGAATATATAAAACAGGCATGTGGGAATATGATTCTTCCCTTGCCTTTGTAACGCTTGATTCTGCACGTGAACTGCTGGGCTGGGGTGGTAATGCTGTTACCGGCCTCGAGCTTTCTGTCGACAATGTCAATCGTGCAGATGTTGTTGCAAAAGATGTAACTGAAAAGTTGGGCGGCTATCCATTTTATGCTCGAAGCTGGATGGATATGAACGCAAACTTATTTGCCGCGTTGAAACTGGAAAAGACCGCAATGGGCGTTATTCTTACGTTGATTGTACTTGTTGGTTCTTTTTCAATTATCACAACTCTGGTTATGCTTGTTATGGAAAAGACTCGCGATATTGCGGTGCTTATGTCTATGGGAGCAACCAAGCAGCAGATTCGACGAATCTTTATGTTGCAGGGAACCATAATCGGGGTCGTCGGTACCGCCTTCGGATTTGGATTAGGATTGTTGGTAGGCGAGCTTTTGAAGCGCTATCAATTTGTTCAGCTTCCGAAGGGCGTATATTCTATGGATAAGCTGCCGGTGCTTTACGACTGGACAGATCTGGTCATTATCGGGGTGTCTGCAATGGTGTTATGTTTCCTTGCTACGCTGTACCCTGCAAAGCAGGCCGCAAAACTGGAACCTGCAGATGCCTTGAGGTATGAGTAATGTGTGCTGCGCCGTTGTATGAACTGAAGGGAGTAGGCAAGGACTATGATGGTCCTGCTGAGCGGCTTACGGTTATAAACAATTTAGACCTTGTGATTGAGCAGGGTGAGGCTCTTGCCATCACCGGTGCATCGGGGTCGGGTAAAAGTACTCTCTTGCATCTATTGGGAACCCTTGATATTCCTTCGAGGGGCGAATTACTTTTTAATGGTCGAAATCTTGCCGAATTAACGGATGATGCGAAGGCTGCCGTGCGAAATCGAGATATCGGTTTTGTTTTCCAGTTTCATCACCTGCTGCCGGAATTCTCGACTATTGAAAATGTAGCGATGCAAGCGATTATTGGCGGAGTGGCTAAAAAAGAAGCTTTTGAGCGTGCTGACGAGATGTTGCAACTTGTCGGGCTTGGAAAGCGGCTTGAGCATAAAGTCACTACGTTATCAGGCGGTGAGAGGCAGCGGGCTGCAATAGCCCGTGCTATTCTTATGCGCCCTTCTGTTCTGCTTGCAGATGAACCCACCGGTAATCTTGATGAACGCACCGGCGAGTCAGTTGGAGAATTACTTCTTCGACTAAATGACGAGCTGGGTATGACATTGGTTGTAGTTACGCATAATCCTGAACTGTCGGATATTATGCGTCGCCGTCTTGAACTGCGAGCTGGAGAACTTTATGTCCAAACAGTTTAGACCGTGCGTTGCCATGGTCTTCATGTTGCTTGCGCTGCTTATGGCTGTAAGCGCATCTGCTGCGACACGGAATGGAATTCGGGTACTTGTACTACCGTTTGCCGTTAACTCAGGAGACGACTTGAGTTATTTGGAAGATGGGTTGCCTGAATTAATCGGGGAGCGTCTTGCTGCGAAAAACTTTTCAGTTGTTCCGAATGATGAATTAGAAAGACTTTTAGCAGAGAATAACGTTACCGAACTTAATATTTCAATTGTTCGAGATCTGTCTTTACTGTCTAACGCAGACTATGCTGTCTACGGTAGCTTTACACAGGTCGGAGAACAGCTTTCAATTGATGCTCGTCTGGTAGAAGCCTACGGGCTTCAGCCTGCAAAGCCTATCTACATTAATAAGTCCGGACTTATTAATGTGCTTCCTGCTGTGGATGAGCTGGTAGCTCAGGCCTCAAACGAAATGCTGCGTAAGCAGTCTATTTCTAATATTGTTATCCGCGGAACCAAAGTTCTGGACCCTGACGTAGTTCTGCTGCGTATGCGTATTCAGAAAGGCGATCCGATTGATAGCAAAAAAATCAACGAAGAAATTAAACGCATCTACCGTCTTGGCTACTTTAGTGATGTTCAGGTTTCTCTTGATAAAAAACGTGACGGTAACGAACTTGTGTTCACCGTTGTGGAAAAGCCAAGAATTAACAACATCATTGTTTCCGGTTCAGATGCTGTTGATACAGACGATATTCTTGCTGCCATCAGTTCTAAACAGGGTGCTGTTTTGAACGAAAAATTCCTTTCTGATGACATTGCGCGAGTTCGCGATCTCTACAGAAAAGAAGGGTACTACCTTGCTGAAGTTGATTACAACATTGAGCGCGGTAATACCGGTGCAACACTTACCTTTAATGTTAAAGAAGGTGAGAAACTGTACATTAAAGCAATCAACATTGAAGGTGTTGAGCAGCTTGATGCAGATGATGTTAAAAGTGAACTTGCACTGGCAGAACGTGGTATGTTCTCTTGGATCACCGGTTCCGGTGTTCTTCGTGAAGACTACCTCGAACGTGACGTAGCAGCGATTGCTGCGTTCTACTTGAACCGAGGCTTCCTTGATGTTCGAGTTGGTAACGCGCGTGTTGATTACGAAGAAGACGGTATCGTTATCACGTTCCCAGTTTCTGAAGGTGAGCGCTACAAGCTTGGTACTATCAGCTTTACAGGCGATCTTATCGAACCTGATGAAACGCTTTTCTCCATCATTGGTCTTGATGAATGGAAAGAAGAGGAAGAATACCTCAACTACACTGTGCTTCGTGAAGACAGCACGAAGATTTCTGACTGGTATGCGAACTATGGTTACGCATACACAGATGTAGATTTCGGAATTCAGCGTGCTGAAGGCAACATTGCAAACGTTGCATATAAGATTGAGAAGAAGAACAAAGTATACGTTCGTCGTGTTGTTATGGAAGGTAACACCCGTACACGCGATAATGTAGTTCGTCGTGCTGTTAAGTTGACCGACGGCGAGTTGTTCAACGGTGACAAGCTGCGTGACAGTAACCGTAAGCTGAACAACCTTGGCTACTTCTCTGAAGCCAGCGTAAATATTGTTCCTACACAGTCTCCGGATGAAGTTGACCTTAAAGTTAAGGTTAAAGAGAAAAACACTGGTTCTATTATGGCTGGTGTTGGTTGGTCTTCCTACGACGGTGTGGGCTTCTCCGGTTCTATTAAAGAAGATAACTTGTGGGGTAAGGGGTACAAAGTTGCACTTACTGCCAGCTTCTCCTCCAAGAAAACTTCATATGACTTGAGCTTCTTGAACCCTAGTGTTTACGATAGTGATCTTTCCTTCAGTGCTCGTACATACATTACGAAAACTGAATACGATGACTACGATTACGACAAAACTGGTGGTAAAGTAAGCTTTGGTTACCCTATTGGTAAATGGTCTCGTGTTTACACAGGGTACCGTTTTGACCAGTACCAGATTAATGATGTTTCTGATGATGCAAGTAACCTTATTAAAGAACAGTCCGACGATGGAACCCGTTATGCAAGTGTTGCTCACGTAGCATTCAGCCGCAACACAATGGATAACTTCCAGCGTCCTACTTCTGGTAACGTGGTAAACCTCACCGTTAACTACGGTGGCGGCTTGCTCCAGGGTACTGACGACTTTATTAAAGTTATCGCAGAAGCACGTCAGTTCTACGCATTGAATCAGGATCATGTTCTCATGGCACGTGCTAAAGCCGGTGCTTTGATGCCGAACGGCGGTTCTCATGATGACATTCCGATTGTAGAACGTTTCTGGATTGGTGGTATTAACAGTGTACGTGGTTACGATATCAACGACTTTGCTGTTCGTCAGGATGACGGCGACAAGATTGGTGGTACCCGTATGGCGTTCGCTAACTTTGAATACCAGTGGTACTTTGAGAATGATCTGGGTATGACTTTGGTTCCATTCTTTGACGTAGGTATTAACTACGATGATAAAGATAACGGCCTTCAGTCTAACAAAGATTGGCTCTACAGTACCGGTCTTGAGCTTCGTTGGCGTTCACCAATGGGTGACCTGCGCTTCGCGTATGGTATCCCGCTTACAGAGGTGAACGGCGAACGACAGTCCCCACGCTTTGAATTTGCAATGGGGCAAGCGTTCTAAATACACTAATGCAAAAGCGCGGTCTTATGACCGCGCTTTTTTTATGCTAAAGTATTTGTCGGGGTTGCACCCTTTGACAGGTTTAAGTATCCTTATAATGATTTGCAACTGGCGGCTTTATTCCAACTCCAACTTCAATGCGCGGATTAACTAGGAAAATTATGCTAATTACCAGAAAAAGAGGCATACTTTGTTTGCCTTTGATTCTCTTTATTCTTCTTCTCTCAGTTACAGATTCCTATGCTAGTATAAGTCGGGATTACCAAACCGCGTTGAGTCAATTCAGATCGCTTGTCAAAAACTCAAAACAGGGTCGATACCGTTCTAATTGGAAGCGGTTGGAAGATAAGTTTATTGCGATTTATCAAGCTAACCCTGATGGTTCATATGCTCCGAAGTCGTTGTACTATATGGGGCGGGTAAATGAAGAGTTGGCAAAGCGTTCTTATCTACGCTCTGATTATCAGGCTGCTGTTGATTACTACAATCGTTGTGCAAAGCGATTTACCAGGCATTCATGGACAGATGATTCTTTATACAGGATGGCACGGGTTCAATATTACAATTTGAATCAGGCCGCTGATGCCAGGCGGACATTAAATACTATTCTTCGTAAGTACCAGTCTGGTGACAAATACAAAGAGGCGTTGGCGCTTCATCGCAAAATTATAGCTGAAGTTAATGGCTCCCGCTCTTCGCATGCTTCTGTTAAAAAAGCTCCATCTCGTCAAAAACAAGCGCCCGCTAAAAAAACAACGCGCAGAACATCCGGTAAAGTTGCACTTAATGGTGTTCGTTTTACCAGTAGTAATGATTATACGCGTGTCGTTATTGACTTAAGTGGTGAGGCAAAACACCAATACAAGTTTTTAAACGCTGATCCTTCACGAAATCTTCCCTTTAGATTGTATATTGATCTTGAAGGCACAGTTCCTTCAAGTGCTGTAAAGGATGAATTGAAGATTTACGACGGTATTCTTCGTATGATCCGTGTTGGTAAGCCTGTCCCTTCTACCAGCAGGGTAGTTCTCGACTTCGAATCTGTTCAGAAATACACAGTGTTTGCGCTGGAAAATCCTTATAGGGTTGTTGTTGATGTTTCCGCACCTAAGAACGGAAAGATGACGCATCCACCTGTTGATTTATCCAGAAAGGCACCGGTTCATAAAAACAAAAAGCCTTCACGCACAATTCCTCCTTCCCGTAAAGTTCCTGATCTTGTTGAGCAGCTCGGTTTGACCGTTAAGACTGTTATGATTGATGCAGGACATGGCGGAAAAGACCCCGGTGCATCCAAGAACAGAATCCGTGAAAAAGATTATGTTCTTAAGGTTGCGAAAATGCTGGGTAAAAAACTTAAGGCAAAAGGTTTTAACGTGTTGTATACACGTAAAACCGATGTGTTCATTCCCCTTGAAGAACGCACAGCAAAAGCAAACGTTCAAAAGGTAGATTTATTTGTTTCATTGCATATTAACGCCAATAGAAAATCCAGCGTGAACGGCATTGAAACGTACTACTTGAACCTTGCCCGTTCTAAGAGTGCGCGAAGAATTGCGGCTCGAGAAAATGCTATTTCAGAAAAACGTATCAGTGACTTGCAGTTTATTCTGACAGACCTGATGCTTAATTCAAAAATGCAGGAGTCTAAAGCTCTTGCAGAACTGGTACAGAAAAGCATGGTGAAAACTGTGCGTGCCAGAGGTTGGAAATCAAAAAGTAACGGCGTGCGAAGTGCACCGTTCTATGTTCTTATGGGCGCAAAGATGCCGTCTATCCTTGTTGAACTTGGATATTGTTCTAATCCGACAGAGGCCAAGAGATTGCGCAATAACTCTTACTTGAATTTGTTGGCAGACGGTATTGCAAATGCATTAAGCACATACAGACATAATTTGAAAAACTATGCTGCTATGTAGCTGCAAATAATTAATGTAAGCTATGCGCGATTTCTCACTGACAGTGTGTGCTGTTTGTGTGTAGTACTGTTTTTTGGCAATGGCGTGTTATAATGAGAGTCTGTCTTATTATGAGGCTGCATTGCTTCAGTAGCGCGTATACGCCTCGTGTGTATTTGTAGTTGCAGATTGTGTGGTAGACCTTTCAGGCTCTTGACTAGAGATATTGATAACGCTATTCACTCGATCATTTGATAGTTTTCTTTTTGGTTAAATGATTAACTTGTTGTTAAGTAACGAAATTTTTTTAGGAGCATTCGATGCGTAATATTCTTTTAGCGGTAGTGGCTTGTACCTTCCTGTTCGCTTCATCAGCAATGGCTGCAAAATACGGTGAAGTCGATTTTGGAGTCATCGCTAAAGATTCTGAGCCGGCATTGGCTATTTCCAAAGCTATGAAACAGACTTTTGGCGCTGAAGATAAAAGTCTGAGAGAAGCTAAAGTAGCTTTTGATGCTAAAGTAAAAGAATTCCGCGTACAGAGTCAGGCGCTTTCCGAAGATGCAAAAAAAGCTAAAGTCGACGAGCTCCGTAAAGAAGAAATTGCTCTTGCAAAACGTCAGCAGCAGTTTGTACAGCGTGCACGTGCAGCAGAACAGTCCGCACTTCGTGACATGTCTGCTCTTATGCTTGAAGCTACCCAGGAATTTGGTAAGAAAAACGGTTACGAAATGATCGTTGCAAAAGCTCAGGGTGCAGTTCTTTACATTAAGAACCCTGTTGATGTTACCAAACAGGTAATGGTTGTTGTAAACCGTCTTTACCGTGCTAAGCTGGAAAAACTTAAAGCTGCTCAGAAAGATAAAAAAGCTAAAAAATAAGGAATACGGTTAAGCATGCTGCTTTCTACAATCGCACAACATCTTGGTCTTGAGTTTGCCGGTGAGGATCTTGACATTACAGGCGTAAACACCCTTGAAGCCGCTATGGAAACAGAGCTGAGCTTTCTTGCAAACCCTAAGTATGTATCCAAGCTTGCAGAAACTAAAGCTGGTGCAGTTGTTTGTACTGCCGATCAGGCAGAGAATGTTCAGCGCGCGCTTATTAGTGAAAACCCGTATTTTGACTTTGCTCGTTG
>NZ_JADMLB010000018.1 GCF_015482765.1 Halodesulfovibrio sp.
TCGAGCAATGGCTGGCTTTCCCCTGCCACCTTTGAGTATCGTAATGAACAGTATGACCTTGTGGCTTAACTTGGTGTCCACATTTTCGTTGTAGGATCACTCTGACAGATTATGTCAGAGCTTTTTTTATACGACACGTCTTGAAAGGGACTAAGTAATCACAAAGATATAATACAGACTAAAGTGATAGGAGGATATTGTCTGAAAAGATGTCATTACGCCAAGGAGTTACAATGAAAAAGCTAGGTATCATCTTTGCTGTTTTTTTGATCTGCATAACGGCTTCTTCTCAAGTTCTTGCTGTAGAATTTGAAGCTAGTGGAACATTTTATAACATTGTTCAATTTTTACAGCATTCTCAATATCAAAATAATGATGACACAAATAACTTTACTGTGCTTCAGCGTTTTAGATCTCAAATTGAGATAATTGCTAACGAGATGCTTTCAGGCATGGCGTATTTTGAAATCAATCACAAATGGGGACAAGATCCGGGTGGGGACAAGTACGGACGTAACTCCGGTGGGGACATAGGAACTGATGGAGTAGGCGTTATGACAAAACGACTTTTCCTTCATTTGAATATCCCCTACTCACAGTTTGCTATTTATGCTGGTTTGCAAGGTGTGACATACCCTGGCACTGTAGCTGGTTCTGTAATCTTTGATGATGATGTAGCCGGAATTCTTGCAACATACGGCCATGCTAAAGAATTTAGTGGTGTTTTAGGCTGGCTGAGACCTTTCGAAGTAGACACTGCTGATGAACAGCCTGTAACGACTCACAACAACATGGATATGTTTCTACTCTCATTGTACTTCCAGCCTAAACACATCAGTGTAAACCCATATTTCTCTTATTCTCCCCTTGGAGAAAACGTAAAATTTGGGAGTCCTAACTACACATATGATGTAGGTCCATCCCTCGGGCTTGATAATAATTTTGTAAATGTTGAACGCACCGAAAATGCGGATGTTTTCTGGGCTGGTATAGCCGTTATGGGAGATTATTCGGACTTCAAATTTATGTTCGACGGTATCTACGGTAATCTTGATGCAAATCGCGCTGCAAGACGAAGTGGCTGGTTCACTGCCGGTAAGATTAGCTACATGTTTGAAAATGTAACAGCAGGAATACTCGGTTGGTGGGCGTCCGGTGATGGAAGTAATGCACATGTAAGTGGTTCAGGGCGTATGCCGTTTGTAACTGCGGGTTGGCTTATCAGTAATTTCGGCTTTGATGATACGTATGCGAATGAAACGGGTAACCGCATTGCTGACGCCACAGGTAAAATTGGTGCTGGAGTTGTACTCGAAGATTTTAATTATGTTGATTGGATGACACAGGAATTAAAAGTTATTGGAATGTGGGGAACTAACAGCTCCAGCATTGTTGAAAATGGGCATCTTTCAAACCCAACCTCAAAGTTGGCGAAGTATATGACAGATAAAGATTTTGCTCTTGAGGTTAACTACGAAGCTACCATCAAACTTTATGAGCAGTTGGAAGTTATTCCTTCTGTTTCCTATATTCATTTAGATCTTGATGAAAGCACGTGGGGGATTTCTAATGTCCAAGATTGTTGGCGTGTGGCCTTGGTTACTAAATTTACATACTAAGTAAAAAGCAGCTCAAAACGAGCTGCTTTTTTTGTATTGATAAAGACTAGATGGTTATTTTGCCCCATTTGACGACAGATTAAATTTACGAATCTGCCTGTACAAGGTTGTCCGTGCAATACCTAGCTCTTTTGCTGTGTTGCTAATATTGCCATGGTTGTTTGCGAGAGCCCGCTTAATAATTTCATAACTAGCTTTTTCTAAAGAAACGCCCTTTGTTTTATTCGGTATTTTACGATCAGAGATATGATCCGGTAAATGCTCTCTTCTGATGACGCCATCAGGCGAAACGAGCAGAGCCCGTTCACATACGTTGTCCAACTCTCGGATATTCCCCGGCCACTGGTAGTCTTGTAATGCAGCCATAGCATGTTTTGTCACAGTCGGTGATACCGGCATCGCTTCTTTACTTTGCCGTTCGAGGATATGCCGTGCTAACGTAGGGATATCATCCCGTCGTTCCCTAAGAGGTGGAATAGTTATTTCCACAACATTTAAACGGTAGTATAAATCTTCACGGAAAGAACCTTGCTCAATTGCATGCTTTAAATCTGTATTCGTTGCAGCAATAATGCGCGCGTTTACAGCTGTTGGCTTTGTATCACCGATTCGTGTCACCTCGCGTTGTTGGAGCGCACGCAGCAGCTTAGCCTGCATTTCAAGGGGCAGACTGTTTATTTCATCTAAAAAGAGTGTTCCGTGGTTTGCCAGTTCAAACTTCCCTACCATCCCTTTGCTTCTTGCCCCTGTAAAGGCCCCACCTACATAGCCAAATAATTCTGATTCAATAAGATCGCGTGGAATTGCTGCACAAGAGATCGCAACAAACGGTCCCGTTCGTAAGAGACTGCCATTGTGAATAGCTTGAGCAAAAAGTTCTTTTCCTGTCCCGCTTTCACCCGTCAAAAGAATACGGGAACCTGTTGTTGCGGCGCGTCTTGCTAATTCGACTTGCTGAACAAATTGGGAACTGTCTCCCTTGATATCACTGAAGGAGTATTTGGCGTAATTCCCTCCCACTTGCCGTGCAATCTGAATGAGTTGGCTTCTTGGGGTAATCGTAATGGTCGTCCCTACGGTTTCACCGTTGGTCAATCTTGTGGGTATGAGCCTGCACATCATCAATTTTGTATCGTGAGAGCCGCTGAAGGGTATCTCTAATGAAGTGGTAAGTCCCCCTTTTATTGCTAACAGCACCTTATGTTTTTCGTCATGATGAAGGATTGTTTCTACATGTTTTCCAAGTAAGTTAGCATGTCGTAATCCTAACATTTCTACAGCATTCTTGTTTGCATGAGTGATATTCAAATCCGTGTCGATGGCCAGCACTCCCTCTGACAAAGAGTTGTACACTGACGTAAGCATAGAAGAGAGCCTTTGCTCGCTGTATATGAGTCTTTTTTCACGGAAACGTGTTGAAATTGTACTCGCTGCTGCCGTAACCATGGCAAGTGTATGTCTGTTTTTGTTAGGCATATGCCCCGAAATTGTCAGAGAGCCTACAACGTTTTCATGTTCATCATGAATCGGTGCTGAGGAACAAGTCCATCCGTGCAGGTATCTATTGTAATGCTCGCAGCCGCTAATCTGGAGGGGCATGTTTTCGATCATGGACATGCTGAGTGCACTGCCGCCTAATGCTTCAGTTGTACGGATTGCCCCGGGAACGTTATCTCTACGTTCTGCATGGGAAAGAACCGAAGGGTCCCCCACTACCTTCAACAGCAACCCCGGCGTACAAGCTAGTGTCGCTATAAATCCTGTTTCCCGTATGGAAATTTCAACCATATCCATAACAGGTTCGGCAGCTTCCAAGAGCTGGTCGTGCTCCTGAAGAAGTCGCGCCAGTTCTTGTTTAGTCAGAATATTTACAATTGGGGTTGTCTCGGCATTAATGTTTTGTTCCTTACTTATCTGCCATGAATGAAGCACATGCGGCGCTACAACGGAGCTATCAAAGGGAGCCCCTTTGGTGAATTTAATCCATGCATTATGGAGTTGCTGCTGTAATTTTTTGTTCTGAGAACCTTTCGGTTTTGACATATCAAACTCGCGTAAGTGTAGTGAAACGATACAATCCTGCCAGGAACAATGAATTCAAGAGAAAAAAGACATAACACATTAAAAAATAACAATAAATACAATTTCGCTTCTTTTCTTTTTAATTTTGACAGCATTTTTTTGTTTCGTTTCGCTACAACTAACTCCATTTGCAAATAACCATTGTTTCGTTTCGCTACAAAAAAAGAAGAAAACGGCCTTTATTAGTTGATTTTTCAATCAACTTTTACTTGCAAAAAATCTGATAGTTATTGAGCCCCAAGGGATTACGAAGGTAGCGTTATAAACCAAATTGAAAAATTAAGGCTTGGCATATCAATTGCTTAGTTGAGCACAAATGCATTCGTTAAATTTTGAGCTTACAAAAGGAGCAGTTGATGCCTGAGATGCATGGCGTGTTTGTCGTTATGACAACACCTTTTAAAGAAAACGGTGAAATTGATTACGATGGCGCACGGAATAATATTAACTGGTACATAGACTCCGGCGTTCATGGCATTCTTCCTATGGGTGCCACCGGTGAGTTTGCTGCTCTTTCACTTGAAGAGCGTAAAAAATTTACTGAGTTTGTTACCGAAACGGTTGCTGGGCGGATTCCAGTTTGTGTTGGAGCTGTTTCTCAAAATGTCAGCACAACACTTGATGTTATGGAACACGCACATTCAATAGGCGCAGACGGCGTTATGTGCATTGTCCCTCCAGGATTGGGAGTCAATCAAGAAGAGGCTTATGCTTTCTTTAAAGAAATCTCCGACCACGCTCAATTGTCAGTCATGGTCTATAACAACCCGGGAAGCTCTGGTGTTGATCTTGAGCCGGCAACTTTGGACAAGATATTAGACCTCCCTCATATGGATTATATAAAAGAATCCACAGGCGATATTAAACGTCTATCTCTCATCAAAGATACCATGGATGACAAGGTTACTATTTTCTGCGGCTGTGAAGATATGGCAATGGAGTCATTTCTCATGGGAGCTCAAGGCTGGGTTTGTGTATTAGCAAATATTGCTCCTGCTCTCTCTGCTAAACTTTTTGAGCTTGTAACCGTAGAGAAAGATTTTGATGCTGCATGGGAGCTGTATCGAAAAGTACTCCCTATGCTCCGCTACATCGAAGGTTCAGGAAAGCTTTGGCAGGTCACAAAGTACGCCATGGATATTCAAGGCCACTGTGGCGGGTATAGCCGTTCTCCACGTCTTCCGCTTACCGCACAAGAACAAGCCGATATTAAAGAAATCCTCAATGCTAACCCATTGTACTAAAGCACTCTCTGTTACAGATGCTGGGTATGCTCTTTAATCCGGCATCTGTAGCAGAACAACTTAATGTTTTTAGTAGCAGGAACTCCTGATGAATAAACACGAACATGCAGATGCAGTAGTCATTGGTGGAGGCGCCATCGGAACTGCTGTTGCATATTTTCTGGCAAAATCCGGAATAAAAGCGACTCTTGTTGAACGCGGTGAATTCCCGTGGGGAAGCAGCAAGCGATGTGACGGCCATGTTGCAACATACGATAGCGAACCAGGGTATTTTAGCAGGTTTTGCAACGCTGGCTTAACTATGTTTCCTGAAGTTGCAAAAGACCTATCTGTTGACTTTCACTTTGAGCCTGAAGGGCTTGGACTGCTTGTCGATAACGAGGATGACCTTGAGCAAGCCTATAAAAATTATGAGGGCAAATTAAAAGAAGGCTCTCCTGTATCTTTCTGGGATCAAAAAGAACTTCGAGAGAATGAGCCTAACGTCGCAGACAGGGTTTTAGCATGTATCAATTTTGAAGGTGACGCAAAACTTAACCCTATGAAACTCGCATTTGGCCTTGCACATAAAGCTCAAGAGTTAGGTGCTACATTACACACTCATACATCCGTTGTTGGAATTGATACTCAAGAGAACAGTGTCAAAGCAGTTCGAACAACATCGGGAACTATTTTTACAAAGAACGTGATCAATGCATGCGGAGTCTGGGCGCCTTCAATCAGCGCTTTAGTAGGTATTGATGTACCTATTCGACCACGGCAGGGACAGATTTTAGTAACAGAACGCGTTCAATCGTTAGTGGGGAAAAATTACGCAGAATTTGGGTATCTTGCCGCAAAAAAAGGCAAGAAACGTTTAGGAGTCACACCTGAAATGGATAACTACGGCGTGGCATTTGTTACGGAACCTACTGAAGCGGGGACTGTCCTGATAGGAAGCAGCCGACGTTTTGTAGGCATGAACGCTGCCCCTGAAATAAAGATACTGCGCTGCATTGCCCAACGAGCAGAATACTTTTTTCCGGCATACAAAAATGCACGGGTAATTCGTTCGTATGCCGGATTGCGACCAGCAACACCGGACGGAAAACCCATCATTTCCCCAACCAAAGTAAAAGGTTTTTTTGTTGCAGCCGGACATGAAGGAAATGGGATTGGACTTTCTCTGATCACAGGCCGCTTAATCTCAGAACTGCTGAATAATAAAGAACCTCTTTTTGACATCGCCCCGCTTCATTTAGATCGCTTTTCATCTTCACGGTAAGGAGAACCGCAATGAAAGTAAGTCATGTTTTTGAAACTGTAGATACACATACAGCAGGCAACTCAACACGGAATATTGTTTCCGGTTTGCCAGAGATCCTCGGGAATACCATGGCTGAAAAAATGGCATATGCAGAAGAACATCTGGACTGGATCCGCACTACTACCATGTGGGAACCGAGAGGTCATAGGAACATGTCCGGAACGTTCCTTGTAGAGCCGTGTCATCCTGAAGCACATATGGGCGTTCTTTTCATTGATGCAGCGGGACATATGCCTATGTGCGGTCACAGTACTATCGGCAGTGTCACAGCCATGCTCGAAACCGGCATGATCCCCATGACAGGAGATCGCACTGAGGTGAATATTGATACGCCCGCAGGACTCATTCGCACGATCGCAACAACTACTGGCGATCGAGTTCATGATGTGACATTTCGGAATGTCCCCTCCTTTCTCTACACTTCCGGAACCATAGAACTGCCTGAATTCGGTGAAATATCTTTTGATTTAGGGTTCGGTGGAAACACATACGCCATAGTTGATGCAAATGACTTTGGACTTGATTTACGCTCCGGCAATCTTGAAAAGATTATCTCCACATCTCAAAAAATTGGTGATGCTGTTCGTAGCTCGGTGGATTTTGTTCACCCTGAGCAGCCGTTTATCAATACCATCACTCATGTACAGTTTTTCTGCCAGCCGGATGATCCTAAATGTAATTACAGGAACTGTGTCATTTTTCTCCCAGACTCCGTCGACAGATCGCCTTGCGGCACTGGCACTTCTGCTCGCGTAGCTTCACTTTTTGCAAAAGGAGAATTGGCTCTCAATGAAGAGTTCATTCACGAAAGCTTTATCGGCACTCAATTTAAGGCAC
>NZ_JADMLB010000056.1 GCF_015482765.1 Halodesulfovibrio sp.
GGGGTGGTGACTGGGATAAATCCAATGAGTCACGCTCCTACGTAGCGAAAGGGCTTCCGGTTACATTTCTTGCCATGGCTCTAGTTGTTGTCATGTTGTTCAATGCTTACAGACAGCCTTTGATTATTGCGCTGACGGTTCCGCTTTCAATTATTGGCGTGACAAGCGGTTTGTTATTAACCGGTCAACCTTTCGGTTTTCTGGCGTTACTCGGCTTCTTGTCTCTTTCTGGTATGTTGATAAAAAACGCTGTTATTTTGATTGATCAGATTGATGTTGAAATCGCAGCAGGGAAGAATCCGTATGAGGCTGTGCTGGATTCATCAGTGAGTCGTATTCGTCCGGTACTGATGGCGGCCATGTCGACAGTACTCGGTATGATGCCCCTAGTGTTAGATCGATTCTGGGCGTCTATGGCTGTTACTATCTGCTTTGGACTGACCTTTGCGACAGTTCTTACACTGATTATTGTGCCAGTTCTTTATACTCTGTTTTTCAGGATTAAACGGACTTCTCAGGAAGTATAGTTTGCTTGAAGATATATGATGTTGAATGGGAGCTGTTCAAATGTGTAGGGGGAATTTCCTCTATATGTTTGGGCAGCTCTTTTTTGTACGATAGTTGTGGGTAGTGTTATCCACAAAAAAAGCCGCTCCTGAGAGCGGCTTTTTTGGGTGTGTTCAATCTGTCGTCTTATTAGGAATCACAAAGCACGGAAACCGCGCATGCACCCGGGCCGCTGTAGCAGCCGAGTACTGGAGATGCCTGCAATTCGAATTCAACGTTTGCGTGGAATTCTTTTCGAATCATGTCAGCAAGGCGTTTTGCTTTTTCAGGTGCTTCTACATGTGTGATAGCGAAGCGAAGGTTTGTTTTTCCTTTTACGCGCTGTTTTAGCAGACGCATAAGACGTGCTTCGGAGTGACGGACGCCGAAACATTTTGCAGCAATGCCGCAAAGACCTTCTTTTTTGGTATCAAATTCTAATACAGGCTTGATGTTCAAAAGCTTAGCAATGGTGCCGATGTTCTTGCTTAACCGTCCGCCGCGTACTGCAAAGTCCACGGTGTCCATTGCTACAAGAACGAAAACATTGTCACGCATTGCTTCAACCTGTTCTGCAATTTCTTTTGCGCTTTTTCCTTGCTGGGCAAGTTTAGCAGCTTCAAGAATTACCAGACCAAGGCCGCCGGTGACAGTGTAAGTGTCAACAGCGTATGGATCATCAAGAACAGAGGCACCCATGTTTTTAGAAGACTGGAAGGTGCCGCTATGGGCAGCCATTACGTGAAGCGCAACAACTTCTTCGTAATTTGCATTAAGTTCTTCGTAGAGTGCCTTGTAGTGTCCCGGAGAAGGCTGTGAGGTTTTTACAGACTTGGAGTCCGGAAGCATTTTGTTAAATTCTTCAGTGGAGATATCCACTTTATCCAGCATTTCTTTTTCATCCATGTAAAGCTTGAGCGGAGCAACACGGATATCGTATTTTTTTAGCAACTCTTCAGGCAGGTCACATGTAGAGTCTGTAAGAATGCCGGTACGCTGTTCTTTTGTTGTAAGAAGGTTTCTATGCTGTTCAAGCATATCTTCTTTTTTATGGTGAGAAACTTCACCGTATTTTTCAGCGATTTCGAAAACGGTTTCAGGCTCATTGGTGTGAACATGAATGCGAACTTTAGCAGAAGTGCCTGCAACTACAAGAGAGTCACCAAGGGCACCCACTTCTTCGCGCAGGGTATCTCTGTCGATATTTTCGCCAGTAACCATACATTCTGTGCAGAAAGAGTAGGTGAGACTTTCAACCGCAACGCGGTCATGAACGCCCTGTGAAGGAACAGGGATAACGCTTTGTTCTTCCTGCCTGTTCAGGCTGCCACGTTCTGTAAATTCTACGATACCTTCTAAAAGGTACACAAAGCCGAGAGCGCCGGCATCTACAACGTCCGCTGCTTTTAGAGAAGCGAGCTTTTCTTTGGTAGAACGAACAGAAACCTTTGCGTGTTCAAGGGAATCGTACAGAAGGTCGTGGAAGTTGTTGTAATTCTGATGGTTGGCAGAAAGATGTTCTGACCAGTCGCGAATTACAGTAAGAATTGTTCCTTCTTTTGGCTCGGAAATAGCTTCAAGAGCCCGCTTTGATGCATTGGACGCAGCATCGGAAAAATCTTTCAGCGTAACACGCTGTAATCCTTTTACACCCTCAGAAAAACCGCAAAGAAACTGGGCCAGAATAACGCCGGAGTTACCACGGGCGCCGAGAAGGGCACTTTCCGCGATGATTTCACTCATTTTTCCGATGGACTGGTCGAGGGTGTGGGCAGATTTTTTAACAACATTATCCATGGTACCAGCCATGTTGCTGCCGGTGTCTCCGTCAGGAACAGGGAATACGTTAATGTCGTTCAGGTGCCCGTGTTTTTCAATGAGACGTTTCGCAGCAGCGTTAACAACTCGTTTAAAGCGAATACCGTCTAAATATTGAATTCTTGTAGTTGGTGACTTCAAGCTTATCTCCTTAAGCGGCCTTATAAAAAGCGCAATAGCCACACACGGTATAAGGGAGAAAAGGAATTTAAGCAAGGTGAACAGTGTTCGACGAGCCAAAAAGTCTATTTTATAGCTCCGAATTGTCTCGAGATATGCCTAGTGACGACTGGACATTATAGGTTCAATTGCATACATATAGTCGGTACTAGTCGAGGAGTGTTTTTTTTACTGTTTTGCAGGCAGGTTTTTGCCATGCAAAATCCTTTTGAGCTATCTTATATTTTTGATGGTTAGACTGGTATGAATGTGAGACTGAACGGTAGACAATACTATTTGTCCTGTCAGTAGGCAAAGAGTACCCCTCTTTGCAGTGGTTTTTGTTGTTGATAATTGTTTAGTGATACATGATGTCTGGAGGTTTTTTTGCAGACTCAAGTACTGATTATCGGTGCAGGTGCAACAGGTACCGGTATTTTTAGAGACCTAGCCCTGAGGGGCGTAGAATGCATGCTTATTGAGCAACGTGATGTGAACGCTGGTGCTTCCGGTGGTAACCACGGCCTGCTTCACAGTGGTGCCCGCTACGTAAGCACAGACCCGCATTCTGCTAACGAGTGTAAAGTTGAAGGGGACATCATCAAAGAATTTGCCCCTCACTGCATTGAAAATACAGGCGGTTTGTTTGTAGCAGTGAAAGGTGATGATGACGAATACATCAAACAGTTCCCGATCAACTGTGAAAAAGCTGGAGTACCATGCAGGGAAGTTAGCCCTGAAGAAGCATTGGAACTTGAGCCTAACCTTAACCCGGATGTGATTGCAGCTTATGAAGTTGAAGACGCATCCATTGATCCGTTTAAGCTCTCTTTGGAAAACGTTGCAGACGCTGAAGCACACGGGGGTGTGTATAAGCGTTACATGAAACTGCTCGGCTTCAACAAAGAAGGTGGTAAAATTACCGGCGCCCGCGTGGTGAATACACGTACCGGTGAAGAATCCGTCATCGAAGCTGAACAGGTTGTCAACGCAACCGGAGCATGGGCTGCTAACGTCGCAGAAATGGCAGGAGCCAAAATTGGCATGACTTACGCCAAAGGCAGCCTGCTTGTAACCCTTTCTCGACTGAACCACCGTGTAATCAACCGACTGCGTCCTCCGGGAGATGGTGACATCCTCGTTCCTGGCGGTACAGTTTCCGTGTTAGGTACCACTTCTGTTCGTGTTCATGATCTTGATAACGTGGCTCCGTCCATCGACGAGATCAACCGGAACATCGATCAGGGCGCCCAGATGGTACCTGCCTTGGATACCTGCCGTTACGTTCGAGCTTACGCCGGAGTGCGTCCGCTTGTGCAGCTTGGTGAAGCTTCCAGTGACCGTGCAGCTAGCCGTGGCTACGCTCTTATTGGTCATGAAGAAGAAAACCTCGAGAACTTTATCACCATTACTGGTGGTAAACTCACTACCTACCGCCTTATGGCAGAGCGTTGCGCTGACCTTGTTTGTAACCGACTTAAGGTCGACGCTCCTTGTCTCACCCGCGGTACAGTCCTTCCTGATTATGTTCAGACTGAGTGGGCAGAGCCTTCCATCCTCACAAAACGTGAGTGGATGCGCCGCCATAACTCTGAAGACTACCTGCTTTGTGAATGTGAAATTGTACCTAAAAGTGCTGTTGACACTATCCTTGATTCCTTCGGTGAGGGTGAAAAGCCCGGTATTCAGGCTGTAGGTCTGCGTAGCCGAGTTGGTAAAGGCTCTTGTCAGGGTGCATTCTGTGGTGCCCGTATTGCTGCTCACATGTACGACCGCGGTCTTTTTGACGGCAACGAAGGTGTTGAGAGCATGCGTGATTTCCTTTCTAAACGCTGGAAAGGTCAGCGTCCTATTCTTTGGGATGCTCAGTTTAATCAGGCAGAACTTAAAGAAGCATTGTATTTCGGGCTTCTTAATCTGGAAATGGATTAGAGGGTGATATGAGCAATTTGCCAGTCACTGAACGTGATCTTTTTGTAGTAGGTACCGGTATCGCTGGTATGTCCGCAGCTGTTTACGCAGCAAATCGCGGATTGTCTGTCTCTCAGGCAGGCAGTACCGGTGAAATCGTGTTTTCCAGCGGCCTGTTCGATGTAATGGCCGTTCATCCTGTGGAAGAAAAAAAGCTTTGGGATAACCCTTGGGAAGCAATGGCAGCAGTTTCTGCTGATATGCCGAATCATCCATATGCGCGTGTAACGCGTGATGATGTTGAAAAAGCATATGGCGAACTGTTCGATTTCCTTTCAAAGTTCGGGCTTCATTACCGTATGGAGAAAGAAGCTAACTGCAAGGTGCTTACTCCTATCGGTACAGAGAAAACCACATGGGCTGTTCCAGCAACAATGTGGGCAGGTGTTGAGGCGTTTAAAAAGAACGCTCCGGCACTGTTGATTGACTTCAAAGGTCTTCGTGAATTCAGCGCAAAACAGGTTGCCACTACCATTGGTGATAAGTGGTCTAACTTGAAAACTATGCGTCTTGATTTCCCGGATTCCGCATCGATGAAGCCGATTCTTACCGGTATCATGGCTCAGGCCATGGAGCTTAAAGAAACCCGTGAAAAGCTGTATGCACTGATTAAACCGCATCTTGATGGTGTGGAAGCTGTTGGTGTTCCAGCTATTTTGGGTATCTATACCGCAGATGAAATTCTGGAAGAAATGGAAAAAGAGCTTGGCGTGAAAGTCTTTGAATTACCGACTTTACCGGCTTCCGTACCGGGAATGCGCTTAAAAAGCCTTTTTGAAGGAAGAATTAGTACCTTAGGTGTTGATTTAAAGCTGCAACATAAGGTATTTTCCATAACCCCACTCGACGATGGTCGCTATGAAGTGACCTTCGGTGTGCAAGCCCCTACCGAAAAAGTGGTTGCCAAAGGTGTTGTGCTTGCTACCGGTCGTTTCCTCGGCGGCGGACTGTTCGCTGACAGACATCACATTGTGGAGACTGTGATGGGTCTGCCAGTATCTCAGCCTGCTGATCGTGAAGAGTGGCATCGAACCGACCTGCTTGACCCGCGTGGACACAAAGTAAGTTCCGCAGGTGTTGAGGTTGATTCCTCATTCCAGCCAGTTGATGAAAACGGAAATGTTGTACACGAGCGTGTATACACTGTCGGCTCTCTGTTAGCTCATCAGGACTGGATGCGAATGAAATGTGGAACTGGCATTGCGGTTGCTAGTTCACTCCGTGCTGTTGAAGCATTTGTTGCTCAGCAGTAGGCTTACTGTTTAAGCATTAATCAGTTTTATTGTTAGCCTTACCTTAAAAGTGGAGGATCACTATGGCTAAGTACATTGGCGCTGTTGACCAGGGAACTACAAGCTCACGTTTCATTATTTTTGATAAAAAAGGTCGCATTGTCGGCATGGATCAGAAAGAGCATGAGCAGATTTTCCCTAAACCAGGCTGGGTTGAGCATGATCCAATGGAAATTTGGACCAACACTCAGGAAGTGATTAAAGGTGCTTTAAAGAAATCCGGCCTTGTAGGTTCCGACATCGCTGCTATCGGTATTACTAACCAGCGTGAAACTACTGTTATCTGGGATCGTAAAACCGGTAAGCCTTACTACAACGCAATTGTTTGGCAGTGCACCCGTACTGACCAGATTTGTAAAGAGTTGATGGCTGAAGGCGGTCAGGATCGTTTCCGTCAAAAAACCGGTCTCCCGATTGCTACATACTTCTCTGGTCCTAAAATGAAATGGATCATGGATAATGTACCGGGCGTTAGAGCTGCTGCACGTAAAGGCGATGCTCTTATCGGTACCATGGAAACATGGATTATCTGGAACCTTACTGGCGGCTCTAAAGGCGGCGCGCATGTAACTGACGTATCCAACGCTTCCCGTACGATGCTTATGGATCTTGAAACCCTTAAGTGGGATGAAGAGATTCTTAAAATTATGGATGTTCCTGCAGAAGCACTTCCACGTATCGTATCTTCTTCTGATAACGACACTTGGGGTACTACTGAAGAACATGGTCCTCTTGGTGCCCGCGTTCCTGTTTGTGGCGCTCTTGGTGACCAGCAGGCTGCACTCGTTGGTCAGGCTTGCTTTGATACTGGTGAAGCGAAAAACACATACGGTACTGGTTGCTTTATGCTTCTTAACACCGGTACCAAACCTATCCAGTCTAAACAGGGCCTTCTTACAACCGTTGGTTACAAATTCGGTAAAGAAGAAACTGTATATTGTCTGGAAGGTTCCATTGCTATTGCTGGTGCTCTTATCCAGTGGCTGCGTGATAACCTCAACCTTATCAACTCAGCTCCTGAAGTTGAAGAACTTGCTAAGTCTGTGGAAGACAACGGCGACGTTTACGTTGTTCCTGCTTTCCAGGGCTTGTTTGCTCCGTACTGGCGTTCCGACGCTCGCGGCGTAATCGCAGGTCTTACTCGTTTCGCTAACAAAGGTCACATTGCTCGTGCTTGTCTTGAGTCCGTAGCATACCAGACCCGCGACGTTATCGAAGCTATGAACAAAGACTCCGGTGTTGACCTTACTACCCTCAAAGTTGACGGTGGCATGGTTATGAACGAACTGCTCATGCAGTTCCAGTCCGACAGCCTTTGTGTTCCTGTTATCCGTCCTCAGGTTACTGAAACTACTTGTCTTGGTGCTGCTTACGCAGCTGGCCTTGCAGTTGGTTACTGGTCCGGTATCGATGACCTTCGTGCTAACTGGGCTATTGATAAGACCTGGGAACCTAAGTTCGGTAAAGAAGAGCGTGAAAAAGGTTACGCTGGTTGGAAGAAAGCTATTCAGCGTACTTTCGACTGGGTTGAATAATCTTAGTTCACCATCAGTGATTATCAGCGCACAGGGCTTACGCCTTGTGCGCTTTTTTTATGTCCGCAAAGGAAATAAAAGAATAAATTTTCCCAGATGCTAAACTGGAACATAACGCAGGAGGCACGTTATGGGCTTATTAGTCGGGAAAAAAGTTTTGATGTTTGTGGGGGATCTTTTCGAGGATCTTGAGCTTATGTATCCAAAGCTGCGCTTAATTGAAGAAGGTGCAGCCGTGGTTCTGGCCGGTGTGGATACAGAGACTGTATATAGAGGATATCATGGGTATCCGGTAAAAGCGGATACTCGTCTTTCTGATGTTAATCCGGATCATTTTGATATGCTGGTAATTCCGGGTGGTTTTGCACCTGACAAATTACGACGCTATATGGATGTAAAAAATATTACCCGTACAATGCATGAACAGGGGAAAACAATCGCGTTTATTTGTCATGCGGGGTGGATTCCTATTTCTGCCGGTATAGTGAAAGGGTATACGTGTACTTCTACACGCGGCATTACTGATGATTTGGAAAATGCCGGAGCAAAGTGGGTCAATGAACCTGTTGTGGTAGACCGCAACCTCATCAGTAGTAGGGCGCCGGATGATCTCCCTGCATTTTGCAGAGCTATTATTCAGTGCGGTTGTGGAGAGGAGTAACTGGAACAGGCGAAAAAATCCCCTCGAAGATGTGTCTTCGAGGGGATTTTTTATTGGAAAGTTGTGTGGTGAGGCTAGTTCTTTGTCTGTTCGTCTGAAGGACAGTTTAATGCCAGCAGGAACATAAAGACTCCGATTAAACTGGCAGCATAAAATACCGCATGCACGTCGCCAAAGAGTAAAGGGATGGAAAAGAGCGGAGGGCTGATGGTCTGGGCGATTCTCAGTACGCTTCCGTTGACAGCCATAACCGCTCCACGTTTTTCCATGGTGGCGATGCCTGTCAATTTTGCTGCAAGATTGGGGAAGGAAAGACCTTGTCCAAGTCCGAAGAGGCTGACCGGAATTGCCAGCAACCAGAAGTTATCTGGAACAGGCATAAGAAGCATTGCACCTGAGAAAAAGATTCCAGCAAAACAAAGCATGGTACCGACAGACATTTTGCTTCGCAGTCTGCCTAGCTGTGAGGCCGCAACACCGGTAAACAGTGATGATATTCCGAAAAGAAAGCCGATGTATGAAGGGCTGACATGGAATACTGTGTCTGAAAGGATTGGTACATAGGTAATGATAGGGCCGTAGAGAATCATAAAAGTGCACAGTGTCATACCAAAGAGGATGAGTGCACTTTTTGATGTGACAATTTGTGCTGTATTTTTGAAATAACTGCTCATGGTTTCACGAGACTTAGGATTTGGTACATCAAGGTGCAGAGCGCACATCACAGCAAGTGGAAGTGCCAAGATAGGGAGCATAAATGGGTATTGCCACCCAAGTTCTCCAAGAAGCCCGCCGACGAATGGAAAAACAGCTGTCCCGATACTGAGGACACTTGCGTTGTATCCCATAACTTTTAATCGTTCGGTTCCGGAATATAAATCACCTGTGATGGTGGTGTAGAGAAGGCTTATCGGCGCAGCACCAATTCCCTGAAGGGCGCGCAGGATAAGGATGACAGTGTAGTTTGTTGTGAGCGAGCAAGAAAATCCGGCGATGCCGAAAAGGACAAGTGCGGGGATGAGAACAGCTTTTCTTCCATATCTGTCTGCAAGAATACCGGCAAAGGGGGTAAGAAAAATTCCCGGAAGTGTAAAGGTTGTGAGTAATAAGCCGATTTTAGCCATAGGGATGTGCAAAGAACGCCCTGCGCTAGGTAATACCGGGAGAATACTTGATACTCCCATCACAACAAAAAGAGTGATGCAAAAGAGTAGAAGAAGGTTTTTGTCTTTAACGGGAAAAGTCATGCAATGCTCGCAGGTGAAAATATAATTAATGCCTGACTTGTTTAGTTCTTGCGATGCGTAAGGTCAAGGCAGGGTAAGACGTTGTGCTCTGTGTGATTCGTGTCGCTTGGTTTAAACATTGCGTCCATGATTGATCCTAGATAGTGTGTTTAGCGGGGGGGATAGAGGAGATATATGTATGGAAAAGAAAGTTCGTTGTCCCTACTGTGGTAAAGTGTTTCGATGCAGAATTCGCTCTGTCAGTAGTGAAGCTGGAGTGATCGACATGACTTGTCCCTACTGCAAGGAGCAGTTGATCTTAAAAAAAGAGATGGTTATGAGCGGAAAGTAATTTTCGCTTAGTAATACGCTGCACAAACAAAACGCCTCCGGATGTTTCCGGGGGCGTTTTGTTTGATATACCCGATGCGTTCAGTAGGGCGTGTGAACGTGGGTTAGTTCGTGCGTCTGCAAATGTCTTCTGTGGCGAGGAGGTAGTCCCTGTGTGGTGTTTTGTATAGCTGGGAATATGTTTCTTTAGGGATAGGAGGCGGTGCCAACAGGTAAACTTCCAGATTTCTCCTGCCGAAGGAAAGCGCTTTGGTAGTTTCTGGAATAAATACGTCGATTTGGTTTTTCTTACGTTTTGCCATCAAGTCTTCAATCGTAAATACACCAAGAGATTTGATGTAAACTTTTTTACCGAACGTCCAGCCTTTGGCAAAAAGATCGCGTGATACAGCAATGATACCCGGGCGGACTCTTGTATTGTAGGCCGTAATAAATGGTGTAGAATCTGTCTCTATACTGCGTGCGCTATAAGCGGTAACTTTTACAATTCGTTTAGAACGTGAGTCGTGCAATGATTGCTGGGTTCTATGGCCAATTTCCAGAGCCAATTTTGATTGGGATGACGTATTGCGCAGCACTACTTGCAGGGTATGAATCTCTTGATTCTGAGATTCGATACTCTCTCGAAGATGGCGTATCTCACGCTGGTGTTCAATGAGGAACATTCCAAGTGTGAGAAAAAGGAATAAGTAGATACAGTTTTTCATTATTACCTATAGAGATAAAATGTGTAGTGTGCGAGTGTTCTACTATACAACAGAAAGAACATTGAGCAATAATCTTTTGCGTTAAATTGCATATACTAAAAGAGCGCAAAGGGGCTAATGCGTTGCTATGGAACGCATAATTCTTTTTATAGGCTGCAAGGCTTTGCAGAATGGGCGTTTGTTTTAGGTGTGTAGTTGTATTAAATACAAAACGCCATGCAATTTCTTGCATGACGTTAGTTTGTGTATGGGCTGTATTTTGAATATTATAGAAATATATTCATAGAATAGTTTGTTAATTTGCTTTTAGAGAAGCAAGTCCTGCATCTACAGCGACATCTGTGAGAGAAAACATTTCTTCTCCATGGTCATAGCCTGCGAGGTGAAGCATTCCATGTGCGATAAGGCGTAATGCATGTTCAGCTCTATCCTGTCCGTAGAGGAGACACTCACGTTCAAGGGTATCCATGGAGAGTGCCAGCCAGCCGATATTTTGTGCGCTTCCGTCCTCAGTAGACGGGAATGACAGAATATTGGTCGGTCCGTCGCATTGCAAAAAAGAAGCGTTCAGGTCTGCTACTGTTGCATCATCAACAAGATTGATTTCAAGATCTTTATCTTTCTGCCCAATTGCAGAAAGTATAGCGTTCATAACACGGGTAAGCTCCGTGCGTGAAAAGGGAAGAAGCCAGTCCACGGACTGGCTTTTTTTTATTGTGATCATATGAATTATGCCGCTTCCGGAGAAGTGCCGTTTTTAGGTTTTTCAGGTTTATCCTGACCGTTTTTTTCTTCGTGATTCTTGATGCAGCCCGCACGTTGATCTTCAGGGTATTCGATGCGTCTGTGGAATATTCCGGTGAGCACGCGATGGAAGCTTTCCCCAACTTTTGTCAGGTCTGAGAATGTCAGCTCTGAATCATCAAGCTGTCCTTCAGAGAAGATTCCTTTCATAATCGTGTCGATATGACCGCGTAAACGGCTCGGAGTAGGGTCTGCTAGAACACGGCTTGAGGCTTCAACTGCATCAGCAAGCATAACAATCGCGGCTTCTCTACTTTTAGGCTTAGGCCCCGGGTAACGGAAGTCGTCTTTACACAGACTTTCGTCCTGTTCGACTGCTTTTGTGTAGAAGTAGCGGATAACGGAGGTGCCGTGATGCTGTTGAATAATGTCTTCAATCTCATGTCCAAGACGGAATTTGCGGGCAAGCCCGACGCCTTTTTTAACATGAGAGATAAGGATGAGCGTGCTCATGGCAGGTGTAAGTTTGTCATGAGGGTTCTTTGCCCGTCCCTGATTCTCGATAAAGTACTGAGGTTTAGCAAGTTTACCAATGTCATGGTAGAGCGCAGCAACTTTACAGAGCAGACTGTTCGCCCCGATTGATTTAGCCCCTGCTTCAACAAGGTTGGAGAGGATGAGTGAGTGATGATAGGTGCCCGGAGCATTCATCATCAGTTCCTGAAGCAGCGGTTGCTCAAGGTTCATCAATTCCATCAGTTTAAAGCGGGTTGTGTAGTTAAAAATAAGCTCAATGATCGGGCTGAGAGCAAAGACAACAAGCAGGGAAATAATGCCGTTGGCTGCTGCAAACGCTGCTCCGACAGCAATTTCCGGCGCATCCAGTTGTTGGTACAGTGCAAGTCCGACCCACGTGGCAAGAAGTCCGACCATAAGTGGAAGTCCGCTTACAGCAATGTCTTTACGGCTTTCTGCATGCTGTACAAGCCACACATTGATCATGCTGCCTATGAAGTAGAACAGGAACAATTCGATTGTTCCCCCCATCATGACAGTACAGAGAAAGCTTGTGATTAAGGCTATTACACTACAGCGTCTGATGCCGAAGATAAGCCCGAAAAGTCCCAGTGCACCGGAAACAGGATACAAGATAGGGAGCAGGTCTGCTGCGTGTTGGGTGCTGTCCAAGTTGCTTTGCAGAAGCATAAAGGCTTTTGCGCCGCCTGCGAAAAGTACAATCAGAAGGGTTGTAAACAGCAGGTCTTCATTGCGTAATGATCCTAATCTTTGTCCGCTGCGCTCAAAAGCAAGTCCCGCGCCAAGCAGTAAGGTTGTCATAAAGACACCGAGCATTTGGTATGGGAAAAATCGTTGGTTCTTGTGAGCGAGCAGAGCTTGCAACTTGATTTGGATAGGCAGCGTTACGCGTTCACCTTTTCGAACGATGCTCTCACCTTTTTTAATGCTGTAGTAAACAGGGTCTACGGCATCCACGGCAAGTTGTTCCCGAAGTTGAGTTTCAACTCTGTTCGGGGTGACCGTCGGTGTAAGAACCGGTGAAATAAGAGAAAGTACGGCGTTGCGTGTTCGCAGTGGTGCTTTCCCTTTTTTACGCAGTTCTTTTAACAACCCTTTCTTGGTTGTTGAAATATCATTAATTTTGAACGCGACAGAGTGAAGTGTTTCATTGCTCTGATCAAGGTCGCGGATGATGTATCCGTTTCTGTTCTGAAGCAACAGAGTACGGTCTGCGACGATCCCCTTATTTAGCATATCTACAATATAAGGCAGAGCCTGTGTGTAGAAGATGGTCTGAAAACGTTCCTCTTTCCAATGGCTGTAGGTCTTGCGA
This sequence comes from Halodesulfovibrio sp., assembly GCF_015482765.1. Lineage (GTDB taxonomy): Bacteria > Desulfobacterota > Desulfovibrionia > Desulfovibrionales > Desulfovibrionaceae > Halodesulfovibrio. The sequence continues at coordinate 12,863 of NZ_JADMLB010000056.1, forward strand.
GAAACTTCAACATTAAGAAGTTCTTCAATTTGCCAGCGGATAGCGTCTTCTTCACTTGCAGAAGCAATAGGAGAATTGATCAGATCAAAAATAAGGCGGAATTTATCTTGAATTTTCGAAATCGGAGATCGATCCAGATCGTACACCGGTGGTTGGAGATCTGCTACCTGTCTACGTTTAGCGAGAGTGGAACTGGTATCTTCAAAGAGTAGGTTTTGAGTTGCAAGCACGTCTTGTGCTGCAACTTCTCCAGCCACGTACAGTGGCAGAGGGGGGCGCAGATTGGTTCCGCTAAGAATCGCAAGGCCGATCAGGGCAACAAGAAATACGAGAATTCCAAGTTTAGGAAACTTAGAGTTACTCATTTTTTTTGTTTTTTTCTGCCCCGAACTGCGCGCTTTACTTTTAGAAGTCATAGCCTGCTCGGTTTAATCTTTGTTTGTCAGTTCTGCTGTATAACGCTCGTAAGCGTTAACAACTTTTGCAACCAGAGGATGGCGGACAACGTCATCATGGTGAAAGTGTAGAAAACGGATTCCCTTGATATTTGTCAAGACTCTTTGTGCCTCAATGAGACCGGAACGAGGAGCACGTGCCTGACCGCAAACCGGAAGGTCAATTTGTGTGACATCTCCGGTAACTACCATGCGGGAACCGTAGCCCATACGTGTTAAAAACATTTTCATCTGTTCAGGGGTAGTATTTTGCGCTTCATCCAATATAACGAATGCGTTATTGAGTGTGCGACCGCGCATGAAAGCTAACGGAGCAATTTCGATAATGCCTGATTCAATCATGTGAGAGACTTTCTCTGAATCCAGCATGTCATGCAGGGCATCGTAAAGAGGACGCAAATATGGATCGACTTTTTCCACAAGGTCACCGGGTAAAAAACCCAGTTTCTCACCGGCCTCAACAGCGGGTCTGGTAAGAATGATTTTTTGCACCTGTTTTGTCAGAAGCATTGATAACGCCATTGCAACAGCAAGATAGGTTTTACCTGTACCTGCCGGACCCACTGCAAAGACCATTTCGTTTTCACGTAATGCCGCAAGGTAGTCACGTTGGCTTAATGTTTTTGGTGCGATCGTTTTTTTAGGTGATACAACAAAAACGGAATCTTTAAACAGTTTTTGCAAATTTATGCTTGGTTCGCGTTGCAGCATACCGTAAGCGTACGTAATATCTTTTGGATATAACGAATTTCCCGCTTTGAGCAGTCCGTAAAGCTGTGTGAGAAGATTAAGAACCGTTTGCAGTGCATCTGGGTCGGGCGAACTGGCAGAAAGAGAAGTCCCTTTTGTATCCAGTTGAACGCCGCTTTGTTTGGTGATGAGCGTGAGATGTTTGTTTTGCGGGCCAAAGAGGGCATTCGCAAGGTGGATGTCGTCAAAATCCAATGTCTTCGTCACAGATGTTTTTGTCATAGAGGTTCTAGCCGCATGCAGCGGAAAAGTTAATGTGTATAATCAGCCCGTGTGGTAGCCTGTTTTTTACAATGAGTCTACTCGGGCGGTTCTGCAAAGAAATTTTAGCGCAGTAATCTGCGATATATAAGAATAGAACTGTATACAGATGTTGACGTGCCAATGCCTATGGTGTCATTGATCTGAGCTCCCTTAATAATTCGAAATGAGACAGCATGCTTGCCTTCTGACCGTGTAGCTGTCATGAGTCCACACATGAAAACGATACAGATAATTAATGTACGCTGGTTTAACGCTACCGCATGGTATGGTTTGTACCTTGCCCGTTTGTTGCGCGATGCCGGACACGAAACGCTGGTCATTACCCAGCAGGGCACTGAAGCGGATGAAAAAGCAAAAGAATGGGGCTTTACTCCATTACACTTTGATCTGAATTCTTCAAATCCGCTGAAGCTGTTGCGTGCGTATGTACAATTATATAAGCTGATTAAAGATTTTACTCCAGATGTCGTTAATTGTCATCGTGGTGAAGGATTCATCCTTTGGGGATTGCTGCGTAAGTTCTCAGGTTCATTTAAATTAGTACGAACCAGAGGAGATCAGCGCCTTCCTAAAAACAACCTGCCTAATCGTTGGTTGCACACCAATGTTGCAGATGCTGTTATCGCCACAAACAGCGTTATGACCAACCATTTTATTTCTAAGCTTAACGTGCCGGAATTTAAAGTATCTACCATCTTTGGCGGTGTAGATACAGAAAAGTTTGCATTTTCTTCTGCCGGAAGGGCTGATTTTAGAAAGAAGCTCGGCTATGATGACCCGCATTTCGTCGTATCCATGCTTGGGCGCTTTGATGAAGTGAAAGGACAAAAAGAACTCATTGAAGCTGTTGGTAAGTTGTACCATGAGAACGGTATGAAGCATCTTCGTCTTATGCTGCTAGGATTTGAGACTGCCACGACACAGGCAGAAGTTGAGTCATGGATAGCTGAAAATAACATTGAGGAGATAACCTGCATCACCGGACAGGTTCCGGATGTTGCTGCTGCTATCTCCGCAATGGATTTAGGCGTGATCGCATCAAAGTGGTCAGAAACAATTGCCCGCGCAGCATTTGAAATTATGGCATGTGAACGTCCTCTTATTTCAACAGGAGTCGGTGTAATGCCTGACTTCATGGATAAAGATGCCATGTTTGAAGCTGGAAATTCAGAGGCCTTGGCAAAAGCCATAGAATGGGCAGCGACTGATGAATCGCATCTGAAAAAAATTTTTGATTTACAACAAAAAGAAATTGCAGAGCTTTCAGGTCAGCATTTCTTGGAAAAGACTCTGAACGTATATTCCAGTTTGTAATTACTCAGTTCAGTGCAAAAAAATTTTAGGCCGCTTCGTAGAGGAAGCGGCTGTTCTTTGTGTTTTATAGCGAGAAAGGAGCTACATCGTGATTAACTTTGCCAGTGATAACTATTCTGGAGTCCATCCCCGAATCATGCAGGCTCTAAGTGCAGCGAATGAAGGCTGCGCCTGTGCTTATGGTGATGACACATATACCTCAAATGCCGATGCCGCTTTCAAAGCGTTATTCGGTGACGATATTGCTTCCTATATTATGGTTAACGGTACTGGAGCTAACGTTGTGGGTTTGGCCGCTCTGATACGTCCGTACCATGCTGTTGTGTGTTCTTCTATGGCACATATTAACGTAGATGAAACAGGCGCACCTGAGAACGTATTGGGCAGTAAGCTGCTGACAGTCGATTCTAAAGACGGCAAGCTTACCCCGAAGGATGTTGAGCAGTTTCTTTTTGCTAAAGGTGTTGTTCATCATAGTCAGCCGAAAGTTATTTCCATTACACAATCCACTGAATATGGTGCTGTTTACACTCCGGAGGAAGTAAAGGCTCTGGGTGGTTTTGCCCGTGAATATGACATGTATCTGCATATGGACGGTGCCCGCATTTCGAATGCTGCAGCGGCTCTGGGTGTAGACGTTGCTTCATTTACTAGAGACGCCGGTGTGCATGTTCTTTCTTTTGGCGGAACAAAAAACGGCATGATGTTTGGTGAGGCTGTTGTCTTTTTTGATAAAAAGTTAGCAGAAGGGTTTGAATATCTCCGCAAACAGAACTTACAGTTGCTTTCAAAAATGCGTTTTGCTTCCTGTCAGTTTGCCGAGCTTCTTCGTGATGGACTTTGGCTTGAGACAGCAGGACATTCCAACGCAATGGCGAAACGCCTTGCTGAAGGACTTGCAGACGTTTCAGGTGTGAAGATTTGCAATAAGGTAGACGTAAACTCTGTTTTTGCAATTATCAGCCCTGAACATCAGGAAGAGTTACATAAGCAGTTTGCGTTCTACGAGTGGGATGAATCTACGCATGAGGTTCGCCTTGTCTGTTCTTACAATACAACAGAGCAGGAAGTAGATAGCTTTATCAGTGCAGCAAAAACTATCTGCGGATAGTGTTTTTGTTCAGAAAATAAATAAGTTATCGTAAAGCAGCATGTTGTCCGCATGGTATTGCAGGGCAATGTGCTGTTTTTTATTGTCAAAATTGCAGTGGGGCGGGGTTGACTCAGTCGATCTTGATCCTATTGTAGTGGTGTATATGTTTGTTCAGCATATAAAAAAGAACCCTGTTTTCAGGACGCTGGTAACAGGTTTTTTGTATGTAGATCGATTGCGCTGACGAGGGAGAATATAAGAGTCCCCGCACAGTGTTTGGGTCATACTAAACCGGTGTGCACGGCGCCCATATCGACAGTGATATTCATAAAAAAATACGTATTTTATATAGATAGGGGTGATCATGTCTGTTGAGTATAAAGATTATTATAAAATTTTAGGTGTTTCCAAGAGCGCAGAGAAAGATGAAATCTCTCGTGCGTTCAAAAAGCTTGCGCGTAAATACCATCCTGACTTGAACCCTAATGATGAAGAAGCAGAAAAGAAATTTAAAGAAGTAAACGAAGCGCATGAGGTGCTTAAAGATCCTGAAAAACGCCGTATGTATGACCAGCTCGGTCCTAACTGGCAGCAGGGACAGCACTTCGGTGGCGGCGGTGGAGCATACCAGAATATGAACTTCGGTGGCTTCCAGGGCGGCGGCGACTTTAGTGATTTCTTTGAAACTATTTTTGGCGGAAGCGGCGGCTTCCAAGGTGCCGGAGGTTTTCAGGGCTTCGGTGGTCAGGGAGGCTACGCAAACCGTCCTCAGCGCGGGCGTGATGTAGAGGCTTCTTTGTCCTTAACACTGGAAGAAGCGTATCATGGTGGCCGTAAATCGATTACCCTTTCTGATGCTGGCGGCGGCACAAAATCACTTGAAGTAAATATTCCTGCCGGTGTTAAAGATGGTGCACGTATCCGCTTATCCGGTCAGGGTGATCAGGGCTATGCCGGTGGTGGCGCAGGTGACTTGTATCTTAAAGTAACTATTGCTCCGCACCACAGGTTCACACTTGACGGCCTTAATATCTTGCTTGAATTGCCGCTTTCCCCTTGGGAAGCAGCGTTAGGTGCAGAAGTTACAGTGCCGACTTTGGACGGTAACGTGAATCTGCGTATCGCTCCGGGCACTTCAAGTGGTCGTAAATTACGCCTTCGTGGTAAAGGACTTGGTAATGCCTCGAACAAAGGTGACCAGTTTGTCCGCATTAAAATTGTTGTTCCTGAATCTACTACTGATAAGCAGAAAGAACAGTGGGAAGAACTTGCAAAAGAATTTGAAGGGTTCACCCCGCGTGACTTTTAGCATGACGTAATATCTTCGCAAATACGGGAGGCTTGCAATGACACGTACCATTCTAGAGATTCAAGCGATATCTGAAGAATTACCTGTTCAGTCGGATCGCATTGCATGGGCTCAATTTTTGGAGCTTACAGGAATTCATCCGTCAAAATTGGGTGAGTTGCTCGAAATGGAGTGGATTATTCCTGCAAAGGCAGCGGATAAACACTACTTGTTTACTCGCAAGGATGTTTTTCGCGTCCGTAAACTTATTCGTATTTGCGACGATTTCAGTCTGACTCCTACAGGCGGGTCAATCATTGTTGATTTGCTTGAGCGTGTAGATGAGTTGGAACGCAAGGTTCAGGAACTTGAATCTGGCACGGAGTAATCCGTAGCTGCGATATTCTATATTTTACTATGTTCAATGATTCGGAGAATGCAATATGGATTTAAATCAGTTCACTGAAAAATCTCAGGCAGCCCTCAGCGAGGCACAAAACATTGCTATTCGTTTCGGACACCAGCAGGTGGATGTTGATCATCTTGTGCTTGCTTTGGTGGATCAGGAGCAGGGGCTTGTCCGGCGTATTTTAGAGCGCGTCAATGTTGACCCGGCCCGTTTTGGTTCTGCATTAGAAAAAGAAATTCGCAAGCGTCCGTCCGTTAGTGGACCGGGGGCAAGCCATGATACAATTCTTGTTACCCAGCAATTAAATCAGCTTTTGGTTCGGGCGCAGGATTTTGCAAAACGCATGAAAGATGAATTTGTCAGCGTTGAGCATTTATTCTGTGTTGCGCTTGAGCCGCCTATGGCTCCGGCTGTGGCTGCCGTTGTGAAAACAATGAACGTTTCATATGAAGAGGTGCTGAAGTCTCTTAATGAGGTTCGTGGTGCACAGCGTGTAACATCACAGAATCCTGAAGATACCTATGAAGCATTGGTTAAATACGGACGGGATTTGGTAGACGAAGCCCGCAGAGGGAAACTTGATCCGGTTATCGGGCGTGATTCTGAAATCCGTCGTACCATCCGTATTCTTTCTCGTCGTACCAAGAACAACCCTGTTCTCATTGGTGAAGCAGGGGTTGGTAAAACAGCTATTGTCGAAGGGCTTGCGCATCGTATTCTTAACGGTGATGTGCCTGAAAGCTTGAAAGATAAGAGTCTGTTTGCTCTTGATATGGGAGCGCTGATCGCAGGTGCTAAGTATCGCGGTGAGTTTGAAGAACGTTTAAAAGCGGTGTTGGCAGAAGTAGAAAAGTCTGAAGGCCGCATTCTTATGTTCATTGATGAACTGCATACTATTGTCGGTGCCGGTAAGACAGATGGCGCGATGGATGCGGGGAACCTGTTGAAGCCGATGCTTGCTCGCGGTGAATTGCATTGTATCGGTGCTACAACCTTAGATGAGTATCGTCAGTACATTGAGAAAGATCCTGCATTGGAACGTCGTTTTCAGCCTTTAGTGGTCGATCAGCCTTCCATTGAAGATACTATTTCTATTTTACGTGGCCTAAAAGAGCGCTTTGAAGTGCACCATGGTGTGCGGATCAGTGACTCTGCCATTGTAGAAGCTGTAACACTTTCAGACAGATATATCTCTGACCGTCAGCTTCCTGATAAGGCTATTGACCTTATAGACGAAGCTGCGGCGATGATTCGTACAGAAATTGACTCCATGCCTGCGGAGCTTGATGAAGCGAACCGCAAGATCATGCAGCTTGAAATTGAGCGTGAAGCACTTCGTAAAGAAACGGATGAAGCTTCCCGCGAGCGTTTGGAAAAGCTTGAAAATGAACTTTCAGAGTTGCGTGGCAGCCATGCTGATCTCATGTCAAAATGGGAACGCGAAAAGGGCGCTATTGATTCGCAGCGTGAGTTGAAAGAACAGATAGAAGAAACCAAGCGTAAAATTGAGGAAGCGGAACGTAACTACGATCTCAATACTGCCGCCCAGCTTAAGTACTCAGTACTCAATGATTTAGAAAAGCGTCTGAATCCTGAGCAGAGTGATGAGGGCGGTGAAGAGCGTCTGCTTAAAGAAGAAGTGCGTCCGGAAGATGTCGCAGGTATTGTGGCACGCTGGACAGGTATTCCTGTAACGCGCTTGGTAGAAGCGGAGCGTGACAAACTGTTGCGTTTGCCGATTGAGTTGCATGAACGTGTTGTAGGGCAGGATGAAGCGGTAGATGCTGTTTCTGAAGCTGTGTTGCGTTCGCGGGCAGGGCTTTCTGATCCGAACAGACCAATCGGGTCGTTTATCTTCCTCGGGCCTACCGGTGTAGGTAAAACAGAGCTTTGTAAGACGCTCGCTGAAGCGTTGTTTGATTCAGAAGATAACATTGTACGACTCGATATGAGTGAGTACATGGAAAAACATACGGTTGCACGCCTCATTGGTGCGCCTCCGGGCTATGTGGGATACGATCAGGGCGGTCAATTGACTGAAGCTGTGCGTCGTAAACCATACAGTGTAGTGCTTTTTGACGAAGTTGAAAAAGCACATCCTGATGTATTCAACACCTTATTGCAGATTTTGGATGATGGACGCCTGACAGATAGTCAGGGACGTACCGTCAATTTTAAGAATACGATTATAATTATGACCTCCAACATCGGTGCGCCGTTGTTGCTTGAGGGCATCTCTCCAGACGGACATTTGGCTGAGGGAGTGCGTGATACGGTGATGCAGGAGCTCCGGAAGCATTTTAGACCGGAGTTTTTGAACCGTGTTGATGAAACTGTGCTCTTCAAACCGTTGTTGCGTGAACAGATTAAAGAGATTATTGAACTTCTTCTGGGCAAATTGCGCGGCAGGTTGGAAGATCGCAAAATTACGCTGGAACTTACGGAAGCTGCACGTAATTTTATTGCAGACAATGCGTACGACCCTGTGTACGGTGCTCGTCCTCTGCGTAGATATCTACAGCAGAGAATTGAAACGACACTTGCTCGCAAGTTAATCGGTGGTGAATTACGCGAAGGTCAGCACGTTGTTATCGATGTTGTTACGGTTGATGATGACTTTGAAGACCTGCAATTTACGATTTCATCGTAGGCATATTGCAGAGGTTCGCGGCTTTTGGTAATGCACCTGCAATCAATGTAAATAAATGGAGAGAGTGCACATGCGACTTTTACACTTACTTGGCGCACTAGCGCTTCTTTTTGTAACATTCACCTCCAGCGCTGCGCTGGCTAAAGGGGAACCTGTTTTGATTAAGTTTGAAACTACAATGGGCAACTTTGTTGTTGAACTCGATACAGAAAAAGCTCCGGCAAGCTCTAAAAACTTCGAACAGTACGTTCGTGACGGTTTCTACGATGGAACAATCTTCCACCGTGTAATCGACAACTTCATGGTACAGGGCGGCGGTTTTGACGCTGAAATGAACCAGAAAGCAACCCGTGAGCCTATCAAAAACGAAGCTGACAACGGTCTTGCTAACGATAAATACACTCTCGCAATGGCACGTACACAGGATCCTGATTCTGCTACTGCTCAGTTCTTCATCAACGTTAAAGATAACGCATTCCTTAACCACACTGGCAAAACTGTCAGCGGTTGGGGCTACGCTGTATTCGGTAAAGTTGTAGAAGGCACTGAAGTAATCGACGCGATGAAAGGTGTAAAAACCGGCAGCTTCGGTTTCCATCAGGACGTTCCTGTTGAGCAGATCGCTATCGTAAAAGCATACGTAGTAGAATAGGGTGAATCGCATACGCAGCACTTGTTGCGGCGGGATGCTTCTCTTATGATACGTAAGGGAGTTTCAGAGTTATCTGAAGCTCCCTTTTTTTATATGACAGTGGATGTAATCTGCCGAGGCACGGCATATGTTGTTGTTCGTAATCAGTAGATACAAAAAAAGCTCACAGTTTTCACTGTGAGCTTAAATTTCGTGGTCGGAGAGACAGGATTCGAACCTGCGACCCTCTGGTCCCAAACCAGATGCGCTACCAACCTGCGCCACTCTCCGTCGCGAAAAAAGTGATAGGGAAAACTCGCGTTAGATGCAAGTAAAAAATGCAAAAAATCTCTTTTTTTTCTGAACTGGCGCATGATATAGCCATGACCTGTTGGTAAATAGTGTGTGGCTCTTTCGACGTGTTGTGTTTGCCGTCATATTCTAGAGTGGGGCAGGGAACCATGGCGGTGTGTTGACCTTTATGGAGTCAATCAATACAAAAACGCTCGTGCTGCATGGCAGATAGTTTTTCTGAGTTTTGACTGGCTCAGCTGTCATTTGAACACGTTTTGATAGTCATATGTATCGCCTCTGCTCATTGTGGGCGGCATAAAAGGAATTATGATGGATCTTATACAGTTCGTACTTGGTTTTGTGGAAGCTATGAGTTGGCCGGAGCGCATTTCAATTGCCACCGGTCTTATATATATTGTGTTAAGTGTGCGTCAGAAGCCGTTATGTTGGCCGATAGGCATCGTCAGCGTAGGTATCTGGATGGTGGTGGTGTTTAACGGTAGGCTCTATATGGATGCCTTTCTTCAGTTTGTGTACGTAGTACTCGGTTTTTATGGCTGGTGGCAATGGCTGCGTGGCGGAGAAGATTCTACCCCGTTGCCAGTGCGGACTGTTGACCGCAAGTTGGCTTTGCGTCTTGTCGGGATCGGTATTCTAGCCGTAGGAGTTTTCGGATATGTTTCACAGAATATTCTTCATGCGGCTTTTCCTTGGCTGGATACCGTTACAACGGTGATAAGCCTCATTGCTCAGTACCTTCTTGCACGAAAGTATCTTGAAAACTGGATTCTGTGGATTGTTGCGAACACTATGTATATTTACATCTACTACGCAAAGGGCTGGGCGGGATACAGCGGCCTTATGGCAGTCTACACAATAATGGCTGTTGCCGGTTTGTACAGCTGGTATAAGTCTATGCAGGCTGATGCCGTTGTTGAAGAGGGAAAATGTCAGACAGCGTAAAGAGCGTTGATGCAGGTGCTGGTGCATCGTGTGTTCGAATAGTACTTACCGGCTCTGAATGTACCGGAAAGTCTACGCTGGCTTCATTGCTGGCAGAGCATTACGGTGTTCCTTGTGTGTCAGAGTATTTGCGTGAGTATTTTATTGCAAACAACGGCGTGTTGACCCTTGATGATGCCGTACCGATTGCAAAAGGTCAGCTTCAAGCAGAAGAAACTGTCGAGGCACAGAATCCCCGTTTTTTACTGTGTGATACAAACATGCTTTCTTCGGCTGTGTACAACAAATACTATTACGGTTCCAATCCGGACTGGATAGAATCCATTCTGACAACGCGTTCTTACTCATTATATTTACTTTGCGGGATTGATGTTCCATGGGTGGATGACGGGCAGCGGGACAGACCGGAAGAACGTGAGCATATGCAAGACCTGTTCAGGCAGGAGCTTGAACAACGCGATGCCCATTATGTGGTTATTGAGGGGACAGCTGAAGAGCGTTTTATTTCAGCTGTAAATGCGATTGATGCGGTATTGGAGCGGCAATAGCTGTTCGGTAATAAAGAATAAAAAAAGCCTCGATGGATTTCATCGGGGCTTTTTTATTGAGATGCAGATAAGAGGACTGTTTCTAGTGGTGCTCGTTAACCTAGGTTTATAAACGAAAAAAAGCTCACAGTTTTCACTGTGAGCTTTAAATTCGTGGTCGGAGAGACAGGATTCGAACCTGCGACCCTCTGGTCCCAAACCAGATGCGCTACCA
>NZ_JADMLB010000076.1 GCF_015482765.1 Halodesulfovibrio sp.
CAGCATCATATGATCTACGTTTTCGGACACTCACTTTCATCTCCTCTTTCATTCAGGATAATGGCTTAACTATGTGTCCACAAGTTTGTAGCAGGATCACTTCACAACTTGCCAAGAAACAGAGACTGAAAGAAAGTTGATTACGGAACAACACGAGAACAAAGAATTTAATAAAAAAGTCTTACAGTATCTTGATATGATCGAGAGAGATGAGCGCCTTCAAGCACTTGCCAAAAAAAAGTCATTACATTCACAAAGAGCTTACTCGTCTTCATGTCGACATAAAAAAGCGACCAACAGCTTAAACTTACTACTCATATTCATACCTCTTTTCTTTTCATTTTACGCCGTTACTATCACCTTTCAGTTCGCACTCTTCATTTTCCATACAAGTTGGCCGTACTAAGCCACCTTCTCAACAAACTGCGGCAGTCCCGCTCGATCCACTTTACCACTAAGCACCTTAACGGCCTTATCGTATCGCCCGTGTTGTCCCATATCAAAATGGAACCATGACATGCCTTCGAAAGCTTCAATGCGCTGGATGAATTCAAATTCTGGCGCATTTTTATTTTTGCGAAGCTCTGCCCAGATCTCAGGCGGGGTTGTGTGCTTGAACTTACAATCCATAGCGCGAAAAAACTTATGCTCGGAAAGCTCAACACCTTCGGGACAATCAAAGGGACGCCAACCGGAGAACCGGAACATATGCACAGACAAGTCATTCCATGCAGAAGCATCAAAGAAGTGCCAGTTGTTCACAGTACACACTCCGTATCGCTCTCGCAGCCGATCCAGTGTTACAAGCACACGGTAATCAAACAAGCGAAACAGCTTTTCTCGAGACTGCTGATATGCCTTCCGGAACGCATCAGGCAGGAACACAGGTGGCGGTAAAAGCTCCTCAATTGCGAAATGTTTCGGAATGTATGTGTTAGACATGATTCGTCTCCTCAACTTCTTGTCCAGTTTTGCGTAATCTGGACAAGATTTTCTAGTGATAACAAATTAGATCGACTAAACGTAATCTCGAAAAAAGAAACTAAGGGGTCCAGAATAGCTCTTTCTGGAACGAACTTTCTGTCCACGTAATAGTTTTTGAGCTATCCGGTTACAAAACCTACGGAGATTACATGAAACAAATTCTACGCGAAGTCTTAATCAACATCTGTATCGAACTTCTCACAGACTTTATTCAATTCCTGCTCGATCTATGCTTAAACCTCTAAGCCCCAACTGCCAGTTGTTTTGCGGTCTCGCCAACAAGCATCGTAATCTGCGTTTTCCGTTGTTCCTGCCCTGCTGCAAGCGCGGCTTGCGCCCTTCCTGCATCACCGATCAAAGCAAGATTTTCTTGATGCGGCTTGCAATGCCCTTCGTTGGAAATAGCAGCACGTCCAGCTAATTCGCCAAAGTGTTGCACCCCTCGCCGTGCAAATGCTGCGTAGGTATTACAAAACTCTTTGCGGAACCACTTTTCGTTCGCGTCTAAAAACTCACAACAAAACTTTGCCCAGCCGCCAAAAGCATATTCAATCACTGCCGCAGTAGTCGGGTTGTCGAAAGCTACACTGCGATAGCCACCAACACGCCGAACCGCGTTTACAACCTTGGAGGCTTCAAACTCTGCTACATCTTCAGGGCTGCCCTGAATAAGTTCGATAATCTCCGCTGGCTTTGGAAAGAACTTAGTGGCGGAAACAGCTTCTACAAATGCGCGTAACACGTCCTCAATGTCGAACTTTGCCAGCGCAAAAAAGTACATTTTCAGCATTGGTTTTGAAGCAGCACGGTTGTGTAATTCGCACATGCCTTTCATTCCCTCTGCAAATCTTTTGCGGTGTTCTTCGTTATTCCAGTCCATGCTTAGCCCTCCACAAAATCGGCAAATACATCATCGTTATGCGCTGCAACGCTTGAGCCACCAGCAGGTTTAGGTGCTGCTTTCTTCTTTCCCTGTTTCGGCAAAAACGCGCCCTCTTGAATTCTGAGCATGTTATTCACGTCTAGCAGCCAGTCGAAATAGGCAGACCAAGAGTTAACCTCGCCCATCAGGTACGGGCAGTTGTGAACGCGAGTGAAATACGTTTCCCATCCGCCGATATCACGTAATTCTGCATCGAACTTCATACGAGCGCGGATAAGCTTTTTGCGCTTGTCCGAAAGCTTGATGAGTTTCGGCAACTTTCTGCCTTCCGGCTGCTCATCCACGAGGATAGCGTTGTACATGGCTGCAACGTCAGTGAGGAACTCCTCTTCTTCCTGCGCCTTGGTTTTACCCTTCACGGCTTCAGGCTCTAAAAGTGGTTCCGGTTCGGCTGGAAGATCTACACCAGAATCGCTTGACGGTTCGGAAGGCGTTTCGCCGTATATGTCTTCTTCTCTATGTTCTATGTTATATGCTCTATGATTCGGGGAAGGTTGTACGAGTGTTTCTGCAAAGGCTTTCGTAAAGGCTTCCTGAAAGGCTTTTGAGAGACCGTCTACCAACGCCTTAGCGCCTATTAGTAGTTCATCTTTAAGAGGACTTTCGGGCAATCCGTCATATCCTTTCTGCCAATTCGTAACTACGTTAGGACTTTCCGGCAGGTTGTAGCGTAAGAAATTAGGGAACCAAAAGAGGAGCTTCCCATCGTGCTTAACAATCCCTTGATTTAAGACTTCCTCAAAGCCTTTCGTGAAGGCTTCCAGCTCCATACCAAGCTCACAAGCAAGCCCTGGCACATTAGCCCGTAACGCGCCGAGCTGGGTTAAATCTGGATGCGTAAGCATGAAGAAAACAATTAACTTTGCATCGTTAGACAAAGCCATGAATTTGGCATCGTTCCAAATACACACGGAAATTTTACGGTAACGTCTCTTAGACATAATTCGTTGCTCTCTGTTTGTTGCGATACGAGCGAAAAACTTGCCAACACCAAAGGATTACGGCATAATATTTTTTGCTCTTTCGCTTGTTTGTTGCGAGTGAAAACGAACGCTCAGTGTTCCCGCACTGGGCGTTTTCTTATGCCACTTCCCCAACATACGGACACGGAAGCCAAGAACACGGCTTCACATCCAGCGGGCAAGCTGCACAAAGCTGCTCTGCCGTTGGTTCTATGTATCGAATGGAACGCCCTTCCTGCTTCGCTTTACGCACAGCCAAACGCACACCCGAGTCAACAGACCACTCCGGCAAACAGAACACATGCAGTTCATTTCCCTGCATGGTTACGTAACTCACCCTTCCCGCTCCATTCTTACAGCGGTAACTGTTTCTTCAACTTCCACCTTCACACGTTCTGCAAGTCGTTCAATCTCTCGCAGATCCACGCCACTGCGGATAGCTTCATGCAGCTCCATAAGCACGGGGTAATCGTCCAAACATTCACCCTCAATGCTGTCTTTATCCGGCATTGCACAACTGTTAGGCGTTACGTGCATGTCCGCACCTTCTGCCATGTAGTTAAGAATGCCTTCTGCAAGCTCATGCTCACCGGACTGTTTCAACTCGTACACAAGCGCACGAATCCGCTGAATAGGTGAGCGAATAAAGTCCTCTGTAAAATCAGGATTACGCACTTGCCGATAAATCTGCATATGCCCAACCCCTAAAATACGTCCCAAAGCAGAAACCCCGAGCACGTCTTTAGCTGCGCTCATTAATTCCCAAGGCTCTAACATCGCATTACTCATATACTTTTCCCGTTGCCTTAAAGCTTACTCCTCGTTATGCGTAGCTGACCATAACCATTCAACAAAGGAGCAAAAAACATGGATTTTGATTCACCATTCGACTCATTTCGTACTGGCAGCAGCAAAGCACTTGAAGCTGCATACAACATCACGCTAGCCCACGCCCAGAAAACTGATAAAGCAGACTCACCAGAATACTTTTCACAGATGTTTACGAGCCTTTATGAAACAATTTCTGAGGTAGAAGCTAAAGAAACAGCCTCTACTTCAGCAGATACTCAAGAATAGTTTTTTTAATTTCGTCCTTAGAGAACCCAATTTCTTTAAGGACGACTACAATCTCAAACAATTCTCTTCCCTTCTCACTTGTCATTTGTGAATTAAATGGCATCTTCACCTCCTTCTAATCAGTGAATACTTATACACACTTTAACAGTGCAGCTTTTGTGCTAAATGCTACAATGCGTTATCTACAGCAACTCTGCTCTGCTCGTACAAATCAGGGCGTAAATTCTGCAAAGGGATGCCAAGCTTTACATGGTAACGTAAGGCTGATTCCCCGCTTAAAGCGCAATCCCCTTTGCAGTGCCGTAAAACGATGCTGCGACTCAGATCGCAACGCCGACCAATCTCTGCATAGGAAAGCTCATTATCCCGTCGATATTGATTTAATATGTTTTCCATGCTGCTAATGTTACGCATGCGTAACAAAGGAAGTCAAGCGCAATGTTACGACAAGTTAACAAAAAAAACGATAACTCCCACCGTATGGGAAAATACGATCAAGAAGCAGCCTACGCATGGGCACTAATCATGAATAGAATTCAGGCATTGCGCTCTGAGGGAAAGACACTCGAAGAGATCGGCAAAATGTTGCATGTCACCCGAGCCACAGTAAGCAGATGGATTAGTGAAGATATTGGCGGAGAACGCACAACATTCGGCGACATGCTGCGTCATGCTAAGGCGTTAGACATCGATTTTAATAAATTGGCCGGCCTTCAGGAGAAAAGTTGGAACAATGCAGACGACTATGACAAGGCACTTGGAAACGTGCTTAATGAGTTCGCTAAAGAAGACGAGCTAACTATCAGCGATCTAGCTAACAAAACTCAAATCCCTTCTAACGAAATACACGCCATATTCAATGGTGAAAAAGCAATTACTGCACGCCAACTTTACAAGATTTGCAAGGTGCTTGAAGTTAAAGCCAATATAGTTCTTAACCGTGCAATGAACATGCTGGAAAAAGAATAGCGCGAAAATAAAGCAGTAGCAGAGCTTTACCGCTGGGGGGCGGAAAGCTTCAATAAATCAACAATTGGTATGTAAGATGAGTGCACTTTTTTTAAACATATTTTGCTGTGAGTACTCGCTGGCAGCAAAATAAGGGGACTTCATGCTCAAAAAAAAGCAACGAACAATCGTTTCTCACATTGCAACTTACCAATTCTCTGGCAAATCACTCTGGTCAATCCCTAAAGACATCACCGTGCTAGGCATTGTAGAACGTCTAAAAAAACAATTAGAACAGATTAAAGCCATTCGCTATACGGCAAAGTCTGGCACAGTAGCTTTCTTCCTTGAACAACTCGTAATCACAGATGATAACAATTTTGCAGTATTACTTTTTAGCATGTGCGATCAGAACGGTGTAGATCAAGCCACAGGCAACTTAACTGAAAAAAAAATTACAGTTCATAGAAAAAATACTGAAGAAGGCAATGCATACAGCTGCCACCTAGTACTGACCCTAAAACCAGACCCCAAGGGAATGTACTACGCATTTAGAGAATACGTCCCCGGACTTACAGATAAGTTCTTGGCAGCCATAATTAACAAGGAGAGCTCAAAATTATTAGGAAAACAATATTGCGATGATAATGGGAGAAAAAGTTTTTCATATCCGTCTATCTCTTTTAGAGCACTCCCCTCTGATCGCTTGCTGACGGACATCCAAAATGGCCGGCTTTCCTTCATTGAACTAGTAAAATCAAAACCGCATAAACAACTGGACAGAATCACTGAACAAACAACAGAAATCAAAACATTAAAAGTCGAACTTGCCCCACAAGAAGACCTTAAGACACTTGAGCAAGGCTTAAAAAGAATTCTTCAAAAAACTTCACCTGACGAAGCAAAATTTCGCTTTAAAGACTCAGAAAAAACCTATTCTGTGAGCGTTCGTGGTGATGAAGATATTAGCGACTTTTATTTTGCCAAAAAGAAGGAAGTGAAGGTCAGCAAAGATATAGATCAAGCATCAGATTTTTTTCATGGAGAACTGATGCACAAAATGCTTCATCTAGCAAAAGTTGAAACAGGAATTGGGAGAGCAGCAAATGAAGCAAAAGAAAGAAGCAGTTCTTTTTCGTCCACTACTGTATCGCAACATAATACTGCCTAACAAAGAACTATATGACACCTACATTCCACTCATAGCTGGTGGAGCTGCAGCGGTTTTATATTATTTTTCCAATGGCATTGCGCCACTTTGGGAACAACATGGTATCATTGCAAACATTCAACTAATTTTAACAATCTTGCCAGGATTTTTCATCACAGCTCTTGCTGCAATTGCAACATTCGACAAACCGACTCTTGATGGAACAATGCATGGTGATCCCCCAAAAGTTATTTGCTCTGATTTAGACAATGAAATCCGCGAAAGAATCCTAACGCGTAGACGCTTTTTATGTTTACTTTTTGGATATCTTTCATTGGTAACTTTTCTATTATACATTTTTGGGGCAGCTCTAGACACTATAAATGAAACACTTTCTCAACTCTTAAAATCAAAGATTCACTATCAAAATCTTCTTTTGTACTTTAGAGTAACAGCCCTCTTTCTTTACATTACTTGCTTTGCTAACATAGTTACTACCACTCTTC
The DNA here is from genome assembly GCF_015482765.1 of Halodesulfovibrio sp. Classification (GTDB taxonomy): domain Bacteria; phylum Desulfobacterota; class Desulfovibrionia; order Desulfovibrionales; family Desulfovibrionaceae; genus Halodesulfovibrio. Next base: position 6,571 of record NZ_JADMLB010000076.1, read on the forward strand.
TTGGTCTATTCTATCTATCTGATAGACTTCATTGGTTTGAGCCTAAACCATACTCTGACTAACGCTCCAATCCTTCATCATCGCTTTTATATTTTTTTCTAATCCAAATGTTACGCACACGTAACATTTTTCTTGACCTTCTTTGTTTCGCATGCGTAACATATCTTCCACGCCGCAAGAAAAAGACCAAACGCAACGCGAGCATAGCACCGTTGTTAGTCCGTCAATCTTGGGTACGCATCTGCGGCATACGCATAGTCGGTGCAATGGATGCGATTCAGCAAAAACAACACTGAGGAAAAGGGAGAAGCAGCATGTATGTATCCACGCCAAAGGAATGGCCTACAACAGCCTTTATCAATCGTCTGCTTGTGGCTGGCATTCTGGCTCTTAGCTTTGCTGCCTATCTCAGCTTAGGCGAAATTTTAACTAGGTAAGGAAATCCATGCAGATACGACAACACCCGCTGCCCACGGAGCTAATCCCAAAGCACACATGGATTGTTCTCAGCCAACCGACAAAGCAGATTAGAGCCATAACCGTTGAAGACAGTGAAATCGTTGACGGTAAGCACGTGATCAAAGCTTCCGGTTACGGGTTCACGGCAAAGGTATTTCCTGTTTCTAAAATCATAAAAACTGCGGAACTAAACGCCACAAGAGGCAACGATGCCAATTGAATGCGTAACAACCACTTGGGAATGCGAATATTGCTACAGGGAATTTGATTACGAGGACGAATGCGAAGAGCATGAAAACGAGTGTCCACGCAATCCAAACTACAGCGAGATCACCGGCGATGCAGTAACACCTCTCTGCAAAGTTTGTGAACACTGCACAAGGGAAGGGTATTACCGTCCTGATTGCAAAATAATGCACGCCACCTTGCCCGTTCGCGAATGCAGCATTTTTCAACCCGCACGAGATTTAAACTAGACCGCAGAGTCAAAGGAGCAATGAACATGGTAGCAACAATCTTAAATCAAACTGGTCAACTAGAACTCTCCGGTCTTGCCGAACAGTTTCGCAGTAATCTTCACCACTCCCCCTACTACCTCGAAGTAGAATCTGTATCCGGCGTTCCAGTAGTAGCCCACTGCGACTGCTGCGGTCACCTGATCTGCGAAGGCGAACCACACACCAGCAACAACCACGGCGTATGGTGCACCCGCTGTATGCCGAAAGGGTAAGACATGGCTGAAAAGATAACAGCAGACTGGACACTTGAACTCAATGCTACGTGTCCACACTGCAAGGAAGAAGTGGATCTGCTCGAAGACTGTGATTTTTGGGAAGATAAGCCGAACAGCTTCGCCATCCTTCATTTGAAAAACCAAGAAGTCTACTGCCCTGAATGCGGCAAAACTTTTATCTGCGACTTTGACTACTAGGAGACACCATGCGGACACTACACGAACAACCACCGGGATACATTGAGCCAATCCCGCAGCATATCCAGATCCAGATTAAGGAACTTGACCGCCTCAGTCTCACACCGGATCAGGCAAGCGAAGCTACAGGGATTCCGAAGCAGACTTTTGCTAAATGGCGGCATCAGGGAGAAGGTCCCAAGTATATTAAAATCGCCAACCGGATTTATTACCGACCACAGGCAATTATCAACTTCCTAGAGACTCACGAACAAGCAACTTTAGATCAACGCTAATTGTACCCAACATCGGTACATAGAAATACTCAGCCCCCGCATAGCAATATGCGGGGGCTGAGTATTTCTAACTATCACACATTGACTAAGAACTTTTATTGGATCTAACTGGTTATCTAACAAGATCACAACAAAGAGGGGTCATATAATGCTTGTTGCTCTGAACAATGGAAAACGAGTCTTCGCTAGCCAAGCTAAGCGCAAAGAACAATACCTGTGTCCTCATTGCCACAGCCAAGTTGTTCCACACCTCGGCACTAAGGTAATTCATCACTTTAAGCATAAGCCAGGGGCAACCTGTACATATAAAAGTGAATCGATAGAACATCTCAAAGCAAAAGAAATAGTGTTCAAGGCATTAACAGCAAGAGGACTACAGGCTCAAGTTGAGGCTTATGTTAGCACCCTCAGTCCCTTCGGAAACCGCATTGCTGACATTTTAGTAACAAGTCCTAATGGGGCAAAAGTTGCCATTGAACTTCAAAAAACAAACATCACTGAAAATGACATCATAAAAAGATCAAAAGCATATGCCGATGCAAATATTAACTCGCTGTGGATCCCTTTCGCTCCACCTAAACTCAGTAAAGAATTAGCAGGAGAGAAGGGCTACTGCCATATCGAAAAGCTCTCAGCAACTCAGCTGATGCAATGGCTAGACAAGATTCATCAGGACAGAGCTTGGATTTATGATCCCAGCTCACAAATGTTTTGGAAATACGAACTATCCCACCACCTTTTATATGTAGAATCAACAGACTTTGGGGGCGGATATTTCAAGCGATCCAAACGATGGCATGATGTAAGCTTTTATGGACCATACAAAATTAGTGACCTAAAAATTAAAAAAGCTAACTTAAAAAAAATTCCTGCAACTGAATACCAGCTAGCTTCACTTATCCGCTCTGAATAGGCACTAATTTCTACCCAAATTTTATACCCACGTTACCCAACTTTTCTACCCTGCCCACACTTCACCCACACTTTTGGGTATAAATAGGGTATAAAAAAAGGTAGCTAGAAGCTTTTAATAACTTATAACTACCTGTATTTACTGGAGCCAACAATCGGAATTGAACCGACGGCCTACTGATTACGAAAAATTTGATGTGGCATAAAAACGTCATGAAGACTTGCAAAAGTAGCTGAAAAACCTCATTAAGATGAAAATGAGGTTTCTTACTTTTACCCCTGTTTATAATCAAAAGGTGGGACAGGGGTGGGACAAGTGGGACAGGGAGTAGGTCATGAGTAAAAGATACCACAGTGGCATTTCCGGTGTATTTTGCAGAGATCATAAGACGCGCAGACACGGTCGCAAAATGGACGTGTACTATATCATTCGTCTTAAAAAGAATGGCAAAGCTGTAGACGAAGCGCTCGGCTGGGCGAGTGACGGCTGGACCATTGAAGAAGCCGCCAGATACGTTGGCATCATCAAGAAGAACATGAAGAGCGGCATTGGCCCTCAGTCCTTCAAAGAGTTGCAGGCAGAAGCACAGGAAGAACGCGCGCTCCTTGCAGCTCAGCGTGCTGAAGAACGTAGAAAGAAGCGTATTACCCATCTGAACTTCGAAGAAGCTGCCGCTCGCTTTATGGAATGGGCCCGTTACAATACAAAGCCCAAGACTCATGTTGGATACGAGCAGCATCTGCGCCTGCACATCCTTCCGGAGCTCGGCCAAATGCCTCTTGCTGAGATTACCACACACGAGATCATGCGCCTGCGCGCCAAGCTTGAGAAGAAGAAGCCAACGCGAGGCCGTGGAAAAACTCTTGCCGCTTCGACCATTACGGGCTGCCTTGGCGTTGTGCGCGAAGTTTTCAACTACTGCATTGAGACCGAGGTTTCCGCGCAATACCCCGACACTAAACTGTTCACCGGTGAAAACCCAGTGAAGCATAAGAAGTTCGGCGCGGCCAAGATCCTTCCTAAGAAGGACAACCGCAACCTTCGCGTTTTGTATGATGATGAAGTGGATGCTATTCTTCATGCTTCTCACGCCTGTAGCAACGATCAGTACCATATTACTATGATCGCGCTTCACACAGGCATGCGCGAGCAGGAAATTGTCTCCCTGCAGCGCGAACACCTTACTGCTATTGATAGACGAATTATCCATATTCTGGACTCCAAAAGCGGCACTCGTACTGTGAGCTTCCCGCCTGTATTAGATGAAATTATGCATATGCGAAAAGATGCAACGCGTAACTGGCTGTTTTCCGGCAATGGCGTTAACGGCCATAGAACTGCCGCCAGTGTTTCCCGCCAGTTCACACGTATTGCCGATGCCATCGGCCTAAACACAGGGATCAACGACAACCGGCTACGAGCTACGTTCCACACCCTACGCTCAACCTATGCGGTGCGTATGCTTGTCGGCGGTATGGATTTAGAAAACCTGCGCCTCCAACTGGGACACCGCGACATAGGCACCACAAGTAAAAACTATCTTCCACTTGTAGAAAGCTTCCGCGTGGAAAGCGTAGCCCGTGCGCATCAAAACGGATTTATCAAACGCCTGGATAAATAGTTACGCAACACGCCCAAGACGCTGTTTAACGATAACGCGCAAGCGTGGATTCGCTTCAAGGTATTCAAGAAGATACCCCACAGGATAACAAACGCCCTGCCCTATTTTGAAACGCACACGGGGGCCGGCGCCTCTGCTATCGTCAACAGAGACGTTAGACTTGGACACAAAATTCAGCACCCCGCGTCCAAGCTCTGTACGTTTAACAATTGGTGGCAACTGAAAAAACAAAGGACGCAGCACGTTCACCACAGGCGGCGTAGTGTCGAACACTTCGCCCCATAATTCCGATTCAACTACGAATTCCGGCATAGAAGGTGGTTCATTGCCTGTTATGATGGCTGCCTTGTAAATACGCATGTATTCCATCAACGTGTCGTAATAGGCCGTAACAAATTGTTCTTTAAGTCGATGATCAGTGTAATTCACGTTACAATCCCCTTTTAAATGATACGTCTCCGCGGTTAAAAACGCCTACGCCACATTACGCACGCATTGCATTGACCCGCGTAATTCTTCCACTAACGAAAAGTGCTCCAGCCGTCTGGCCAGAACTGTAATCAACACTACTTCTTCACTTACGCCACTCACCTGCTTTGCTTCGTGGATCAGCTCTGAAACAGGAAGCTCACCAAGCCGTTCAGCATAGGCAAACAAGTCTACCGTGGCAGCTGTGCCGCCAGAATCAGCGTCTGCATTCTTCATGGCACCCTCCATCATAGGATTATGATAAAACTAAGCGTCAGCCCCAGTACCAGCCCAAAAACAGCCCATTCAAATGGATCAAGCTGCGGGATCATGATCCCCACCTCCGGAAAGACGTTCCTTCAAGGCATTTCGCTCAGCTGAAGTCAAACAATCTGCGGCAAGCGCCCGCCTGTGCGCAGGCAAAACAGCCTTTCCGGATAGCTTCAGTAAATCTCTGTGGCGTTCGTCTATCTGCGCAAGCATTCGATTAATGCTGCTTATGTTCAGTTCGTCCTCTATGGTGATGCCCGCCTGCTTACACAAGATATTCACAGAATTGCGGACACACTCGGCCTTACGCCGGATAATTACGGATGGATTAATCATGTTCCCTCCTGTATCGCCCTCATAGCGACAATTACTTCGCGATAGCGGGACAGCACATCGTAGGACTCTCGGATAATTTTCTTGCTTTCCTGCTTATCGATCAGGCCGTCATTGGCGAGGGCTTTGTTTACTGCATTGTTTACGTCCCCCATTTCCTTTCCAATCTCACTGAGCAGCCGAAGCAACTCCAGTTCCGACAACCTCGGCACAAGCTCATGCCTACCCACACGCAACTCGTTCGTGTTGACGCGCAGCCAATCCAGCAAAACATCGTTTCCAAGAATGGCGCACAATTGAGGAATGGAAGGCATATTCGGCCAATAGTTATCGTCATGGCTGAACACACGGCTTGTTTTGCTCACACTCCACCCCATTCCATGGCCAATGTCGTCACGGGTAAGCCCGCTTTCACCCAGCGCAAGGTCAAGCGCACTGGCGAAAGATAAATTTGCTAATGATTTCATGGTGTATTCTGCTCCTTGTTTATTACCGTGGCACCATGCAGAACTATGCGGCATTCTAGGCAGCATATTGTGCAGAACAGGTGCGCGCTGCTTTTATGCAGCCTGCTCCACTGAATTTGGATCGCTGTCTTCTGCAAGCGCTCTATTCTTCGGCTTAGGTCCAGGAGCAATGTCACGGGCAGGAGGCAGCAATACTTCCGGAAGACCGGCAGCAAGAAGCTGTGCGTGGCGGTAGGACGAAACGTGCTTGCCATAAAGCATATTATGGACAGATCCACGGGAGACACCGATCGCCTTCCCGATATCGGTGAAGGTAATCTTTTTGCGTTTAAGGTAGATTTCGACCTTTTCAGTACGAGTCAAATCGGATATTAGTTCGGGAATCATGTTTCGTTGTTTCATCAATTAACCCCTTGCGGTTATTTTTGTTTTCCATTTTCGTTTTTGTTGTTCCGTTATAACTTTGGTAAGCAGATTTTAAATCAAGGTCAACTAATTTTGAATAAAGATAAAACTTTTTTCTCGCAGGATGAATTTGTCCAGCGCTTAAAAGCGTTCATGGACGCCACCCGCACGACAGGAAGCAACCTTGCTGATCATGCTGGAATAACTAAGCAAACCTTTTCTGGATATTTGAATAAGGGGCGTACTCCAGTTTGTTCTGTCATTGCCGAGTGGGTCGGCGAACTTAACATCAATTCAAATTGGCTGTTGACTGGGGTCGGCGAAATGTTTCTTGGGGAAGGAACAGAAGCTGCGGAACAAAAAAAAGACGAGTCTATTACAGACCCGATTGCACAGCGCATGAAGGTAGCAGCTGATTCATTGGAGAAGGCTGGAGCATCTCCAGAATTGATTCAGCAGACGTTTTTTAAAATTTTAGAATTACAAAATGAGCCACACACTCAGGCAGAAGAGACGTTGCGTACTCCGGCATTCGCGAATGATCGCGATCGGAGTATAAAACAACCATAGACTTTAATATGTGTCCCTGCCCACGCGCCCGCTGCAAATTAGGGAGGGCTAGGTGCTGTAGGTGGAGACAGTAAAGGGGGAGGAAAGTAATATGAAACGCTTTCTTATTATTTCCTGTTTTGTAAGTTTGTTATTTATTGTTGGCTGTGGAGCTAAACCAGGCTCAAGCACGTATGACTACGCTGCACCTAATATTGAGCACATCAAAAACAAAAAAACTATTAATATGCCTTTTGCAAAAGCATGGGACAAACTTGTTGGTCAACTCTCAGAGAGTTACTTTGTAATTAATAACATCGACAAAGAATCACGTATTATCAATATATCTTTTTCAAGCAACAACGCAGGAAAATATATTGACTGTGGCACAAGCCACAGAACAACCACTCGATACAAAGAAGACACCCGCAGCTACACCTACCCTGTAGCTGAATCTTCCCAGTACTCTCTTGAACTTGGTGCAAACGGCTTCTACGAGGCAAAGTCTGATGTTACAAGAAATTGTAACTTAGAAGGCCGAATAAACCTTTACCTTGCACCAATCTCAAAAAACAAAACACAATATTCAGTCAATATACGCTATGTGCTTAAAAACAATGTTACACAAAGCATTAGATATGAGCACACAAACAATCCTGCATTCATTATAGATCGTACAACACTGCAACGCACTATAACAGAAGCTTTTTCAACAAATGAAAAGTACCAACGCACCGCCCAAGAGAACGATAAATTCTTTACCTTATCATGCGGTTCAAAAGGTACACTTGAACAAAAGCTCCTTGATTTATTGTAATCCATCTTCTCTATCAAGCTTAGAGATAGTCGCCTTGGTATTTTAAAGTGAATCATGTTCGTTGAACATGACAATAAAAAAACCCGCTAAACAAGCGGGTTTTTTTTATTGTCATTAGTTAAACTCTAATTTTAGCACGATCTCTTAAACGGATCTCAACCAGCTCTGGAACTCTTTCCCTAATAGTCTGGTACAGTGGTAATGATTTATTTTTCAACTCAATACTTACTACACAAGCATAAGTCAGATGAGAAGGACGTGCCTTATCATAATACCAATCAGATCTAGCCTGAGCATGAATATCAATCATTGGATCTTTCAATGACGAAAATCTTTTAAACCCCGTCCAGTAATGCTTCGCGGTATCCCAAACACCATGATTTCTGCGCTGCTCCTCCGTCAGATGAACATTTTTCTTCTTAGGAGACTCAGTTTTTGGTAACCGATTATCTTTTATGGTTCCCTTTTCCACTAACTGCGCAAATTGATTTGGGTCATCAGACCTGTTGATGGTTTTTGTCCTATTCTCTTTCTTACAGAAGTAGGTAAAAACATCACAATTCGGCCTAAAGTATATTTGTGCCCCGCCTAAAGTATATTCATCTGGCATATTAGATGCTACGTCAGTTGCATAAACAAGCGTCCATGAAAGCCGCACACTTCCGCGTTCTGCGATGTCACTATAAAATGGGATTTGAAGTGCTGTATGTTTACCCAACGGCAACTCGCCATTATACAATAGCGTCACATGCCCCTGTGTACATAACATCATATCCTCAACACTAGAGGTTAACGCTCCCCATCCCCACTGAGGGGTCCAACCATCTCGAAAACCCTTATGTATCATCAAAGCTTTGGCCGTTTGTGGGGTCATTGAACTAGAGTCATCAGCTCGATACAACAGCTGCCCAGCTACACTTGCAGCTAACGGTGCAGAAAAGCTGGTACCACAAGTTAAGGTGCACGCCCCTCCTCCACCTGCTTTAAAAACCTCAAACATCTGCCCTGAATCCCCGCCAAACAAGTGAACATCAGGTTTAATAGCATTTCCGGAACGGCCTGGTCCAACACTACTATAAGATGCTTTTACTGGATTACCATCTGCATCCAAAATATACGCTCCAACACCTAATGCGTTTACAGCGTCTGCAGGAGGTTGGATCCTATCATTGGGGGCTGCATAACGCCCACTATTGCCGACAGCTACAACAAAGAGAACATCGTGCTCGTATGCAAGTCTGTCCAAGGTTGAAGTAAACAAATCTATTTCATCATCTTCAACAGGTTTGTCAGGGCCAAAACTTAAAACATACGTTTTTATATCCGCATTTTCATTTGATACAACAGTTTCTTCAATCAGCTTTACCAACTGATATGCACCTAAATCCGGCGGAAGCTCTGGATCATAAGGTTCTGGAAGAACCCGAAAAGATTTTACATCAAACTGAGGCTCTTCTGTAATGGAGCTTGGCTTATCACCGTACAACACGGTGCCACACACACCTGTTCCATGCTGCAACGATTCATCTGTTACCGGAGAGTTTGTAAGTTCGACAGGAACAACCCATTTAGCCAAGTGTGGAATTGTCAGGTCAACTCCGCCGTCAAAAACACCAACCGTTGGCCGATCACCTACACGAAACATGCTAGACCTTGGAAGATCTGAAGCTGGTATTTCTCCCTCATAGGTTGCTCTAGATTTTGAAAGCCTGGGCATAGGGCGGATGGAGCGCACTGGGTTAAATTCCGCCAACGTTTCAAATAAATCACTTGTAGCTTGAACTGGAACAAAGCGAGGGGTATTTATCCCTCCTCCCATTACCCAATTAAACAACTTTCGGGGATAAGAATCTGTATTCACAACATCAAATAGTTTATCTTGAAAATCTGCCCACTCCCCTTCTCTCATAGGGTGAACGATCAATTCCAAAATATTACTCTCCAACTGATCTAAGTTAATCAACTTAGACTCTGGGGGAACAATCAGTATTTGATTAATCTTTTGCAGCCCTTTTCTCTCTTCTTCAGTCGTAAAAGAATTCTCCCGAAGAGTTGTAACGGCCTGCTCTAACTTAGCTACAGGAGCTTTAAAATAAAGCCTGCGGGCCTGTTTTTTTTGTGGCAACGGCTTTTCATCACGAGTCGTTTGGTCTATTTTTATTGACCCAACAAAGTCCCACCCTGCTTTATCAAAATACCCTTTGGGAAAATAGCTTTTAGCAATATATTTGTGGTCAATATCAACCGAAAAAAATACCCCTGAATCCAGCCTTCTCATATCTGGAATTTGAGAAGCCAGCTCAATAGTATCTTCTAGCTGCGGGAGAAGTCTTTCGCGAGCTTCGTCAAAAGTCCAAACTTCCTCTGGCGGAACCCCTGCGCTACTGTGCGGGACTTGGTGACTTAAAACCTCAGCCTTCCCTAAAATTGGAAAATATTCAGACGAACTCACTAGATCCTCCTCAAGCTAACTCAACAATCGTTGTATTGATGTATGTGAAATGCCAAGCAATTGCCCAAGCTTTCGATATGTAAAATACCTACTATCAAAATCACGCGCGAACTGAGCAAACTGCTTTAAATCCTTTTTCGATATACCTTTATCGAAAAGCTCTTTTTCTAACTCATAAAGAATTGCTTTCTTGGGACTATACCCCTCAACAACCTCTCCTATCCTCACCCTACGTACAAATTCTTCTATATCTGCCCCACTAGCCCCCACCAACGCAGAAGCTGCTAAATTCATTATTTTTTCAGTACGCTTTCTGTTTGGATAGTAATGCGTCAAAATATCTAACCTTGCTTTATAATTAGGTAAAGGTATTTCTAACCATGTAGAAAATCTTCTTTGAAATGCAAGGTCTACTTGTTCCGGCATATTTGTAGCCGCGATAACAACAGACTGTTCTGGCCAATTTTCTATTTCCTGAAGCAAAACGGTTACAACACGCCTCATCTCTCCAACATCACCGTCATCCCCCCTCTGATAACCCAAGGCGTCAAACTCATCTAACAAAAGGACACATGGCTCTATTTTTGCCCTGTCTAACACTTTTTTTATATTCTGGCCTGTTTGACCTAAATAGCTTGTAACTATTGCAGCAAGATTTACTACCATAAAAGGAACATTTAATTCTGAGGCAATTGCACGGGCCAAAGATGTCTTTCCAGTGCCCGGCTTCCCAACAAGAGCCAAGCTTGACGGAACTTTGATCCCAGCCTTACGCAATTCTTCAGCAGCCTTACGTTCTTTTATAAATCGGTAAATTTTTTGAGAAATATCTTCAGAAAAGATTGGTAACGGAGCCTTTCCACCTACGTCCTCTCGGTCAATAAGTTCTAGTCCTGAATCCTGATCCCTTGGAATATCCCCAACAGAGTTAAAGTGCCGAACAGCGCCAACTCCACCAGCTGAGGAAATCGCATAAGAAAGTTCGTTCGCTAAATCTGGATTCTCTTTACGTATCTTTGACAAACTACGCCTTAACACCATCAACAGTTCATTGTCGGGGCGTCGAGCAGCAAGCGCAGCTATGTTTTTCAGCAGTACATGTTCTTGTGTCATAGCACCCTTTTGTAACATTTTTTTTTATTGGTCAATGAAGTTTACAAATTAGAAATTTATTCTTTATATTCAGCATAATAAAAACGTAACCACTTGGAACATTATTATCAAAAAACAAAAAAAAAGCCTTAATGGCTTCTATAATAACATTGACAATGAATGGCAGAAAAATAATCTGGAACTAATTTCAACTAATCAAAAAAGCATAAAAATTTTCAGCCATTGCCTACGCCCGCAAACTTTTATAGCCTACCATTTAATCAGCCATCTAAAACATAAAAAAGTAATAATTTAAATATGAAAAGCCTCATTGATGAAATCAAAAAATATCCGACTAAGGGCGCTGTGTTAACTTCTGTAACTAAAAGCAAAGAAAGTACTGATCAAACCCTTGCACTATGGTTTCACTGGATTACAAAGGATAAAAAGGAGGCTCGTTACCTACTGAAAGCAGATATAAACTACGCACAAAAAAATGCAAAAACCTTAAATTATATAGCTTTTACCAAATTCAAAATAGAAAACATCTAACCATTTCATCTCTCAGATTTTACAAACTGCAATCCACCTCTTCCCCCTCTCCGTAATCACATACCGCTTTCTTCCCTGGTCATCACACACGATACGAATAAGATCTTTGCCCAGCAAAGACTCAACCGTTCGAGCTGGCATTCCTTTATCTACATTCAGCTGCATCATAATCAGGTTGCAACTCTGCTGTACTCGCCTATAGATGGCTTGTACCTTGTCGGCCTCCCAATAACGGTCCTTATCAAAACAGACTTCAATCTTACGCTTGCCATCTTGCGGCAAGCCAAGACGAAGCGTTACACCTTTATCTAGCAGGTATTTTACAGGGTCATATAAAAACGGGCTTTTCATATCACAACCGTAACTTAAAATACAAAAAAGCGTTACAGACACGAGCCTGCAACGCTTTTTTTGTACAGTAAAAAATTTAACAGCTAGGTGAGTAACCTTATTAGTATGTATGCGGTAAAAACTCCTCCTGTTATCCCCAGCAATCTAAATATTTTTTTGTGCTGTTCTGTACATTTATTTTTGATCAACAAGGCGCTGATACTACCAAGAACCAGACTCAAAGGGGTAACTACTGAAAACCAATAATCCAAAAAGTCTGATGAGTAATCGGTAGTAACCTCCTCCATAGAACGACCTTGCATCCATTCATAGTAGCATGGAGAATTTAATGGCACGATAGCGTAAACAAAAATAGCTACATAAATGTAACATAAGCCAACAGTTGCGAAAGCAAACAGCAGCCAGTCTGTTGTCTTATTGTTCATAGCACCACCTCAAGAAAAGAAGATCTAGTAGCCTGTTTTAATTTTGAATGAAGAGACATACTCATCAAGTAACTTCTCTCATGAAATTCATGAAAAAATAACTATCGATTGATCTAATTTAGCACAAAAATTTTCTCACCCCTTTTATTTTGAAAAATATAGTTCCCTGTTTTTCCATTAAAAATTTCCATCAATCATCATTTCTCTAGGAACTAGCTTTCGTGCATCTTCCAATAGCTTGGAATTTTCTGGATACTCTAATTTGTAATTCCACAGCTCATGAGCTGCCTCTTCGTAGATCTTCTTCGCTTCAGAAGACTTTAAAAAATCAGTGGTGCGCAAAGTTGGGAGCCTTCTCATAGCCTGTGCACAGGCTTGCTCCAGCTCTTCGCAATATGGCAAGTCGCTTTTAGCAGCACCAAACTCCTTATGAGCATAACGAGTGCTTAAGTCTGGGTACGGAGTATATCCGGACTTATTCCATTTCTTGCTATTCAGCTTAAGCCGCCCAACAGCTCCACCACAACATAAATCTTTCTGGCCATACACAACTCGGGAAACTCCAGTAAAAAACATCATGCCGGTACACATGGCGCACGGCTCCAAGGTGGTATAAATCGTATAGTCAGGAAGAATAGATAGCCCTTTGTTAGCCGCTAAGTACTGCGTCATTAAACGCACAGCACTATGCTGGGTATTGTTTTGTGTTTCGTACACGCTATCTCTAGCATGACAAACAATACGATTTTCAGGAGAAACCAGCACAGAACCAATATTGTACCCGCGTATTTTCTGGTTTGATTCCTGCCAATCACTTAAAACAAGCGAATAAGCAGCAAGCATACAAATACGATCGCGTTCCAGTTGCTGCGGAGTATGAGCATTGGCAGTTATAGCACTGGTGCTCAACAGAACTAACACCATGCTGACCAGAAACAACCGCGTCACAGCCTTCATACAACCCTCCACGTTTTAATAATGCATTGAAGAGTACAAAATTTATAAAAGCAGCCACAATGATAACAACTTGTGCTTACTGGCAAAGAAAAGCTCTAAAAAATACAACAACCTGCTCATACGCCCCAGTAGCAAAGAGGTTCCTGCCTATACTCATTGAAGAGGCTTCTCTTAGGATTTACACTTTTAGAAAATACAATAAGGAGAAAAACATGAAATACGTTCAAATTTCTGCAAGTGCCTGCTCTGGAAATGACGACCATTTTCTCCCAAAAAAAGTTATATGTGAAGCATGTCTTAGTTATATCATGAACAACCCCGAGCAACATATTATCTCTTGTGAAGCTGCTGGAACTCCAGCACCGGATCAAAAATGTCAGTTCAAAATTGCTGACAATTGTGCCTCCCGATAAGCACTATCAACTCAGTGAAGCAACGGAAGACATTTCGTTGCTTCTTTTATGCTTCATCCACAGCAAAATATTCTTCCCCGCCATAATGAACAGCCAAGTAAAAATGCACTGCTAACAGCGCACGTACTGGCAACAGCAGCTTACTCTTTTGGGCGCATAGGCAGATCATGTTGGCGAGGAAATAGAGATCTGCTTTTTGCTTGTCTTCACCTTCCTGATACATCCAGTCGTGGATATTGCAGGCGCTGGAAATACTTGCTCCGAGTAAGTGTTCCGGAACAAGTTTACCGATCAAGCCTTCTGGACCGCAGCCGTTACAAATTTGCTGTTTTAATTCTTCCGATGCTTCTAGGTAGGTTGCAGGTGCGAGTAATTTCATAACTTACTCCGGATTCGTAAAGGTCACTGTAATTGCCTCAACCGCTCCTATGGTCGTGCATGCTTCCAACGCATCCTGAAACGCCAAGCGCTGCCCTGTGGCGTGCCCTGCAAGGACTGACCATGCTTGTGTGTTGTTTTCAATACGCTGCGCCAGTTCAAGCACATCCATGTTTCTAGCACTGGCGATCGCACGAACAAGTGGTGCTGCTGCCTGCGGATCTGCAAGAAGCGCTTTTGCTTCTTCGCGTTGCGTATCCCACGTTTGCCGCTCCATTTCTGAATATTCCACGCCGTGCGCCATTAAGAATGCATTGTGGGCATCACGGATCTCTGCCTGCTTGGCTGCCTTTACCTGCTCCAATGTTGGCGGCTGTGGCGGCGTGATTTCCGCTTCTAAGCGATCTTTTTCCGCCTGCCATGCATCAACATAGGGCTGCACTTCAAGCGTTGAAACAGGCGCAGTTGAGATGCCGCCATCCGGTGTAAGCAGTTCAATGTGTCCCTGTTCACCGTCAAACTGAATGGCGTGCAGTCCTTCATCAAAAGCAAAGTCCGGAAGGTGCAAGGCTTCGCCGTTTACCAATACCAACTTATCTGCAGCAACAACTGTAATGTGCATGATGGCTCCTATAGATACATAATGAAGTACACGCCGATGTATGGCGGTTTGTTTTCGTGTGCATGGGAACTACCAGCACCGCCGGTGGATGTGCTGGCGGCAAAGATAGATGCAGAATCATCAAGGTTAGTAAAATGCTTATTGGTACGGATGCTAACGCCTCGGGAGTGTGAGTGGCTCGGCATTTGAGCGGCTGACAAGGTTACAGTACTGGCACCGCCTGTTGCACCTTTGCCGTAGGAACCACCTGCACCAACGATGAAGCGATTTTGCATGTTCGGCGTACCAACACTTCTGCCGTCCGGCGAAAGGTAAGTGCGCCCGTCACAGCAGCCCCATTCAAGCATGGGTTCACCTGTAACCATGCTCAACGGCCTGCCGGCTGAATCAATGGTGCCCCAGAAAGAAACAATCTCTCCGGAGACTCTGCCGCCGCCAGTACCGCCAAGCGCCTGCCATTCTACAGGGCTTACATCCACCAGCTGCCACATGGTGTTGTCATCTGCTTGCAGGGCAATTTTATGCAAGTGCGTAGCATCAAGCCCTGTGGCTGCCTCGCGTGCTTCCTTGGTGGCGTACTCCCGAAAGTGGATTATGTGGTTCTGATCGCCCTTGATGTCTCTGTGGAATCCGCTCATTTAAAACACCTCCATAAGCTGCAGCACTTCACCGGACTCTGCTGTGTACATCAGCGGCTCAAATCCGGATTGATCTTCTTTGATCACGCGCAGCGGCCTGATTGTTCCTGTGCCCATCACGTCTGGGTCGTACAAAACCTCTGTCACTGCGCCGTCTGCTGGGTTGTCCGTATGGCTTACAGCTATGCGGTAAAAGTTTTTATCTTCAATGCCTCGCAGCGTTACCTGCGTGTCGCGCGTGGTGCCGTAAAGCTGCCACGGCGTTACGCCAGCGCCCACTTTGCGGATGAAAATGCGCCATGTAATGGCGTTTCCCTGCCAAGAAAGGTGCACCAGCTTTTTATGCAGCCCGTCTTCATCTACGGCCTGAACGCTGCACGCCAAGTTACGTGCGCCAATCACTCCGGCGTCACCGTCCACCGTTGGCAGATCTCCATTGTCGGCATAGATCTCTTCTGCGTATTCAACGCCGGTAATCTCAACTCTGTTTTTACTGGTGCGACGGATGGTAGAAACGCGGAATAGATGCAGCGCATCGTTTGCTTTGCCTACAGTGGCAACGCTGCCTACCTGCGGCGCAGCGCTTAGTGCTTCTGCTAAATTAAGCTGCGTGGTCACGGTGTCTTCAGCCACAGGGGTAATGTCCACCATGTCGATTTTTTCCTGCCCGCTAGCATTCTGAACGCCGCCGTGCTTCACCTGCAGGGAATACGGTGTGTTCTTTTTCAGCGTTACCGGCTGGGTAAGCGTAACTTGTGTTGCGGAGCTGCCGCGTACTCTTGCAGATTCGCCCCAGTTCCAGTCACGAACAACGGCCTGAATCACATGCCCGGGCTGAACGCTTGCAGCATCCACAGACATGGTGCGCTTGATGGTGCGGGTAATGAATCTGTTGCAGTTCAGCCTGTAGCCTGCGTAACGCCATGCACTGTCGAAATCGTTACACACAGCTAAGGTGATCTTTGCTGTAGACGGCAGCCGAGTTGTCAGCTGATGAAAATGCGGGCTGTGTCGCCGTAGAATCTGTCTGCCTTTTTCCGGATGGAACCACGTAACCTCAACGGCTTCTGCCCGATCTTTAACAGGCAGGTAGTCAATGGAGGTGGACCCGAGCAGCGAATTTGAATCTGCAGCAATGAAAGACTGGTCTGGCAGCAGCACTGGTCTGTCAGAAATCACACCGTAACGGGTGCCGCGTGGAATGACACGAAACCGCCCGAAGCGCCCAAGCTCATCCCACGCACTGGCAAGATCTGTCTGCGTATCCCAATACATGTTGGAGGTGATGCCGAGCTGCTCACACCATTCTGCAGCAACGGCAAACTCATCCACGATGAGGCGCTTTTCAGAAAGTCCGGCACCGAATCGCGGATGCGTGGCAAGCTCCAGTGCCATCCATGCAGGATTGGTCAGGCTGCGCTCAACAAGCCCGCCGTTACCGTCCGGAAGCTGCGCTGTGGCACGCTTGGCATTGCAGGTAATGCGGTAGCTGTCGAAAGAGCCGGAAAACTGATCTGTGGCCAACCCTTTAAGCGCAAAGCATGCTGTATAGGGATGTCTGAAGTCATCCGGAACAATTTCCTGTACGTATTCCCACCACACATCATTTACGTAGCGGGTTGCATCTGAAGGCGGCTGCGCTGCCAGTTTTACACGATACCTGTGCTGTCCTTTAGGCAGATCAAACCGCCAGAACTTACGCAAAGCAGTACGCTGTGCACCGCTGACAGTTTGCGTTGCAAGGCGCTGCCAGTTCTCTGTGCCATGCGGAGCACGCTCGAGCGCAATCTGCACACTGGTGGTGCTGAATCCGCCATTGTCGTTGGCGTAGTAAAGACCGGACGGGCAGGATAATCCAAAGCCCACAGCCTGAATGGCATCACCTTCGCCGTTAAAATATGTCCAGTCGCTGTGCGTGATCTTCATAGAAACAGGCCGCTCGTAAATGCCGTCCTGAAAACCTTTAAGCGCGGTCTGGTTTGCTGTGCCGGCAGTGGTTTCAATGGTCACGCCTTTGTACTGATCAACAGGCATGCCGCGAATACAAAAATTGGAAAGCTCCAGTTCGCCTTCACCAACGGCGTACAAGGCGTTTATGTACTGCTTATCACCGTCTGTGCTGATGTACTGGGAAAGCTTGAAGGGAAGAATGTTTTTGCATTCACCCTGAACGATGGCAACGGGCGAACCGTTCCGGCTGGGATTGGATGCCCGCCATGAATACGTCGGGGAGTCTTCTGTGATGTTCTTGTTGGTAAAGGTGGGCTTATCCGGCGGCAGAATAGCATTTACAAGCATAGAGCCTGCCATGCCCACAACCGCTGTGGTTATGCCTGCAACAGCAGAAACACTGCCCGCGCCGATTGTTCCCGCTTTGAGTAGTGAGGCTGCATACCATTGCCCTGTGTACGCTGCCACAACAGCGACTGCCACCATTGCAATAAGCTTGAGCGGATTCTTACCACCGCCACCTCCACCGCGTGGAGCTACACGAAACAGCACCGCATCGTTCGGCTTTACGCGATACAGTTCCGCTTCAAAGTCGGTCACGTCATGTCCGTTCACAGAGCAGATCACATCAAGCCCGCAAGGAACATCTATGCGTTCCGGAACAAGATCGTGCAGACTCATTCCTGCCTGCCACGGCACAGCCTGCTTCACACAAGAAAGTGGATCTACGAAGTTCAGCTGTTCATACACTAGAACATTCATCCCACGAACCTCCAGAAGCTGTGCACGAACTTAGCCCACGGGGCAGCATCAATACGCGCTGTATGCACGCCGTTTTTCTTCTGCACATGCACAAACACACCGTTGCCCAGATACACGCCAAAATGGTTGCACACTTTGGGCATGACCGTTGCCATTGCCACAAGGCAAGGCACTTCAGGCGATTCAATGCGTTCCCATAACGGGGAAACAGACGCAGATTCATAGAGCTTGGCAACAAGACTGTAGTTGTCCGGATGTTCTGTGTAGTCCGGAACAGTAACGCCAAAGTAGTCGAAAACAGCCATAACAAAGCCCCAGCAGTCGAACTGATGAATGCCGTGGTTATCAAGTTCACCGCGCCCTGCAGGAACATACCGGCTGTTACACAACATACGCAGTCCGCTATCCATACACGCCTCCCTGCTCCACAGTGGGGAATGCTCCTATGTACTCACTGCGGTTGTAATCTGTTCTGCACATGGCAAGGGTGTGGTTGCACACAGCGTAAAATGGACACTGAGTTGAGGTACGCCAGTGGCAGAAGTCACGATTGATGGAACGGGCAGGAATGGGCGCTGTACCCACATCATCAATGCCCAGTTTGATCTCACATTTATCCATCGGCGCGGGCAGGCTTATGCCGTCGTCCACAAAATGCCATTCCCCCACAGGCTCGGGATCATCAAGAAGCCCTGTGTTCACCACTAGGAGCTGCACTTTGACAAACTCGTTGCCGTGCTGTTTGCGCCACGCATCAAGCTGCTCCAGATACGGCTGCATAATACCGCCGCCGTTACCTATGGAGAGGGACAAACCGCGAGTCTCGTACGAATCCGACTCCTCAATATCCCCCGGTAAAAAGTCCAGCGCTTGCCACAGGCCGCCATGTTCTGCCAACGCGCAAAAGGGTTTGCCTGCCTCAAGGCTGGCAACGTAAATCCGGTACTGGGTGTTTGGCAGCGCAGCATATGTGCTGGAAGCTGCCGAAATAAACGTTTCCACGGTGTGCCATGTACCGCCTTGCAGCTGCTGAAAAAGAATTGATCCGGTAAATTCTCCGGTGATGGACACAGCCACATAGTCAGCATCGGTGTTGGTGATGCTCAGCACGTCTCCTGCCACGCTGACAGTTTGCTGCACGCCTTTGTTTTCGGGATACACAAGAGAATGCGGGTTACGGGCAAGGCGAATTTCTTCACCGTCCGGAAGTGTGAGTTTGGCAAGCAATACATAGCTGTGTTCAGAGTGTGTGCGGTTGCGTTCAATACACTGGGATAAGCTCGGCATCACGTCACCTCGTTCACGGCTTTAATGACAACTGTCACCTGCGCATAGTCGGGGAGCTTTGCAATGGGACTCCACTTAATAGGCTCTTCACCGGAAAAACGGGCTTCCCATAATTCTCCGGTAAAAGGATCTGTCCATAAAAACAGCTTTGCTCTGTGGTATTTTTGAAATGCCCGTAGCGTTGCAAGGTGCGTCTTATGCATCCAGTTCCATGTAAGAGTCACAGGCATGCAACGCGGCGCAGCAAACTGCGGTCTTGCAGCATCATCACCGCTTTGGAATTCATCTTCGAGCAGCGGATCACGAACACCGGAAGGACACGTTGAAGGGAACGGAAGACTGTTCGGCCAGTTGTACATTACCTGTTACCTCCCAAGCTATCGCGCATGCCGTTTGTATTGTTCTTGTAGCCGCGCATCCACATGTCACACACCCAGCGTTCTCCATCAAAGAAGGATTCTTCTTGGCTCACTTCAGATTTCACGCCGTCTTCGTTGGTAATGTGAATGTTGATCTGCGGGGCAGCAGGGGCAGAATTACGCATGCGCTCGTAGCTTGCATTCTGTTCGCGGGTAAGAACCCGTTCGCCTACTTCGGCAATTATGGGAACTTCTCCTGGGCGAAGCACCATGCCGCCGGAATGGTAGCGATCGGCTCCGGAGAAAAGAGACATGGGAACACTGCGGGTAAAGGTGGAGGACTGTCCCACAAGCCCGCCTGTATGCAGTCCGGTCACAAGACCATTGCCCATGTTGTAGCCGCCACCTGTTCCGGTGGAAGAGCCAAGAGCGCCGCCTACATTGTTACCGCCTCCGGATTTCATGAACGAATCAAACAAGCCGCCCAGACCGTCAATCAACGGTTGCGTCACATAAATGCGCATGAGCGAACGGATGATGGAGTTCGCCATATTTTCAAAATTCACTTCGGCACCGCGCGCCATTTCACCCATTGCATCCCCCACGGTGGAAGCAACGGTTTCGCTTACCTGCTGCATGGAGCCTGTGCTGTCATCCCACGCTGCAGCAGCTTCTTTGGCAGCTTTTTTATGCGCGCTGGCTATGGCTCTTGCCTGACGTTTTGCAGCCTGTTCAAAGGCTCTATCCATTGCAGCGTCACGGTCAGAAAGAACAGAATCCATGTTGTTCAGGTCATAAGCGTAGGAAGAATTGCTCGGAATGTTCAGCTTTGACCAAAGGGTTTCAGCTCCGGCAAGAGCGACGTTTACAGGGTTATCCTTGGTGCCTTTAGGTGTTGCGCTGCTGCCGCCAGTTATGGCATCGGGCTTCTTTTCCACTGGCTGCAAGTTTTCATACTGCTTGGCAGCCAAAGCCAGTCGCTGTTCTTCCTGTTGTAATTTGAGCGCATCAATCTTCTTTGTGATCTCAACGATCTTGCCCTGCAGCATGTCCTGATCATTTCTGTAATAGGAGCTGTTGCTGAACTTGCGGTATTTCTCCCGCTCGATCTCCAACTGCTGAATCTGTCCCTGAAGGCTCTTACGTTCTGCAACCAGTGCAGCCAGTTCCTTGTCATCAGAGCCTGCCCATTCACCAAAGGAGATTGTGCCGTCTTTGTAGGCAGCATGTCCTTTGGAAAACTTGTCCGCAGCATCCACGGTAGTGGCAAGCAGCATGGCAACGGCTGCGCCTTTTGGGCCGAACAGCATACCGCCGATTAAGCCCATGCCGGTGGATTCTTTCATCCAGTCCGGAAGCGAATGGAAGATACTTAAAATGTCTCCCGTATGCGTCACAACGGAAGAGAGAACCACGCTTACGTCTTCACCCCAGCCGACAACCTCAGTCCTGTTGTTGCCCACCCAAGTTGTGAGCTGACTCATGCTATCTTTAATTGTGGGGAGCAGCTCAGTGCCTAAATCAACCAGCGTGTTGGCAAGCTGATTCTTAAGAGCATCTTCCATTGCTTGAGAAGTGGTAAGCCAGCGCTGCCACGCAGCATTGCTACCACCAACGCCTTGTTCCACTGCGGAAATATTTTTTTCAAGCGTCTGGAAGGAATTGGAGAACAGCGCGTTCAGGGCAATAAGTGCTTCAGAGCTTTCAAACACTTTGCCAAGCGCAATGTTGGACTTTTCAGATTCTTCTTTAACGGCACGCAGCGCACCGACAAAGCCCTTGTCTGCCACCAGCGCTTTACCGGAGGCATAGCCGATTTTGCTGAGCAGCTTTTGCATGTTCTCAGTCGGCTTGTACAAGCCCATGAGTACGGCTTTGTATTGTGTGGCAGCCTGCGCAGTGCTTCCTGCTGTCTGGGTAACGTGGGCAAGTGCACCGCCAAGTTCGGAAGTATTCAGCCCCAAGGCATGGGACAATGTGGAAAGGTCGCCCATCACAGGTACCAGTTCCGCAAAACTGGTTTGACCTGCCTTCTCAATGGAAAAGAGCAGATCACTAGCCTGTACAGCGTTTTTAATTTCACCGCCAAAGCCTGCCATAGTTTTTGTCAGGGCTTTTACAACATCATCCTGCGCAGTATGGGCAGCCTTGGCAGATTTTGCGGAAGTAACCAGTACTTCCATTGCCTTGGCAGGGTCTGTCACACCTGCAGAGATAACTTGGTAGTACCCGCGCATGAGCTGGGTTGCGTTTCCAAGCTCCGGAGGCAGGCTCATGATCTCGGAACGGATGGTGCCAAGGTCGCGGCTTGTGACCTTGCTCATGTCTGTAAGCGCAGTCTCAAAAGCTTTGGTCTGCTGGTAGACTTCCACACCGCCAAGCCCCACGCCGAGACCTGCAAGGGCAGAATTTAAGCTGAAGATTTTACGCTTCAGGCTCTCCACCTGCATACCGGTTTTACGGAAAACGCCTGTGGCTGTGTCCTTTGCGGAAATGACAATGCGGGTGGCTACGGTACTCATGCGGTGTCCTCATCCGTTTTCACATTTTGCAAAGTATGCAACTCAAGACCTCGGAGAATGCGATACGTAGGCGGGGTCAGCTCAATTTCAAGCAGTTCAGCAACAGCTTTTACGGCGGTCATATCAAGCCCTGTGCGTACGCCGAAGCTGATTCGCCACTGGGTCTGGATCTCAAGCCACAGCGTCCACGCATCGTGGCACTGGGGCAGGAGTTCGGGAGCATCCAGCATGTAGCTGCAAGCCGGACACTCCCTGCCGCCGTGGGTTTTGCGGCACTGCTTGCAATATTCTGTACGGTCTGGGTTTGTAAAAAACTCCCAGACCGCTATGCATTTTTTACAAGCGCCTCAATCACCTCAATGGGCACTGCTGCGGAATACTGCTCAGTAACTGAAGCAAGCACCATCAGTTCCCTGTTGGGCAGCTCATCAAAATTGGTCACAATCTGCGGGTACAGATCTTTTAAAACCCACTCCATGTAATCCTGCACCGCCTGCACGGCATCATCGTTATCTTTCTCTTTCTGCATGGTTTTGCGGCGTGCGTTCAGTTCCAGAATCTGGGAACGGGTCATGGATTTCACATCCACTTCAAATTCACCCACAACAACTACAAGCTGCTTTGCTTCACTCATCACAACATCCTTATGTCAGGCTGTAGGTTTCAACGTCATTGGTTACAGAAACGCGGATGGCATCGCTTGAAGGATTGCTGGCAAAACCTTGGAAGGAGTAACTCTCCTTAATGCCTTTGGGGCCTTCAATGGATGGTGATGCACGGTTGATCTTGGCTTCTGTCAGTTCGATTAGCAGCTTGGTTGCGCCCAAAACGTACTCAACGGCAAAGCTCACAGTGGCGTTGTCAGCCCCTTTTTGCAGCAGGGTCTTGTCCGTAAACAGTGCTGTGATGTTGCCGGAGATACCCAGAATGCCTTCTGCAAGGCTGCCGCGTTCGCCGCCACCGCCAACACAAAACGAGTCACCATCAAGCCCGCAATCCAAGTTCAAGGAGAACTCAGTAATGCGGTTTGAAAGTGCGCCATCATCCATTTTGATGGTTGCCTGAAAGTTCTGGAACTGCTGAGAGGCAAGCACAGTTGGAGCCGCAACAGCAGCCGCTGCATTACTTGTTTCACCTGCGCCCATAAGCCCGATGTCCGCTGTTACTTCACCCTCGGAGCTTACAGAAAGTGCAAGGCTGGAGGCTTTAATGCCGTAGCCCAGCATGTAGGAAGTGACTTCCGGAAATTGCTTTTCCACCCAGATGGATGGCTGCGTGTCACTTGGCGTAAAAACATGCTTGTAGTTGTCTCCATCTGCACTGGTGGCAGGCAGTCCGAACAAGGCAATGAGCCAGATAGGGAAGGTCTGCGCATCGACTGGCACAACAATGTTGCCGGAGTAATCTGTGTTGCCCGCACTTGGCGCAGAAGGACTTCTGCTGCCGGTGATCACACTGGAAGTGTTCAACGTGCGGGATGCCCCTGCGGAAATACTAACGCGCGGCATAACCGTGCCTTTTGCACCTGCACCAGCCTTGTATGCGTTCTCAAATCCGGCAACGACCTTGGCGCTGCTTCCTTTTGCCTGTGCCATAAAGTTCTCCCTTGATATTGTTGGTAAAACCCTTGTTTGCTAGATTGAGACAAATCTGTGCAGTGCAAGGCGCAAGATAAAGTCAGGGGCGAAGCATAGTTCAACCTATGTGAGTATCTGACTTTATCGAAGCAACGCCGCAATGTGCGGGTTTGTCATCAATCTAGTCCGTTTCCACCAATGCAGGTGGAGCCGGTAACAGTTACGCTCAGTTCTCTGTACAGCAGGGGAAAGTCGGCAAGCTCATACAGATCAGTTACTTCACCAATGTAAAAACCGTCTTCCCCGTCCTGCAGAGCTTGCAGAGTCAGGGAACCAAAATTTGTAGCAAGCTGCTTTAAGCCCGCCAGTTCATCATTTTCAAAACGTTCATCATGCACTGCCAAGATCACCCGCACTGAGCTTGCATGCTCTGCAATACGCCCGAACTTTCCACTCTCCGGAACAAGGGCAATCAGCGGGCAATCTTCCTCACGCGGCAGCGCTGCCATGTTTACCCCCTGCATAATGCGCAAGGGCTGCTCGTATTCTGCCTGCGCCCAAGCATTAAGCGCTGCATGGTTACGCAATGCAGCGGCAAAACTTTCAATTATCTTCCAACTGGTAGCAGAGGCCATACGCTTCCCTTTGATTTTTGAATGATCTTGTAAATGCGCTTCTCAACAATCATCGGCAGCTCAGGATTCAGCAGCTCAAAGACCGGATCAATAATCGGACGCTCCGGCTGCTCGAGCACGGTGGTGGATTTACTCAGCGGAACACCTGCCGCCCAGAATGCGCGCCGCATTCTGTCTGTTACGGGCTGCCTGCCTCTGAAACCTAAAATGTCATCCGAGCCACGCTTGCCGGATTGCACAGCATCTGCCCACTTAGCGGCAGAAGGAGTTAAAAAGCCGATTCGTACAGCCTGTGTTTCCGGATAAAACTTGTAGCGCACAGCATTTGCCAAGCTGCCTTGAAAAGCATGTTCACGCCCGCGCCGTCCCCATACCTTCCATCTTGTCATGTGCCGTTGTCGTGTGCCGCCTTTTGCCTCGTACCGTTTCTGCTTTTTGGTTTTGCGCTTCAGCGCAAGCCTTGTGTAATCGTGTGATGTTCCAGAAAGGCTGTTTACTCGTCCGAGCAAATCCATTCGTCGGTACTGGCGCATCAAAGAAATCTTGCGGTTGGACTGCGGAGGGCTGCCCCCTGCATAGATGGCGTTGCTGATAGCAATCTTGTATCGCCATCCAACATGGCGCAGCGCTCTGCCAAACTCGCTGGGGAAATGCTTTGCAAGCCATTCCATCTGCCCCTGTGCTTCATCTTCAACTTTGCACAGGGCAACGCTGCCGTGGAGCTTTGCCATTACAGCCCGCCAAGGCGCGTATCTGTTACCAGCGCCAGCATGTACCCGATGAACTTGCCGTTCACAGGTCTGCCGATAGGTTTAAAATCCTGCATGGTGAATTTGGTACCGATGCTGTCTGTTACAGTCACTTTTGCACCAAGCCCTGCAGGCAGATCTGTCCCAACCACACGCGCAATAAACCAGCTTGTTTCATCACGCCTGCGGTAGTCACGCACCCAGTTGGGAGCATCGGGGACAGAGCTTATGATCATGTTGATCGTGGCATCTGTACTGTTCTGCGTAAGCGTCACAGTTTCCCCGTGCTCCTCAATCAGGATGGCAAGGTCACGCTGCTGTATCTCAAAAAGTTCGTTCATGGCGCTGCCTATTCAGAGTCGAAAGTAATTCCGTTCTCTTCAAAGATTTCGTCTGTAGATCTAGCTTCACGGCGCAGCTGCGCAATGTCTGCCGCTGTCACTTCGTCGTTGTCCAAGGCATCCAGCAAAGCCTTAACAGCGGGAACACCCACCTTGGAGGTCAAATCAAGAACGAGATGCAAGTCTTGCTTCTTCATACAAAGCTCCTTCCTTTAGCTTCTGGTATTCATCCTTGGCATCGGACAAAGCCTTTCGCAGCATGCCAAGCTCTTGTCGTACGGTGGGCAGCATGTCTATCAGCGTCTGCTTTATGCCCTGTGCCTCAGCATCTTTGCCTTGCGCCTCAAGCTGCACGTACTGCTCAAGCAGATTGATGGCGCTTTCACGCACAGCATCAAAGGCGTGTCCAGCAACGCGGATCTGCAACAACTGCTTCTTGGAGATCCGGTCATGCTTGTAGGCAATGGAGGCAGATGTAATCACGCCGTCATGCGCCACGGTCAGCATCTTGATTGTGGTTTCAGTGTTCTTTGCAAAATCCTCACAGCCTGTAAGCGGCAGGCAAAAGGCAACAACCAGAGCACATGCAACAAGTCGTTTCATGGCTGTCTCCTATGGATAAATTTTTAAGATACCGCGTGCTGTATTGAAATTGCGGGTATCAAAATGGAACCAGTCCACCTTCATTTCTATACAGGTAATGAACTGGTAGGCTCCGTCTTCCGGATTCGCCAAAACATGCGCGCGTACTTCCTCAGCTGCGCAGTGCTTGAACATGATGTCTCCGGCTCGACCGAACTTGTGTGTAGACCACTCAGCACCCACAGGGCAGGCAAACGGACGCCAGCCACGAAACTGATTAGAGCCACCCCAGTACCAGTCATTCATAATGGCAGTGCCAAACCGTTCCTGCAGGCGGTCAAGCGTCCACAGCATACGCGGGTCAAACAGCCCCCATCCGGTTGCTTCGGAAAGCACGGAATATTCGTACTTGGGCAGCAGCTCATACAGCGCAAAACGGTCTGTTCTGTATCCAGTTAAATTCTTCATTTGGAATCTCCCTGCGGCAAATCGCATTCGTGTAAACAGTCGCGGTAGCTTCTCAACCGTTCCCGTACACCTTTGGGAATAGGCACCCCGAAAAAGGAAAGATGCTCAATGCAGCTCAGCGCCTCAGTCATGCACAGGTAGGCAATGGTTATGTCGCGCAACGGTAAAAACGTTCCCAGGGCACCAAGCGAATATTCAGCAAGCCCCATCACCACTACGGTCATCACATACAGCACAATCTTCATTGCTCCGGCTCTGAACTTGCGACCGGAAAGGCTTTTGCCGTCCCACGCACGCTTGAATCCAAGGATAAAATCCAGCGCCCACAATGCAGTCAGCGCATACACAAGCGGAACAGAGCCACCGAACACAGCAGCCGCACCTGCAGCAAACACAGAAAAAATACTCTTCACATCCATGTTGCTGCCCATTTCCTGTAGGTAATTCGTCAAATCCTGCATTGTGTCTCCTTGTGCCCTGCCCGACCGATCAAAGGGGGGGGAAGATGCAGTCGGACAGGGGTTTTGCGGAGGATCAGTACATTACTGAATGCCTGTGATCAATAAACCGCAGCGACGGGAGATATCGCTGAGGACTTTGTCTGTTTCAGGATCTGTGGAACGCAACAGCTTTGCATCCACATCGTGGCGAACACGGATAATGTCCGCGCGGTTTGCGTCTTCGCGGTAATCTTCAACAACAAATTCTTCCTTGGCACCTTCGTTCCAGATAAAGGTACGACCGATGCAAGGAGTAACCACCTGCGAATCCTGCGAGGCAGTAAGGCACAGCAACGCACGCTCATCAGTCCAGATGCCGTCAAGCTGCGGTTCCTTTTTCGCATTGGCGCTGTTGAACAAAGCACCCGCCACAACAATGTTGATTTCAAGATAGGTTTCAAGGTGCGTCAGGGTAATATTCCCTGTCTTCTTGGTATCTGGGAAAATGTAATGGATGGCGTCCTTAACCGCTTTGCAGTTAAGCAGGTTCATGTACTGCGCCCAGCTCACCTCAAGTGTGTTCGGACTAACCCCGCGAGAACGCATGTCTACAATGCCTGTGTTCACATCCTTCTTCGGATCTGCGGTCTCACGGTCAGACCACGGCGCAGCTGCTGCCTGAGTCGGAAAGTTGTTGGTGTCCATAAGCTTGTTGGCAACACGAATTTCGTGTGCATGCTGCACTTTGCCCATGGTCAGTTTGGTAACCGTCTCTTCCATGTCCAGAACATCTTTGTAGACAGCCGCATTGCGATCATCCACCGGCCCTTCCAGACCATGTTCACGGGTGCGGAAGTTCCCCTGTTCAAATTCTTCAAATGCGCGGTTGTAAGCACCGCTGGAAGTACGGTTGGTGTCCGCTGTGTTGTACAGGGACTTCAAAGGCATTACCGGATACGTTCCGGAATCGCGGTTAACCCAGCAATACGGCATAAGCCTTGTTGCCACGTAGCCGGAGTGCTCTGCCTGATTAAGCACATCCTCTGTGATCATGGCGCTCAGGTCTTCGCGTGGTAAAAATCGTCCAGTAGGTCGCATAGTGTTTTCCTTATGGTGCGGATAATGCGGTCAAAAAATTACACAGTCACAGGAAGGCACGCACCGTTAGGAGCAACCTCCACGCCGTCGCCGTCTGCCTTTGCCACGGTAAGCGCAACGCCCACCTTGTAGTACGTTCCCGCATCCGTCGGCAGCATGCTCACTTTGCCCTCGGCTGCTGCATACACATCAGCTCCGGCGTTAATGGCTGCACTGGCAATCATGATCTGTGTTCCAGGCTTGTTGTACAAAGCAATGGTAGCGCGCGGATCATCAAACGGGGAATCAAACACAGTGCCTATTCCCGCAGTATCTGCCCCTGCCACCACGCACACGCCGCTGTCATGCTTAACGCGCAGGTTTTCCGTTAACCGCTCCGCAACGGGAAGAGTCACATAGCCAAGATCTTTGTAGCCCATACTCATGAGTCGTCTCCTTTGTTCCGCGCTGCGCTAGCGGTTAAGCCACTGCTGATACACTTCAGAATGAGCGCGCGCCATTGTGCGAATGGCAGTGCCCTTTTCAACGCCTTCAGCCTTCATGTGGTCATTTACAAGCTTCATAAAGTCAGGCTTTGCGCCACCGCCTGCACCGTCCGGTTTCTTCTCTTCACCTTTGGCTTCCACACCGTCGCCAAGGGTACTTTCCATACTGGCAAGAGCATCTGCCTTGCCATCCTGCATGGCTGTCACCATCTGCTTGTAAATGTCGTGTGCAGGATCACCTCCTTCAATGGCTTTCAGCGCAAGCTCTGTGCCTGCACCGGCTTTAATAATTTCCACAACACGGCTGCGTTCTGTTTTCGTTGCCTCTTCAGCTGCTTTTTCCAATGCCTTGGCATCAACAGCAGCTTCGCCAACAATCTGTTCCACCAGCGAAGGCGCGTGTACTTTCAAACCTTCCACGGTCAGGGCTGCATAGGTAATGCTCTGCTCTGCCGCTTGCTTTACTGCTTCAGTTCCCATTGTGTTCTCCTTAACGTTTGCAGCGAGCTGCCCTGCCAAATTCAGGGCAAACTCCAAGTCGCCTATATGGTCAACAAGGCCAGCGGACAGAGCCTGCTTGCCTGTAAAAATTTTGCCGTCTGCCATTGCCGGATGCACCGCGTTCACGTCTAAGCCTCTGTGTTCAGCCACAGCCTCAACAAAGGTGTCGTACGCTGCCTGCAAATGTCCCTGGAGGTACGTCAGGGAATCATCCGTAAGGCTCTCGCGCATGGCAGCCTTGTAGGCTCCGGCTTTAATGATGGTGCGCTTAACGCCCCGTGTCTCATCCTTGGCTGTTTCGTCATAGTGTGTGGTAAAAACGCCAATGGAGCCGACAACGGCAGACTTGGTGGAAACTATTGCGGTGGCGGAGCTGGCAACCCAATATGCAGCGCTGCACATGGTGGCATCTGTGTAGGCAACAATGGGCTTAATGCTGCGACCGCGCGAAATTGTGCCGGACAATTCGTCCAATCCGGCAAGAGTTCCGCCCGGGCTGTCCACATCAAGCAACACGGCCTTCACAGCATCGTTTGCCAATGCATGGCTGATATGCTTGCCAAGGGTTTTGCAGGAGCAGCCGCCGCACATCTCTTCAAATGCGTCCAGCCTGCGCCCCATCACGCCGTACAGGTTAATGACGGCAATACCGTTGAGCGTTTCGTACGGTTCATCATCACGATTGCTGCGTTTACTGGAACCGGTAAACGCCAACGGATTGCCCTGTGCGTGCGCTTCCACCACTTCGCAAATAGCTTCCAGTTTCTCAGGTAAAATGGCGAAGAGTTCGCCTTGTAAAATTTTAAGACTCATCCTCTTCCTCACTGTTTGCTGTTCCTTCACTTCCCGTTTCTTTGACTGGCGGTCTCAAACTTACGCCGTACTTTTCTTCCAGATCCTGCAAGTGCTTCAGCTCTTTTGCGCGCTGCTCAGTTTCCACACGCCAGTCTTTGCCGTCCCTGCCGTACACGTCCTTCAACGAAGTCGTATTGCTGTTCAAACCAATCACATCAGCTTCAGCCGCTTTCTTGCGGTCAATCTGGCGCATCGGCTGCGGCAAAAATTCAGCGGAGTAATACGCATCAATGTTGGCAATAAAATGCTCGGAGGAAGTAACAGGAAGGAGCGAGCGAAGGCACATTTCGTACAGCATCCACGCCATTACAGGCGCATTAAAGGCACGGTTAAGAATAGTGTGCTCGTAGGCGGCAACCTCTTCAGCCTTTTCAAAGCTCGCTTTGCTGGCAGAGTAAGAGGCTTGGTACTTGCGCAGAATATTTTCCTGCCCGCGCACAGTACCAACGCCAATACGGTCATGAATCATGCTGGTAAGATCTGTCAGATTCTGGGGAGCTGCCGTGTGAGAAAACCAGTCCATGGACTCACCCTTAAGCCCCTGCAGAATGGTGCCGTTATCCGTCTGGATAATGCGGTCTTCAATGTCCAAATTCTTATTCGCGCCCATAGCGCCCTGCCCCACGGCGTTAATAAAGCCCACGTACAGGTTGCGCACTACAGCGCCCACCAGCACGGCGTCGCTCATGTCGTTTGCGTCACGCAGGGTTTTAATAAGGGTCGCGTAAATAGAATCCTGCTTGTACTCGGCAACGTTTCGCACATCGCATGTAAGCAGCAGCTTGGGCAGCCCTGTTTTTGGATCACGTATAGCTACCCGATCATAGCAATCGGTCGTATTGCCAACAGGTCGGTCAGGTTTTCGGATAAATGCATGGGTAGGTTCGCCGTATTTTCCAATTTCAATACCGTCAAAAACTTCTCCGGTAGCATCAGAAGGCGTCCCCAAACGGGTAGGACAAACAGGCAGCAGCGCAAGCCCAAGCGGACGCAGCGCATCACTGCGTACAACAGCCTGAGAAAGTCCGATGCCGAAGATCTTCCACTGAAAGTATTGCAGCGCCTGCAAGGCATAAAAGTTCAACCGCCGCTGGGCATCGCACCACAGGTGCACACCAAGCCCCCAGCGGTTAAACATCTGATTCGCGCGTTGTTCAAAAAGCTCCGCCCATGCTGTGTCTTTGCCAAGCCATTCAGCACGGGGAGTAAAGGAAGGAGTAAGCCCGATGCCGACAGTCTCAATAAGACCGCCTTCAACAACACCGTGCCCCATAGAATCGTTCGTGTAGAGATCAAGCGCCCGTTCCACAACGCGGGCTTTTTCCCGCTCTGCCATACGTTCGCTAATAACCGTTGTCACATAGTTAGCCATGGTGCCTTGAATACTGGCACCACTACGGCGAACGGTTTTCCCGTATGAACGCTTACGGGAGAATGCGCGATTGGCCTGCCCACGCATGCCCTACCCCCTACGAGGAACAGGGTTAAAGCCGCGCTGCAGCAAGTTGCCCTTTTCAGCTGCCTGCTCTGCAAGCAGCTCACGGCGCACCGCCATAATATCGCGAATGTTGTGGCTCTTCTGCGTAAAGCCATCCACGCTGTATTCAGAGCCGCGTCGTAACGCCTGCTCCAGCGCATCTTCTGTTTTTTCAGCTGTAAGAGAATCAGGAAGGATTTGTTCGGACATAGCCACCTCGCATGGTCATTGTGTGAAATTCACGAATGACCATACGATGGCGGTAAAAATTATGTCGATAGATTGGACGTAGTAAATGTCTAGAGGTGGAAAATGTCTTGATAGCTATTTACAAACAAAGACTAGCTCGTTTCTAGAACTTCAGAAAGATCTACAGGGAAAAATTTCGACAACCCAATCCAACCAATCATAGTTCCAGCCTCTGAAATAACACATCGAGTAATACGGCTATCATTCGAAAGTAAAAAGACTGCTAGTGTTGAAGTGAGCTTCTTCTCTTCAAGGTATCTTCGCACATTAACTGGTGACAATTTTTTTATATCATCCAGCTGCTTCAAAAACTCAGGGATCATTTCAACGTGGGACATATTCGCCATCTGGAACGCACCAACGCCAGCCATATATGTCCTATCTCGCTCTGTTATATCTACAGGTAGGGAAATATGCTCGAGAAAAACTCTACAAAACTCTTCAATATAATCAAGAGTTGCACCTGGGATACTTACTTTTCTAACAAAAACATAAAGAGCTAGAAATTCAACATGACGGGCAGACAATTTAGGGAGAAGTTCAAGCGCTTCATTGGCTACAAGCTCTGTTAAATCAGAAGTGTCCTTCTTAAGATTTAAAATAAAAACATCACATAAAAGTTCAAAGTTACTTTTTTCTCCCTTTTGCGCAGCTGCTTTTGTCATTTGTTGTAACTGAAACTGAACATTAGGCTCAGCAAACCGTTGTGCATCTATCTCTTCTTTATGTTCCTCAAGCAGGCTAAACAACTGCCTCGTAACCTCACCTAATCGCTGATCTATCGTTTCTCTCGCATCCGCAAGCAACTTAGGGAAATTTGCATCAAAAAGAAGATTAACAATTCGTTCAACGTCCGCAAAGCTCATCCCATGATAGTGATTTTCTATATTGCCTTTTGCTTGATTGGCAACAGCACCGCTACCAACCTCCATTTTCTGATCCCCAACCATTTACTTCTCCCCTTTATTATTCAGAATATCACGCCCTGCCTGATTCGCAGTGCTATTGTCCCCAACAACCATAGACTGACTAGAAGAACGCCGTTTAAACAAAGCTACAACAACTGTTAAAGCAAAAACGCCAATACCTGAAAATATCCATTCATAATTCTTCGATATAAAATCTAACATCACGACCTTCTTTAAAAGCATTAACTCCGCAATGGACATAGGAAAACGACAAAATTAAATTCTTTTTTATGATGCTTTTTTAAGAAAAGGAACTTTCACAATTAAATCGAATGAAGTGTTTGCATGCGAAATTCCATGCACTTTAAACTTCCTATGATTGCACGCCACACAACCACCTTTCAGGCAAGCACGAACTACATTCAAAACAGTTCTATTTTCAAAAGTATCTATTCTAATTCTGTAAGTTTTTTGGCATTTACAGCAAGTGACAAGAATTTCTGAAAAAAAAGAAGCATAAAGTCTCCCGAATTTATTACTTCGATCATCCAGAACCTTAACTTTGCTCGTTATCACGTCTTTTTTGACGTTTTTATTGGGGGGATGAGCAGCTTTTTTTTGTTTTTTCCTTGGTGGTTGTTGCAGTGCCACCCTTTCCCTTTTTTCTTTTTTCCATATCTGCTTCGCTTCACAAAAATCTTGTGCACATAAAAAAGTTGTTCGGGTTTGATAGTATATTGACACCTCCCAAACACCTTTCCGGACACCTTTAGCAAAGCATATATAATCACGAACATTCCCACATACGAACATTGGAATCTTTTTCTTTTTACATACATAAAATGACAAATTAACGTTGCCGAGCTTTCCGTGCAGTTTATACAGCCCACCATCTTTATAAACATCTGAAAGAAAAAAAGGTTGCCACCCTTCTTGTTGCCATTGAATTGGCCTTACTACTTCTTTATTTGTTCTATCTCCAACAGGAGCAGGCACATAATGTTTTCCAAACGTATCCCCCATTGATGTACAAGGATGTTTTGGCCATGGCGGGCCCAATTCATCAAAAAAGACTCGCCCTCCATTTGGGGACTGATAGAAAAAAACTGCTGCGCCACACACAGGACAACGGGCATTTGGGATTGTATAAGATTCATAAATAGGTCGAATAGGTGAAATGCCAAACAACTGGTAGCAGCTCTTGGTTTGCACCTCCGGCTGACTCCTCCGTACAGGACTTACAGTAGCCCTACTCCGACTCCCCCATTTAGAAGTGCACCACCCACATGTACAATCCGGCCTATGATTATATCCCCTACCCACGCAGCACCTACCTCTTAAATTAACTAAAATTTATATTTACACAGACAACCAATACCATGCTGCTTATCATACTATAATAGATTATAAATTAATTATATCGTCCTAAACTTAATAGAGTATTTCAGTCGAAAACATATGTAAGTAACTGCTAGACACGCTCAAGAAAGAAAGTCCTCTCATCATCAGCTGAGAGGACTTTCCATACCACCCTGTCAAACTACGCTTCTAAAGCATCACAGCAAAGAGCATCAAAATTTATCCTACAAATGATGCACGATGTTTCAATTGGGTTAAAAAGGAGTGCTCCCGCTTATCCTTGACACCACACGCTTCACAGCATATCTGTTAAACAGCTAACCGAGAAACAGTTAACAGGCTTGTACGTATGAAACTTGAATTCGCATGTAAAGAAACTGCCAAGCTCTACCAGACAGGGAAGACTAAAGTTTTTCAAAGCATTGTTAAGGTTGCTCTGCGCAAACTTGATATGATTGAAGCTGCTGCGACGTTAAACGACCTTAAGGCTCCTCCGGGGAACAGGTTAGAAGCACTTCGGGGAAACCGATCTGGACAGCACAGCATCCGCATCAACAATCAATGGCGCATCTGTTTTTGCTGGGACGAACGCACCAACACAGCAGCGCAGATTGAAATTGTCGACTACCACTAACCGCGTGAGGTGAGTATGCGTATAAAAACACATCCAGGCGAAATTCTGCGCGAAGAATTTATGCAGCCGTGGAACATTTCGGCCAACAAGCTTTCCGGCTTCCTGCGCGTGCCGCTCTCTCGTATTACTGAAATCGTAAACGAGAAGCGCAGCGTAACAGCAGACACTGCAATACGGCTTGCAAAGTTCTTCGGCACCAGTCCTGAGTTTTGGCTCAACCTGCAAACGCAGCATGACCTTTCCAAAGCACAGGCAAAACACCTTGCAGAACTAAACTCCATTCCAAGCTGTGAATCTGTAGGCGCATGTCAGCAGTAAAAATCGGCTTGTTCTCCCACAAAAAAAAGCGGCTCCTAAGAGCCGCTTTTCATTTCTTTCACACAACCTACGCTGCGCGTTCTACAATTTGTTCCTTCACGTAGAAAAAGTAGTAATTGCTTTTCTGATACGGAAGAATTTTTCTTGCTTCACGCGCCCAAGAGTGATGTCCGGGGATATCCTGTATCCCTTTCATGAAGCACCACTTTTCGAAACGCTTATACAGGTGCTTACTTTGTACTCGGTACTTTGAAGCTCTGTTTGTTGCTGGCTCTAGTTTATCGCAAGCCAACCACTCTTCAACCATTTGGTAGATTTGACCACTACGGTGCAATGGAGTCTTACTGAGCATCGCAGGTCTTGCACCAACCATCGCAGCATATTTTGTGAAGTAGTAATCAATCCGCTCAGGGGTATTGTCGTCCATCTTTGCAGCCTGCAAAGCGCAGCTCAAAACTTGGGAACGCACATGCGGCTTCAAATGCAATACTTCATCAGGCAACTGAGTGTGATCCAGTTCGCAAGGTTCTTCCTCACGTTCTATAGTGTAGGTTCCGTTCTTTCTAAGCGCTGGGAGCACTTCACTCACTACCCAGTCTTCAAACCGTTCAGCTTCAGGGAGACGGGAACGGAAAATGAGACGATACAGATCGCGTTCAGGGATAATTTTCATTTTCTGCATGCCGCCAGCCGAAGGGGTCTCCATTTCATCGACCCCTTTGCAATGCATACGGATTGCATCCGCAGAACGGGCATATCCCAACACCTCTGCTACATCTTTCCCCACAAACCATATTTCGCCATCACGTAACAACGTTCTTACGGTATTCATACCAAAATCAAAATGTACTAAATCAGACATAAACCCTCCGGAAAGGTTTTCGCATTATAGTGCGTATCTAACCCGCACTTGTGCATACAAAGTATCAACAATTGATATATTCATTACACACAGCGGAGAACTTGGTGAAGTTAAAATAGAAAAAAGTACAACGTAACTTAATTCACTTTTGTAACTTGACTCTTTAGTACTATTTCAGTCGGGCAGGAATTAAGCACCCCAAAGCTGCCAAACTGCGCTTCTAATGCATCACTAAGCTTTTCCATCTTGCCTTCTGCATCATTGCAGAGGGCATCAAGAACAAAACCTGCAAGAGAAGCGTGATCTTTGTCACTGCTTTGCAGAACCTCAGCATACGCTTGAATTGGGTAAAGAATGTCGTTGAGATGGCTCATAAGAGCCGCGGGAGTGGTTGATTTAGGCATGGTGCCTCCTTGTTCTCGGTTGTTTCAAGACCTGAAAATAAAAAATGTCGGGAGCTTGAAACAACGCGAACAAGTGCGCCCTGCAAACTTTTCCCATACGGGTATTGTATGGCTTGCAGACTCCCGACAAAATAGAGGCAAATTAATTTTGGATACACCTTTCCCAAGGAACGTCTGGAAAAAAGGCATAAAAAAGCCACTGCTGACGGGAGCGGTTAGCCGCTTGTTCTTAGGTGTGTTTCAAGCACCTTTTTTTATTAAGCATGGATGTTGTTGGGGTGTCAAGGAGGAGGCAAAATTACAACCATACGACCATTGGACTATGAAGTAATGTTACGTATTGCTTCCTCAATTAATTTGTAAGGGTTATCATCCTTTGAAATCACAATTGGAAAGCCTTTAACATCAATAATTGGGCTTTTCAAACCTACAACCAACTTACTATCCGAAACTTCATACGTAAAAAGAGATGCCTTTTCAGGAGAAAGCCTCTTCGCCATTTGTGCGGCTTCTTGAGCATTAGTAATATTAGAAAGCCTATTCACAACGGCTGGCACAACATTCAAAAGCATATCTTGCATTGATTCGGCTTCATCAATAAGGACACCTTTAGCAGCAAACTTCACAGCATCATACAAATCACCATACTGTGCTTTAACCTTATCTATTGAAAGAGCTGAAGCTTTTTCTATCTCTTGAAGCACACGGTTAATTTTATCACTGTTACCTTCAGCTGTGCCATCCAAATAATAAGACTCTATAGCTCCTTTTCGTAAAACAAAGCAACCAACGCAAGTTAGCGTCGTTAATAACTTTTCCAATCGACTCTTGATGATAAGGAAAGCTCCTCCCGCCATCGCTCTTAGCTCTTCATCGGGAATACAAAATAAACTACAAAATGCAGCTCGCCTTTTTTCTTTTTCAATATCCTTTGCGTCTTCCTGCTCGCCTGACCAATATGCATGTTGACATGCGTATTGCTTAATATCATCCCAATTTGTGGCAACCAGTTTCTTAAAATCATCCAACACTTTTTTTGCCAATTGATGACAAGAATCATGACCATCTTTTGCAAGCTCTTGATCAAGCTCTGGCTGATCTGAAAGCATATGAAGAGCAAATTTTGAACTATCGACAAGCGTATCAGGGTCAGTAAGAACAATGCATTTTTTACCCATCAAATTAAACAGCTTAACAGAGGAAAGCAGTTCATCATTACCTAATACAGGTAAAACGTAAGATCCTGTTGCCTCGATATGAAAGTCGAAATGCCCCGACAAAAAATTAACAAAATATTCATCAGAAATCCCCTCCACTAAAAAAGGTTTGGAGGCAAACAAAGCTGCTTTGTGACCATGCCGCAATCTTGCTAATAAATTTTGTACCTTCCTACCCTTGAGCACTTCATGCTCTGGGTCAATTTGTAACGGCAGGGCATAAGCAGAATTACAAAAAATCAATGATGACAAATCATCCCTAGTGCGCAAAGAAAACATTTCTGCTGAGTGTGTCGCCTGAATAATTATCTTCTTGTAACTGTTTTCTGTTGGGTATCCAGCTACCCGACTAATTTCATTTTGCAAAAACAATTGAAGTTGAGGATGCAATGAAACTTCTGGCTCATCTAAAAAAAGCACTCCAATGTCATCATCATACAATCTAGCCAATAGACATACAACGTGAAGTAAACCAGAAGCTTCACGTCCCGCAGAATATTCTTTTGCTTCTGGGTCACTACTTGTACTAAAAAAAATTTTTAAAGAGCCTGTGTCCCAGTTAACGGTAACTTCACGCTGCAACAACTTTCTTAACCTTTCCTGAACTTTAAGCCGAATATCTGGTCTGGAAGAAAATGTTAAAAAACCACCATTTAACGTCTCTATTTGGTGCTGCCGAACAACATCTTTCTTGTACGCAAACTGTGCGCCATCATAGTTTATACGTCCATTACGCTGACCATCACAGTCAGCTCGATAAGACTCAAACTGTCCTACTCTTCCTGCTGATACAAACACGACCTTCTTACTACAAAAAATAGAACCTAAAGCCTGTTGCATCCCCCTCATTAATTGAGTTTTTCCACTACCATTAGGTCCAAGAATAGTTGTAATTCCTGACCTAATCAAAAGCTCGGTCTTTACACCAAACCGCATGCAATTTATTTCTATTGGAAATTCCATAGTTATCACCTATTTTTTTACATTATGAGAAACCAAACTCTTCTCTGTCAATATTTGGCACTCAACATCTGATAATTAAAAATTATAACTTGATAATCATATTTTCATTTTTAATTATATATTTTTACAAACTATATTGAGCACCTAATGCTAAAAAACACCGCCACCATCACAGAACTCCAAAACTCCCCACTGAAAACAGTCCAGAAAGGCAACGGCTCCCCTGTCGCTATTCTGGAGAACGGGGAAACGGTCTTTTATTGCGTCCCTGCCAAGGCTTGGGAAGCACTTATGGAGCAGCTTGAAGATGCAGATCTCGCACGAATTGCAAAAGGGCGGGAAAACGAACCGACCGTTGCGGTAACACTTGATGAAATTTAAGCAAAATTAATGGCAAACAGTGGGTACTGTTTGCCATTAATTCACGTTGTATAATTAATTTTTAAACGTGCGATAACCTGTTTAATTTTCTGAATAAATGCACTTTTCAACTAAACAGACTAAGCCACGTCAACACTCTTGAAACAATGTCCGCATTTTTCGCATTTGTGATACCTCTCGTGGACGTTTTCGTACCAACCCATACTTCGGGTCACCTTGCACCTTTCAGCGCCGCAAACGGGACATACGGCTCCTTTTTTTGCATTGAAGTCCACAGCCTTTGCTTTACTCACCTCGCGCATAATCTTGCGGAAGGTTTCTTTCGGAAGATTATGCAAATCCGCTATGCATTTCTTGTTATCTTGCATTTGGGTTAATCCTCCCCAGCCGTTTCATACGGCCATTAAAGGCTTTAGGCTGCCCCTGCACAACAGGCGCTTCCACTTTCGGGGTTACTACGTTCCAGTACGGCTGATCCAGTGTAACCAGTGCAGGCATCCAGTCTGCGTGGGCGCAGGCCGCTGCGTACACTTCGCAGTCCAGCAGGTGGTTGTTGGCGCTTTTAGCGCGCCATGCAACAGTTCCGTTTTCTTTTTCCACCCGCTCCTCCGCTGTCATCTGGGTAAAATACCGCTCGTCCGTATCCTTGTGTAGCCACATGGGCTGCCGTGCATCTTCACCAATCCGTGCGGAAAAAATAGTGTCCTTCAGGTCGTTGGTGTCCAAGGTGTACAAGCCAATCTTGTCCTGCCCTGCTGCCGCATCCAGCGGGTTAAGCTGCATGCGCGATGCGCGAACTGTCAGCTGCTGCGTTCTGGAAGCACCCTTGATGCCGGTAACAACGTTGTCAGGAAAACCACGACTCGGAAGCGTCACAAGCCAGTTTTTCACCTCGTCCGTCTTTGACCAGCCCTCAATTTCGGTTTCACCGCCACCGATGTCGATGCCCGCGCGCCAGATCGGATAACGCACATTTGTCCGGCTCACATGCGGGAAGGTAGTGTTGAACAGCAGCTCTTCCACGTCCTGCCATGAATCAAGCCAACCGTACTGAATGAGGAATGATTCACGGGTTCGCATCCAGCCGCGCACGGTAAACCAAAAGCCCGCCATCTGCATATCAATGCCGCAAGTTAAGGCAAGCACGCCTTCCGGCACCACCATCGCCTCGCAGTCTGGGCGCACCATCTTGCGCAGCACATCCGCGTCCGTCTGCACTGCCTGCACCTTGTACGGCATGGCTTTGTGGTCGTTGTCATACTTACGCAGCAGCTTAGGGTCGCCGCTGTTGTACGCCTTGAACCAGTCAGACATCACCTTGGAGAGTTTCACAAAAGGAGAAACCCAGCTCGGGAAGTGGTAGCCCACTTTTGTGGGGCGCTCTATTTCGCGTTCCGCATGCATGTCACCGCCGCGCACAGCCAAATCACGCATGTGGTCGTTCCACAGCGCACCGCATTTCTCGCAGCGATAACGGGCTAAATCCTGCACCAGAATACGCTGCGGGTCGCTTATGGTTTCCATTCTGCCATCGCAGTGCGGGCAGGTTTCAGCATCAGGAAAGCCCTGCCAACCGCAGCTTTTACACAGGCGCGGCACAACAATGTTCTTGTCGGTCATTACCTGCCTATGTCCGCAAAGCTCAATCGGACAACGCGCCCGCACTTGGTAAATCACCTGTGCGTCATGCTTCAGCCCGCGCCATATGGAAGAATTCTTTTCGCTTCCGCGCGGCTTGGAATAACGCATGGTCTTTGCTTCATCCCCATAGGAGATCTGGCGTTCCATCATGGTCTGCACTGCATACGGTGCGTAGGCGTCCTCTTCATCCAAGCCAAGATCACGCATAGTCACGGAAGACATGGAAGCTTCAGAGTGTGAATACATGCCGTAAATGGTGGAGCCTTTAAATCGAACCTGCCCCTTGTTCACGGTTTCCCCGTCGGAAAGCATTCTGCGCAGCTCACTGGAAGCCAGAATATGGCGCGCTATCTTCTCGTCCATTACGCGTTTCAGGTTTTCCCTGTCCGGCATACCAAGCCCTGCAGGAGCAGGAGAACGGTATTGGTTTGCAAGCAGGCAGTCATAGGCAATGGAAGTTTTAGCAACCTGCGAAGTACCGCAAATGATGATCTCGCGTACTTCCGGTCTGTCCCACATGTCCATGATGTGCTTTGCCCAGGGAATGATGTCGTGCCGAAAGTTCTGCCCCTTAAACGGGCCGGTAACGAGGAAGAAGTGCCTGCGGGAAAAGTCATACGTAGAAAGCCATTCCCGAACCACAAGCACCTGCTTTTCTCCTTCACGCAGTTCAAAAGGCGGTGGTAAATACGTCATCAGGCTGCCTCCTTCGGTAATACCCAGTAACGGGCTAAAATGGCTTCCACAGCTTCCGGCTCAATGTCAGCACCCAGCAGCTCAAGCACGTCTTCCGCTGCTTCACGGCTGGCATCTTCACGGTTCAGTTCAAACTCTTCCCATGCCTCGCGCATTTCTTCCGTAAACCACTGCCCGCTGCCGAACTTGTTCAAGGCTTCTGTCAGCCCCTTGCGGAACAGATCCACAAGCTCAGCCTTGCGGGAAAATATGTGCTGGCTCAGTGCATCCGCACGCACTTTCTCGCCGTGCACTAGTTCCGCCACACGCTCCGCCTGTTCCAGATCTCCGCCCAGCATGGCAAGAATGGTGTCCGCTTCCGCCACAAGCCATGAGCTTAAAAACAGCTTCATAGACATCCACCTGTCCGCAAGCTCACGCTCAACCGTCACGGTCTGGGTATACAGGCCGCGCTCACGCATAAAAGCAAAATGCTCGCGACGCTCTTTCATTTCCAAGCCGCTAATCTGGCGCTTCAGCTTTTGCTCATGCAGTCCAGGCGTTACTTTTTCCTCTGCCGGCTGTTCAGGTTCCGGTGTCGGGTCCACTTTTTTGGCAAGGTGAACGCGAGCAAACTGGTCAACCGTACGCTGGGCAAACCCGCCCTTTCTACGTTCCACCAGTTTCCTGTCGTCAATGGCTTTGCGCAGAGTGTTGTAGGCAATCTTCCAGCCCTTGCTTTGCAAATACGTGTGAACCTGATTCACGTTTTCAAAAAATTCGCCTGCCATCTTACGCTGCCTCCTTGCCGCTCGGCTGTGTTGCCGCCGCTTCCCGCAATTTTCTATCTCTCTCGCCCTCTACCTTCCGCAAAACTTCCTCAGGCAATCCTGCACAAAACCAGTCCCACACGTTCATTCCGCTGCGGGGCAGATCCCCTGCATCCTTGCCTGCCGCTTTAGGTACAGGCCACCGAACCGTGTGCGGGTATTCCACCTGCCATGCAAACTGCCCGTGTGCATCCGCGTTAAACTTCCAGCTGTTTTTCTCGCCCGCTGTGTCCGCGTCCATGGCGTTAATAATCAGCTCAGCTTCAAGCAGCAGTTTATGCGCCCCGTCGTCCGGTCTGTTGGAAGCGCCGCCAATGGCCATCACGCTTACGCCAAAGTGACCAAGCTCCTGCCATATCAAAATCGCATCACGTACCGTCTCAACAATCACCCATATCTTGGAATCCTGCTTGCCGAAAACGTAGTACTGGGAACTCCCTCCGGTAATCTGCAAATAGCTTGGCAAGCCATCAACGCCTGCGTTCTCGCAGCGTATGTGCATGCGCGCTATGCGGTACTGGCTGCCGTCAAACCTGTAGCCGCAAAAAACAAACCCTTTCGGCAGCCGTATGCACCGCTCGTTGCCCTTGGCATTCCGCTGCATGGGCAAACCCCAGTGTGTCACCTTGCGGTAGGCAACCTCTCCACGCTCACCTGCTGCGGAAAACCAGCCAATCTTGGCAGCCTTGGCAACCGCAGGCGTAATACCCCAGTCTTTTAGACGGGCAAGCTGCTCTTCGTTACGCTGCAACGCGTCCACGCATTCGTTCACAAACTCCAGCGCTTTCGTACTCCATCGCTCCGGCGGCATATCGTAGGCTCTTGGCTTCCACTTCGGCTGCTCAGCTGCAACAAACGCTTTGCGCTCTCTGGGCTTAAAGTGCACAGAATCGTCAAGGTACGTGGAAACAAACTCAAGATATCCTTGCCCGTCGTCATACGCCCGACCGTTCACCGCATTGAAAATGCCCACCAAATCGGTCCATTCACCGCAGCTGTGGCACCTGCCAATGTCTTTCGAGGGGTAGTAAAAAAAAGCTCCTCCAGGGGTTCCCTCCTTGTGAAACGGACAATTCGCAGGAATCCTTTCGCCATGAAGCGGCTTATCGTCGACAAGTATGCTTCTCGCAATCCGTTCTCTGTCCGCAAATTGAAGCTGCATAGCAACGCCCATATTAAACTCCTTTCAATCTCACTCGGCGGTCTTTTCATCGAACTAGAGGCAACTCTATTTCTCTAAATAAACTCTATCTGCGCAAACCCTGATTTTCAGAAGACTTTTCGCCAAAAATAGAAAAAAAGAGTTTTTTGGAGCCACCAAGAGAAATTTTAAAAAAAACGATTCTTATTATTT
This sequence comes from Halodesulfovibrio sp., assembly GCF_015482765.1. Lineage (GTDB taxonomy): Bacteria > Desulfobacterota > Desulfovibrionia > Desulfovibrionales > Desulfovibrionaceae > Halodesulfovibrio. Next base: position 49,842 of record NZ_JADMLB010000076.1, read on the forward strand.
TTCTTCTTTTCCCCCTTTTTTTTATTTCTCTCTTTTCCTTCTTTCTTTTTCTATAACTCTAGATAAAGAAAAGAAAAGAAATAAAAAAAGGGGTTTAGAAGATAGATTTGCTCACAGAGTTGATCTAGAGTTTTATGCAACTCTAGAGTTTTTTTGGAGCATCACTGCTTCTCATTTTGGAATTCAGGACGTAAACTCACACCATAAAAGAACGCATAATTAGTTGTTTTCTTTGTAATTCCATCACGTCGAACAAGGTCAGAAACAAAACTGCTAAAGACTGGAATCGCTTTTTCCGGTTTGTCCTTTTCTTGCACACAAAACGCCTTAAAAGCGCTAAAAAGTGGCTTAACTTGGTTTTTTTGATTTTCTCCTAAAATGCACCTCATTTTAAGAAATTCACCAATAACATCAGCGTCTTCAATGTATTCTTTGGTGTATTCCTGCACTTCTGCGGGAGGCGTCAAATCCATTCCATTTAGGTACATTCTTGCGCCATTTACGACATAAGAGAGAATCGCCGGACCAGCGTTTTTTAGTTTATTTTCAATGACATTCATGGGTTTTCCCATGTAAATGTGTTTTTCCTCATTGACCATTTTTGCGTCATTCACAAAACGCGCTGTGAACGGAATTATGCGTAAACGATCCATAAAAGCATGGTCACCGCCATGTGCTCGCGGAATGTAGTTTGTGTGCAAAAACAGCTTGCAAGGCATGCGAATTTCAGTGGGCGCTTCGTACAATCCGCGCACAACAGTCGTGTCTGCTCCCGTCACAAGTTTAATCCTGTCCATGCTGAATTTACTCCCTTTCTTCGCCTCACTGGCTACAGCCATGCGTTTATCTCGCATAGCAATCCAAAACGGATCCTCGTTATTCTGCATCTTTCCTTCCAGCAACAATTCCGTGCGCAAAGTGGCTGCGTAATCCCCAAGCACGTCACAAATGGCATTGAAGAACATAGACTTGCCATTGTTCCCCAACGGGCCAAATGCCGCATAAAATTCCTTATGCGTAAGCAGCCCTGTTGCCGCATAACCAATCACCTTTCGTACGTAAGACATAAGCCCGTGCGACCCGCACAGCAGCTTGAAAACCATGTCAGAAAAGAACGGATCTCGGGCATGCAATCCCACATATGGATAGGGAGATCGCTGGCGGATAAACATCTTCGGATCTGGAGGATAGAGCTTGCCTGTTTCCAGATCCACATAGCCGTTCTGTGCTGCCAATAACGTCGGATACCTGTCCCATTCCTCTCCTGACATCGCCATGGATTCTTCTCCTACAACTGCTGTGCGCATTACCGATGTTCGGCGTGCGCTGCCGCGCAACGATTTCGCTCTGGATGTAAAAGCCTTATGCAGAGACTTTGCTTCAGTAAGCTTGCCTTCCTGTACGGTCTTGGGGTTCATCACCACCTTCCACTGCTTCTTGGCTGCGCTGTCATAATGTTCAGCAAGGTTCATTACCTCCCTGCCAAAATCACTCACAGCATCAGGCCGCCATACTCCGTCAAATCGCCACCATTCTCCGGCTTTTTTATCAAAGCAGAACTTCCCCCTCTTTGCGTTCAAAAGCATCTCCAGATCGCCCAGCTCGTTCCTGTGCATGTAGTGTGAAAGCTGCTTTATGGAGTACGTTTTGGGCTTCTCTTCCTTCGGCGCTAAGCCCTGCCAAATGGCATACGAAGGCGGCGGTGTTTCCCTGTTCACATCAAGCTTGTCAGGAAACTTCCTACGCGCTTCATCCCACGCGGCCTGTTCTTCCTCCTTTACCTGCTGGGTAATCAGCACACGCAACTCATCGCGCGTCATTTCAGAAAGATGTTTCTCTTTGATATCTTCCAACGAAATTTTCGGAGTCTTAGGCATCACGTACCTCCACGGTAAGAATAAGAAAGAGAACCACATATTGCCTACGCATGTGAATGCAGTATGGTTGAGCACGCCATCTCTTCAGTCCGACCAGCTGGAGGGGCTTCGTGCGTTGCCCTCTCTTCCGGACAACGTGCGAAACAACATTGAGAGCGCGGTTCAGCGCATACAAAATGCATCTCGAATCGTATTGGGAATGGTTCACCATAAGTAGCTGCTGAACCTCAAAGCGAAGCGGCTCATCCGGAACATGGTGCTCCAAGTTCCCCAAGCGCAGATCCGCGCTCTCTTCATAATGAAGCGTATAGATTGGGCACGACACAGCACTAGCTGAGTGAGTCATATAGATAGCCGCATTCGCAAAAACGCTATCCGGCCTCTTAGCCTGATGAATCAAATCACCAGATAAGCGGTTAGTCCCATGAGCCAAGCTGTTAGCCCTGCGAGCTGACCTCTTAGCCAAATGATTAAGTTGCCCTCTCGGCCAAACTTTCTCTGGACGCAGAATACGGTCATTTTGAATGGAAAAAACTGTCGAAACCCGCGCCAGAAGCACGTTTTTCAAATTTTCAGAAATTCCCCAACCACCACTCCGCAAACGCCACGCGCCTACGCTGACCCCTGTGAGATCAACCTCCCGAAAGAACCTACGCTCTCCTGCTGGCAAGATGGCCTCTGCTTGGTGATCCTTAGAGTTTTTGTCGTTTTCTTGAAAACAGGGGGAGGGGATAAAGATGGAAAACACGACCGGAGAGTCGAACGCTCCCATACGGTCGCGCACGACATGAATGAAGGATGCCGCTAGCGCGGCGACAGGTGTATAGATGCTGCTGAATAATCGTTGGTGGATTACTCGCAGTGATAACTTGGTGGGACAGGGGTGGGACAAAACGAGAGTTGGACGCAAAAAAGGGTTCGCACCACACGCTAAAATGTGACGTAAACCCTTGTAATATCTTGGAGCCAACAATCGGAGTTGAACCGACGACCTACTGATTACGAATCAGTTGCTCTACCGACTGAGCTATGTTGGCTTATGTGCGGAAAGATTTTTATCGTAAGCAGATTTAGTGGTCAAGTAAAAGAACCTTACATTTGTATAGGATATCAAACTTATTCTGTCTGTCCCCATACCTGACAACGCTTGCCTGTTGATGGAGTTGATAGATCAATATCAATTTTTACAGACGAAAGATATTTCACACTCTCAGCAGTTAACAAAATGTTTTCAATAACAAAGCATCCATGCTTCTCGCAACGCATATCAAACTCTTGATGCTCGCTGCCATGACCGCCAATTCCACATGCATCTATCAGTACAAATGACGGTGTTGCGGCTAACAACGCATCCAATGCATCACTGGTTAAAAAAGTATTTTGCTGCCCATATTCATCAGTCCCATAACCACAACGGTCTAAGACACCAGTATATAATACTACGGCCTTTCCTTTTAGATCAAATTTTCCAAAGTCAGCGACAGTGGGCATACCTTCTCTACATTCAAAAACTACTACATCAACTTTATATGAACTACATTGCGGTTGTGCGGTGTAGCAATCTAAGTGAGTCCCTATGTGCCCAAAGGCATTCACCGAGTCTGATTGCTTCTTTGCCCACAGATATGCAGGATGATTCTCTGAAATATCTATGTGCAAGGGATGATTCTTCATCTCTTACTCCTTACGAAATAAAAATCTATTCATGCGATTATAAAAGGTTGTGAATTGTGTGCAGAAGAGTTGTTATCTCCCTCTATGGCTTTGATCAAGCTTCGCAGAGTAAAAGTTCTACCCCCTATAAAATAGACCGAAGTAAACTGGGCATGCTATCCTTGCAGAACATTTATACTGAAAGGAGATTTTTCATGGCTAACCAAGATTATCCTGGCGTCTGCATGTCATGTTCTTCAGAAGAATGCCAAGTTGTAGCGCCCGATATTCAAGCTGTACGGGAACGCGTTAAACATGATCCGATTGCCGGATACACCAAGAACGTTGTAAACAACCTTACAACTGCAATGGGTGATAAATTTAAAGATGAGTATGAAGCATTCTTAGCCTTTGACATTGTTAAAGCAGCAATTGTCATGGGACTAAAAAATGGACAGAAAATTGATTTCAGCGGCTTCGGAGAATTCACGGTTACCAACGTGAACGGTGAAAAAACTGTTTCGTTCAAACCAGCTCCAAGTCTTACAGCTGTTATTAAAGAATAAACACCCTGCTTGAGTCAGCATATAAAAAGGCGGCACCACCCGGTAGCCGCCTTTTTGCAACAGACTCATCTTCATATAGCTTCATAAAAAAAGTCGAATATCCGACGATATTCGACCCTCTTTTACTCAAATCCAACTTCCTTTTCACATAAAGCAAGTGGAGTAATTTTGGACACGCGCTTTTCGTATGCAATCTTTGAATTGTAAATATGCCTACGGGCAAGGTCATTTAATACTCCAAGGTCTTTTTTCCTCAAAGCATCAATAAATTCAAAATGCTCTTCTCCTGATTGGATAATATTTTCTCGCTTATCCCATGCAGCAAAACGTGTAATGTAAAGCTTAATGTGCAAATCTGTAATGATTTCGAGCAACGGAATATTATCTGCCCGTTTGTAGATAATATTATGAAACTCCGTATTCAGTCTGCTTAACTCTTCAATACTTGCGGTATCCACACTATCAAGGAATTTCTGGGCTATTGTTTGCAACCCTTCAAAATCTTCCTCCCGCATATTGTTCAAAGCAAGGCTGTATGCAAAGCGCTCAAGATTAATACGGATATCAAAAACATCGCTTATCTCTTTCATAGAAAGACTGACAACGCGCGCGCCTTTGTATCGCTTAATTTCAAGAAGCCCTTTGCTCTCGAGTGTTTTGAAGGCATCACGAATTACGTGACGCTTAACGGAAAACCTATCTGCCATGTCTGTTTCACCAAGGCGCTCCCTTGGTAACAGCTGACCCGAAAGAATAAGATCTTCCAAGTGATCAGCTACACGCTGGCTAGGTGGACAGTCCTTCATACCAAATTCCTACCATTACTATCTTTTAGAAAAACCACCATAAAAAAGGCGGTCTGGATAATACCCAACTTTCCACAAAAGGGAAGACGCTGAGTAAAATATCTAGCATCCTATGTCCAGCTATCGTACAATTGATGTCTAACAATTCATACAACAAAATTGTTGACAATCTTGTCAAGCCCTGACATTCAACTTTCAACAATCTGTTCTTTCTACATTTTACTACTAACAAGGAGTGTGACTGTGCGTAAATTCTGTTCTCTCGTTATCATTGCTGCGTTATTGACCATGAGCATTCCTGCTATGGCTCAGAACAATAAGCGTCTCATAATTGCTACTGCCACCACAGGTGGAACATATTACCCTGTTGGTGTTGGCATCGGCACTCTTATCAGCTTAAAACTTGCCAAAAATGATGGTATCACTGCTACTGCAATCAACTCCGCAGGCTCCGGTGAAAACATTGAAATGCTCAATAACAGTGAGGCTCACTTTGCTATCCTGCAATCACTGTTTGGCCTTCAGGCTTCCCGCGGTAAAGGCTTCTACGAAGGAAAGCCTGTAGACTCCTTCCGCTCAGTCACAATGCTCTGGCCTAATGTTGAACATTTTGCCCTGATGAATGAATACGTAAAAACCGGAACTGTTGCCGATCTTGCGGAACTGACAGAGCGCTTCTCTATCGGCAAACGAGGCAGTGGCACGGAAGGCTCCGGTAGGGCTTTATTGAACGTGCTTAACATTGACCCAAACAAGCTGAAACTCGAATTCTTGGGTTACACCCCTTCAACACAAGCTATGCTGGATAACCGTATTGCAGGTGCAAACATTCCTGCCGGTGTTCCTGCAGCAGCTATTACTCAACTGTTTGCCATGAGCCACGGCAAGGCTACCGTACTTGATTTTTCTGACGAGCAGCTTGCCCACATCCAGAAAGAATTTCCAATTTGGTACCGTTATGTAATCCCTGCGAAAACATACCCTGGCCAAGAAAAAGATATCCGCACAATTGCACAGCCAAACTTCCTTGCAGTACGTGCCGACCTTCCTGATGAAGTTGTCTACAAGGTTACCAAAACCATTTATGAGAATCTCAACTTCCTCGGCACCATCCACTCCGCAACAAAAAATATGAAGCTGGATAACGCACTGTATGGCCTGCCTGTTCCTTTGCATCCGGGCGCAGTAAAATATTACCTAGAAGTTGGCGTAGAAATTCCAGAACGCTTAATTGCAAAATAAAAAATCCACAGTCATCTACCAATAACAGCTGTGGAGCAGTTCTTAACGAAGAGCTGCTCCACAGATTTTTGATGGCACCGCTATTACGGCCTTCACTTTTGCTTAGCACAATGTTGGGTTGAATTTTTATATTTCAACCTTTTCTTATGCATACTTTCACGCTGCTCTGCTTCTTTGTACATAGGCACTATGAGCAAAACAATTCTTGCACGTGCATTGAAGCCATTACCTGCCATTAACATCGATGTCTTCTATGCAGCATAACAATGGTATGTACTACTGATTGCTGTGATTCACACAGCTCAAACGTTATTGAATAAGGTTCTGATATGGGATTGTTTAGAAAAAAGGGAGTCAAAGCAACTGAAGACTCCGGTGAGGTAATGGTCAGCACACGCGAGTTGACCGGTCGCCCTGCTGTTGTTTTTTATTGCTTGTGTATTGTGGCAAGCGTATTCCACATACTTACAAACACTGTCTGGCTTATGCCGGAAATCCATAGAAACGCCCTGCACTTTGCGTTCTTTGTGCCACTTGCTTTTATGATCTACCCGTTCAACAGCAATTGTCTGGATAAAAAACCGTATTTAGACTGGACACTAGCGATTCTCAGTATCATCTGTGGACTGTACCTTGTATTCTTTGAAGACGCGCTACATGCCCGTAATGAACAAATGATAGGGCTTGATATCTTTTTTGCCGGTCTGACCTTATTGCTTATGCTTGAAATTGCGCGACGCGCAGCCGGTAAGATTATTCCATTGCTTGCTGTTTTCTTTTTAAGCTACGCCCTGTACTGGGGACAGTTCCTTTCAGGTAACTGGAACTTTCCGGGTGTAACGCTTTCACGAGTTTTATACAGGATGTACTTTGCACCTGATGGAATATTCGGAAGCATTGCAACCATATCGGCTTCTTACGTATTTTTGTTTGTGCTTTTCGGATCTTTCCTTGTTAAATCAGGAGCGGGTGATTTTATCATAAAACTCGCTATATCACTTGTCGGACGCAGCGTGGGTGGCCCTGCTAAAATGGCCGTATTCTCCAGCGGACTTATGGGGTCTGTCTCTGGCAGTGCTGTTGCAAACACAGTAAGTACCGGCTCCATTACAATTCCAATGATGAAGCGTACCGGATTCAGCCCGAAATTTGCTGCTGCTGTTGAAGCTGCCGCAAGTACTGGCGGCCAGATTATGCCCCCGATTATGGGCGCAGGTGCCTTTGTTATGGCGCAGTGGACACAGATTTCGTATCTTAAAATTGTTGCAATTTCCTTTATCCCAGCAATCCTTTACTTCGTCAGCGTAATCTTCTTTGTTCACTCACGCGCTCGAAGTGAGGGATTACAGCCAACAGCAGAAGAAAATATTCCACGTTTCTTTGATGTTCTCAAAGAGGGCTGGCCATTTTTTATTCCTATCGGCGTCCTCATTACCCTTATGAGCATTGGCTACACCCCTACATACGCTGCGTGCTGTGCAATTGCTGCGATCATTGGTGCAAGCTGGCTGACAAAGAATCACCGTATGGGGCTTATGGACATCATCGATGCTCTGGCTCTCGGCGGGAAAAACATGGTTGCTACAGCTATCATCCTGCTCTGTTCAGGCGTTGTTATCGGAATCGTATTGTTAGTAAGCCTTGGAGTAAAATTCTCAATGCTTATCTCAACGGTTGCCGGCTCCAGCCTGCTGGTTACTATCGGCCTTGTAGGTGTAGCATCGCTTATCCTTGGGATGGGACTCCCTGTTACAGCATCCTACATCATTCTTGCCACTCTTAGTGCACCGTTCTTAGTAAACCTTATTAAACTTCGATATGTTCTTGCGGTTAAACCTCAATTCATTGAGTCCATGGGGCTAAGTCTCGATATGATTTCTGACCCGACCGCCGCCGGAGCATTGTTTGCCATTGTCAGCACACAAGTTCCAACAGAACATGCAACCATATTCCTGCTGGCAGCTCACCTGCTTATATTCTGGTACTCACAGTCAGCAAACGTTACGCCGCCAGTATGCCTTGCCGCATACACAGCCGCAGGAATTGCTAAATCAGACCCATTTCAAACAGGCATGCATGCCTTTAAACTCGCAAGCGGCCTTTTTATTATCCCGATCATGTTTGTATATGAACCGGCAATTCTCTTCTTAGGCCCGCTTTGGCAAACAGTACTGACCATCGGCATCATTCTGCTGGCACTCTTCTGTACAGCAGTATCATTGGAAGGAGTATATATCCGTCGACTCCACCCTCTGTTACGGCTTGCATTCGGTGGAACTGCAATATTGCTATACGTTCTGCCGGAGCTTCAATGCTGGATAGGTGTCGGTATCTTTGCTATCCTCACAGGAATACTGAAATATACCAATGCATTTTCAATAGAAGAAGCCTTGGACGACTCCACACTGACAGAAGCAGCCTAACAGGATACCCATGACATACCCTCTATTCTATGATGTTGAACAAACATTTGAGACCTCTCAGATTGATGATATTGCAAAGACCGTTGACGCGGTCTTTGCTTCTTTTTCCTGTCCAAATGATGCAAAAGGTAAACGTGTAGGCATCACCGTCGGCTCCCGTGGAATCGACCGTATTGTGCCTTTACTCGTCGCGGTAGTTGGAAATCTCAAAAAATTGGGTCTGAAGCCTTTCATTATCCCTTCAATGGGATCACACGGTGGCTCCACGGCAGAAGGCCAAACAGCGATTCTCAATAAACTGGGGATTACTGAAGAGTCAGCCGGTTGCCCTATTGTGTCCTCTATTGAAACGGTCAGCCTTGGGCGACTGGATGAGGGTCCAGAAGTTTTTGTAGCAAAAGATGCTCTAGAAGCTGACTATGTTTTCGTAATGAACAGAGTTAAACCCCACACACTGTTCCACGGCGAAGTTGAATCAGGACTATGTAAAATGCTGGCTATCGGTCTTGGCAAACCACGCGGAGCAGATAATCTGCACAACTTCCCGCTTGAAAAAGTCATCAAGCCTGCAGCCTTACGTATCTTAGACAATATCAACCTGCTTGCCGGTCTAGCCGTTGTAGAAAATGCTGTAGAAAAGCTACACTCCATCAAGCTGTGTACTACAGAAGAAGTCGTAAAAACGGATTCCTCTTTGCTTGCAGTATCCTCCGCTATTCTTCCGCGTATTCCCGTTGATTCACTTGATCTACTCATCATTGATGAAATGGGAAAAAACATCAGTGGAACAGGAATGGACACCAATGTTATCGGGGCGTGGAGACGTATGGCAGGTGACCGTACACCAGAATACAAAACACTCGCTGTCCTTGATCTTACTCCCCAATCACAAGGAAATGCACACGGAATCGGCATGGCAGATCTTATTCCACAACGTCTTGCCAATAAAATCGACACCGCCGCAACGTATGCAAACTCTCTTACAACCGGCGTATGGGCAAGTGGCAGAATTCCGATAACCTTATCTTCAGATAAAGCAGTTATTGATGCTGCACTGGCCAAAGCTCCTGAAAACATACGTGCTGTACGCATAACAAACACACTCTCTCTTCAACATTTTTGGGCTACCGAAGCCGTCTTTGACGACCTCAGAACAGCCAATGCCACAGTGCATTCAGATCGCGTACATGCTCTTACATTTTCTAATACAGGAGTTTTACAACAATTTGCGTAAGTTCCCGTCTTGCGCGGGGTATTTCCCATAACCACAAGACGATAATACTCAAACTAAGCTCTCTCCTACTGCTATAGTCATATTAGACACACATAGCTGCAGCGTTATTCCGGCATATTCACGCCAGAATTTACGCAACGCTGCCAAGGAGCGAGACACATGATTAAAAAACTTATTCTACTTACGGGATGCTTCATGCTGTTTGCATCACTTACGGCATGTACTGCAGGAAGCTATCCACAATATAACTATCATAGAAATCCATGGTATACTTCATACGACTATAACAACCATTACTACATTAATTACCACAAACACGGACACCATCATCACCACCATCATCATGGTGGGCATCAGCATGGACATCATGGCGGCGGACATCATGGTGGCCACCATGGCGGGCATCACCATAGATAGCCCTCTTGCAGTCATCTACTAAAAAATGTTTAAGAAAGGCCAGTATGATCATCACATGTCATGCTGGCTTTTCTTTAGACTCCAACGCAATATATACTTTCCTCAATACGTAACTATTTTATTGTATTCATTAACCAAATGGATTCAAAACGTAGAGAGGAACATATGCCCCTTCATAATCACAAGGCTAACATTGACGACCTGTTCACAGTAGAAGCTATGGCAAAGCCCTTGAACGTCCATAAAATTTCCCGAAAAGAACGAAATCCAGAAGCCGTCTATCAAATGATCCACGATGAATTACTATTGGACGGCAATGCTCGCCAAAATATGGCGACATTCTGCTCAACCTGGGTAGAACGTGAAGTCCAAGATCTCATGCAGGAATGCATTGATAAGAATATGATAGATAAAGACGAATATCCGCAGACTGCTGAAATAGAATCCAGATGCGTCTCTATGCTTGCTAATCTTTGGAACGCAAAAGAATGCGGCGACGACCCAACATGTTCCCCTGCAATTGGTTGTTCTACCACTGGCTCCAGTGAAGCAGCCATGCTGGGCGGTATGGCGCTGAAATGGAAATGGAAAGCGCGCCGTCAGTCAGCAGGAAAGCCATACGATAAGCCAAATCTTGTCTGCGGCCCTGTTCAAGTCTGTTGGCATAAATTTGCCCGCTATTGGGAAATAGAGCTTAGAGAAGTCCCCATGCAGGAAGGCACCTACATGTCTTCTCCTGAAGATGTTATTGCTCGTTGCGATGAAAACACAATAGGTGTGGTACAAACGCTTGGAACGACCTTTACAGGGCATTACGAGCCCATTGAAGAAGTTCATGCAGCGCTTGATACATTACAGCAAGAAACTGGACTTGATATCCCTATGCATATTGATGCAGCAAGCGGTGGTTTTGTTGCCCCCTTTATGCATCCGGAAATCAAATGGGACTTCCGACTCCCGCGTGTAAAATCCATCAATTCCTCAGGACATAAATTCGGTCTCGCACCGTTAGGTTGCGGCTGGGTTGTCTGGGCAACAGAAAACGATCTCCCTGAAGATCTTGTTTTCCGCGTAAATTACCTTGGTGGGCAAATGCCTACATTCGCTCTGAACTTCTCCCGTCCGGGAGGCGAAGTCATCGCACAATACTACAATCTGCTAAGATTAGGATTTGAGGGATATATTAAAGTACAAGAATCCTGTTTTGCAGCAGCGCAATATTTTGCAGCCGGGCTTGAACAATTCAAGATGTTCGACTTCCTGAACAATAGCTCAAAGGGGCTCCCGCTTATCTGCTGGAAGTTTAAAGACTCAGTATCCCCACCATTCAGTCTCTATCAACTTTCAGATGCACTCAGAGAGCGTGGATGGCTTATCCCGACGTATACTCTGCCACCAGATTGCGAAAAAACAGTTGTCCAACGTATTGTAGTGCGTCACGGAACAAGCGTTGATTTGCTCCACTTGCTCTTAAAAGACTTTAGCGAAGTAATCGCAGAACTAAACGAAAATCCACCATGTGCGCCTGATAAAGAACGAAAGTCGTTTAACCATTCATAGCCTAACAACAAAAAAACGCCGGAGTCTCCTCCGGCGTTTTTATTTTCATGCGACTTCAGTTTGCTAAACTTTTGCATCCTGAAGTTCTTTTGCTGTAAAGTCCCATTTCACATTGTGAGGTGGAAGAGCTTCTTCTGTGAACCAACGTGGAAGCTGGTCATCTTTTTCAGTGAAGCCGGCACGACGGTTAAAGTCGAGCTCATCCTGAAGAGCACCCACGCCGAGGTTCACAACGTCATCAACGCTGTACTCGGAGCCAAGAAGGCCGGATACGAGTTTAGCCATGCAAGGTACACCGCGCTCGTCATCGAGAACCGCGAATGCTACAAAGAGGCAAAGACCGAGAGAGTCAACTGCTGCGGTTGCAATCTGAAGGTTTTTAGAAACTTCAAGGTTGCCGTCTTTACCGTGACCATCGATATCACCACCGCACTTCAATACGTTCTGACATACAGCGTAACCGGCAGTATGGTCAGCACCCATTGGAGTAGTTGCATAGGTAACACCAACACCTTTTACAGCACGAGGGTCGTATGCAGGCATGGACTGGTTTTTAACAGTCGGGATACGGTCTACACCAAAAGCAGCAGCAGTAAAGCCTGCGCCGTTACCAAGGATGCGACCTACTGGATCACCGGTACCAACTTTTCTGAGGTACTCAAGTGCAGCTGGGCCATCACCCCATGCGATAAGGCCGCCTTCCATTGCCATTGCAAGAGAGCTAGCCATTTCAATGGTGTCCATACCAATTTCATCACAGGTACGGTCCATTGTTGCAATCAAATCGAGATCGTCGATAAGAAGGTGTGCGCCAAAGCCCCAGATGGTTTCGTATTCAAAACCAGTGGTCAGCATTTTACCATTTTTATCGTTGTAAACCTGTGAACACTGGATGATACAACCAGTGTGACAACCGTGGGAAACTTTACCTTCACGTTTGGTGATGGTGTCTGCCATGGTTTCACCGGAAATTTTTTCTACGTTGTCAAAACGACCGGTACGGAAGTTTTTAGTAGGAAGTGCACCTGCTTCGTTAATGATGTTAACGAGAATTGCAGTACCATACGCAGGAAGACCTTCGCTGGTTACTGGGTGGCTACGGAGAATGTCAGTCCATTCTTTACGGGCAGCTTTAAAGCCTTCTTCGTCACCCATAACAGCTTTGCCTTTGATTTCCGGATCAAGAATAATAGATTTAACTTTCTTGGAACCGAGAACAGCACCCATACCACCACGACCGGCTGAACGGGTAGGGAGCCCTTCAGGGTCGGAGAACTGAATGGTTGCAGCCTGCATGCAATGTTCGCCAGCAGGACCACAAAGACAAGTCACGGCTTTCTTACCGAACTCTTCCTGCAATTTTTCCTGTGCAGGATAGTTGTGCATGCCCACGATTTCTGTTGCTGAAGAAAATTTTACTTCACCGTCGGTGATAAAGATGTTGGTAAAATCAGCACCCTCTTCCGGCTTATCTTCAAGGATAATAGCCTGAAGCTTCATCTTACCCATCTGGTTTGCAAACTGGCCACCAGAGTTACTTTCTTTAATACCACCAGTAAGCGGAGATTTTGCGCCTACGGAAACACGACCAGAGTTTGCAGCGTTGGTGCAAGCAAGGACGCCGGAAGCAAAAACAAGTTTGTTTTCAGCGGAAAGAGCGTGACAGTCAGCAGGTACTTCTTTGTTAACAACGCGGGAAGTTAAAGCACGTCCCCCAAGACCAGCATATTCTCCAAGCTCTTCAAAAGCATATTCCTGAGTACGAGTATTGATTCTAAGAATTCTCATTAGGTAACTCCTTGTATTGCTCCGGTTTTTTCCGGTAAATAAATCAAGATAGGAGTATAGAAGTAAGTCGAAACAAACTTTCTCTCAATCAGGAAAAAGTAGAAAAGCAATAAGGCATTCCCTTAACACACTCTATTTATTGCATATTGGTTGAGCGCTTAAACAGTCGTTAATCCACAACGAATAGCGTACTTTGTGAGCTCTGCGATATTGGTATACTTGGTCTTTTGCATAATCTGTCTACGATGGGTCTCAACAGTCTTCACACTAATACACAGCTGCTCAGCCACTTCTTTTGTGCTGTTACCTTCCGCAATCAACTTAAGTACTTCACTCTCTCTTGCAGAAAGAGCCACTTCTTCATCCTGAGGATTCCGTAAGGTTCCGATATAATCCATCACAACAGAATCTCTCAAAGGCTGGCTCAAGCAAACTTCCCCCTTCATTGCAGAACGCACTGCATGTGCCAACTCGTCGAAACAACAATCTTTAAGCAAAAAGCCATACGCGTTTGTTTTGAGTATCTCTCGCACAAATTGTGTGTCCTTGTGCATCGACAAAGCTATGATACGCACATCAGGGTATTCCTGAGTAATCTTTTGGGCAGCTGTTATACCGTTCATATCCGGCATACTAATGTCTGAAATAACAACATCAGGCTGTAACTGAGCCACCAATTCCAGTAACTCTACCCCGCTGCCAGCTTTCCCCACAATTTCGATGTCGGTCTCATCTTTAACCAATGAACACAAGCCTTCCAAAAAAACCTTGTGATCATCAGCTATGACAACACGAATAGTCTTATCCATCATATCGTCCTGTTACTGCACTCATTTCCATATCCAATGCCGGTGCAGTCTGTTTGAAAGGAATAAAAATAAGCACACTGCCGCCAATACAGTTCGATGAAAAGGTAACATCCCCACCAAGATGACGGACAGACTCTTGAATAGTCAGCAGCCCGAACCCCTTACGGACTCCCCCCGCTGCTCTATCTGGAAATCCTTTTCCATTATCATGAACACCAATAATCAGCCCGTCTGTACGACTTTGGAATTCAATGATGCATTCAGACGCATTAGAATGTTTTACAACATTTGCCATTAGCTCTCTGACGATACGGAACATCATAATCTTGAAGTCACTACCCCAAATACAGCATTCCATTTCATCTTCAATAATAAACTCTATGTCATGTTCCTTGGCGTATTTCTCACCAAGCCATTCCACAGCAGAAACCAACCCTAACGCGTACAGTGTCGGCGGACTTAATTCCCAAACCAACGTTCTTGTCAGCTCAATGCCGCTTCCCAACTGCTCCATGCTGGAATCAAGCAGCGTTAATTCATCACCTTCAGTTAAATATCGACGCAGCAAATTCAAACGCATTTTTACAATCGCAAGAATCTGTCCGAGGCTGTCATGTAGTTCAACAGCAATCTTTCGACGCTGTTGTTCTTCAGTTAACGCAAGCTTAGTTGAAAGAACCCGAACCGCTTCACGGTTCCGTTTTTCTTCCGTGATATCGCGAGCAACCCAAACAATTTTACGCGGGCCACAACCATGTTGAGGTAAGGCAAGGGCTCGCCCTTCCAGCCAAAAATCTTTGCCCGCGTGCTCTACATGATACTCGACAATTTGCAGCCGCTTACAATCAAGGCTTTTTAACAATGCCCGGCGAATGGTGTCAGCTAGGTCATCTGTAAATAATTCTGTTAATTTCTTTCCTGTTGGCTCTGCGGTATGACAAAACTCCAACAAGTCATCTCTGGATGTTATGACGCCCTGACAAACGCAAAACTCATCAAACACATAATACACATTCTGTGATGCATTAAAGATAGACCGCATCAACGTTTTGTTCCGTTCCAAAATACGAGCTTGCAACTTCGTATCCGCTAACTCGAACAATAACTTCGTATTCTTATGTGTTACATCCAGCACATGTTTTCTATGAGTAAAGGTCACTGCTCCCACTGCAATCGTCGCGACCCCGCTCATCAATAAAACAATCTCAAGTTTGCTGAATTCCGCCGAAAAAAGGTACAACATTCCGGCAATGATCAGAAACAACAACACACTGATAAAACACAGTATTTCAACACCAAAATTCTTTTTTGCAGTATACGGCAACGTAACACTCTCCCTCTCACAGCGTTTTTCGCACCACCTACGAAATAATAGCTGCACTGTATTCAACTCATAGCGTGAATCAGCAACAAAAAAAAGAGTAGAGGCTCTCAGGAAAGCATAACTCGACTCAGTGCCGAACCGTCCTGACTCTCTGCTCTTTTTTTCTATTGTATGTATAAAATATTTACGAGATGTACTTGTCCCCGCACCCCTTACCCATCAGTTATTATGGGAATATTGCCGGAACAGTGAACACATAATCACTATCCTTCAGCGGAGCATGGCATTTAACGCAGCCTTGTACATCGGTATTAAAATCTTCAGGAAGCGTTAGTTCGGAAGTCTGCCAAAGCGCAAACCCCCAGCCCAACGTATCTGCAAACTGCACACTGTCCTTGTACATTATACCAACTCCAAGAATTTCTGACGGCACCCACGAATCCTGCCACGTTGGTAAACGACGCTGACGCCAAAGCACCTTCACAAGCATGGCTCCGTCAGGCCACGGAATAAATTCTTTTTGTCGTGCAGCACGCATTGCAACATCATTACCCAGCACCACTCTGACGGATGCACGATCCTCACGATGGGAAACACTGAGCACTTGCCAGTCACGATAATCTGTAGGAAACGGCAGCTTGTTAGGTGCCATTTTGGGCGGCTTCCAGCCACTTCGGGTACTATTCCAATCCTTGAATGCTTTTTCCCACTCTTCAAAAGTGGAAATGCCATCATCCGGAACGGAAACTGCCATTGCTGAACATGCAACAAAAACAACAAGCCCAACCGAAAATACCACACGCCAAATGCTCCAACGAGACTTTTTCACGGGGGTGCTCCTTTCATACAAGATACTTTTCTTATTATCTTTTCAAGTATCTTATCCCCGTACATTCGTCTCAAGTATATATGAGCGTATAGCGTTTACTTTTGTAATTTATAAAATCGTGCTGGATTACTTGGAACAATTGTGTTTTTTCATAAGCTCATACAAATGTCCCCGGGAAACTCCGGCAAGCTTGTATGCTTCTTTAATGTCTCCCTGAGTGTACTCAAGTAATCCTTCGATATATTCTTTTTCTTTCGCAAGTCGATGCTCTTTTAGTGACTGAGGAACAAAATGCGCCTGCCCTCCACTTTTCTGATCAACCACTGGAGAAACAGAAGCCATCTGCGCAGCATTTTCATCAAAAGAGCTCGGCAGCTTACTTCCCAACTGCCTGTTTGTTTCTGCCCGGGCAACACTTACTCGCATCTCCACAGGCAGGTGAGTACTATACAGTACAGATTCTCCCCCGACTGTCGTGCAAGCTCTATCCATACTGTGGATGAACTCACGTACGTTTCCAGGCCAATCATATGCCATAATGGTTTCTATAAAATCATCTGATGCTATTTTACACGGCTCATCATGTTCTTCTGCACGTTTATCCAACCACCATGAAACCAATGCCGGCAAATCTTCCTTACGCTCACAAAGCGGAGGCAACGTAATGGTCAATCCACGAAGCCTGTACAATAAATCTTCTCTAAAAAGTCCAAGACGAACCATTTCTCGCAGATCTTTGTTGGTTGCAGCAATCAATCTGAAGTCGCTTGTTATTTCCTTTGTTGAACCAATAGGACGGAAGCGCTTAGTTTCCAAAACACGCAAAAAAGCGCTCTGCTGCTGCATCGGCAACTCACCTATTTCATCAAGAAACAGAGTGCCGCCATCTGCTGCTTGCAACACACCTTCTCTATCAGAAGTTGCTCCGGTAAAAGCTCCCCTTTTATGACCGAACAGATGGCTTTCAAGCAGCGTCTCTGTAAAAGAAGCACAATCCAGCGCCACAAAAGGCTTATTGGAACGCGTACTATTATCATGAATAGCCTGACTAAAAAGCTCTTTACCGGTTCCGGTTTTACCCTGAAGCAACGTATTTACCGAACTTGAAGCTGCCTGTGCTACAAGATCGAGTGCCTGCATCAATGCCGGACTGCTGCCGACAATCGCATCCCGTTTAAGCGCTGACTTCATCTGCTGCCGTTTCTGTTCTCTGAATGCAAGAACACGGGTAAGCGAACGAACAATATGCTCAACAGTAAAAGGTTTCCGCAGGTATTCCCATACACCATGGCGTACAGCTTGCTCAGCATCGTCCGGTGTTGCATGCCCCGTCATAATAATAAGCTCAGGACACGAGGACGCCGCACGGATGTCTTTAATATACTCCAAACCGTTACCGTCAGGTAAAAGAACATCAAGATAAATTACGTCAAAACAAGTTTGTTTCGCTGATGCCAGACCTTGCTGTAGCATCTCTTCAACAACAACCTCATGTCCCAACGAACGAATAACTTCGGAAAGCATGGTACGGATAAGAAGCTCATCATCAATTACAAGAATTTTAGCCACGGCCTTCCTCGCTCAATATTTCAGTAATTGCAGTACGGGTTTTCTCTACCATTTCATATAAATTAGAAGCAATACAACGCAGCTCTTCCTTTTGTTCCTTTCCAAAACTGTACTGGCGAGCGGTAGCATCAACTGAATCAATGACCGCATCCAGCGAATCAGTTTGATCTTCAATCATAGAGCGAGTCCCTGCCTCAAGGCAGGCAGCCACATCTTGTAAAGCTGAAGCACAAAGCAACCCAGCTGAGTTCTTTATTGCATGTGCAGAGATCATTACGTCATGCCAGTTGCCTTCTTCAACAGCCTGTCGCAACGCAAGTTCTTTCGCTTTTGATTCTTCAAGGAAACTTGAACACAGCATCAGAAACAGTTTTGTGTTCCCCGCCATCGCACTCATTGCTTTTTCTTTATCAAGTAGAACCAATGCACTCACCTCGTTTTCTGCATCAGAAATCTGGTCAGGATTCACCTCATCCATCAAATCTGAGGATGTCGATACTGCCTTTGTTTCACACGACTCTTCTCTTCCTTCAAAAATAACAGGCAGCACACTCAACAAGCTCTCTGTCTGCAACGGCTTACTGATATAGTGATTCATTCCGGCTTCTAAAAAACGCTCCTTGTCTCCATCCACCGTAAACGCTGTCACTGCGACAATAGGAACATCCGATCCAACCGCGAGATCATCTCTTGAACGTATCTGTCGTGTCGCTTCAATTCCGTTCATTACGGGCATTTGTACATCCATGAAAACAATATCCACACAACGGTATTGCAAGATGGAAAGAGCTTTTTCTCCATCTTCTGCAAGCAAAACTGTATGCCCTTTGTCTTCAAGTGTTTTCTGAATATAGACTCTGTTCAGTGGATTATCGTCCACAGCAAGAATGGTATAGGAAGCGGAAGGCGTGTTATTTTCATCTACGGCAACGCAGGTCATTCCTTCATCAGGAAGCATTACATCTGCTTCAGGTACTTCCAAGGGAATTTCAAAGGTAAAGGTAGAGCCAGCGCCCAGTTTACTCTTCACCCATATGCGTCCTTTCATCATAGAAGCAAGCTGCCGAGTAATTGAAAGCCCCAGACCTGTGCCCATTCTCCCGTCTTCCAAGGCTGCTTCACCTTGAGAAAAGCTGTCAAAAATGGAGGCAAGCTGGCTTTTTTCAATACCGATCCCTGTATCGCGCACAGAAAAACGTACGGTGCACACCCCGTTTTCTATTCCCTGATTACGAACAGTTAACGTCACTGCACCATGCTGAGTAAACTTTACACTGTTACCAAGCAGATTTCCTAACATTTGGCGAATACGGAACTCATCACCCACCAACTGTCGAGGAACATCATCCATAACGACACTTTCAAGATGGATATCTTTACGGGAACAGGCAAAACGCACCATATCAAGACTTTGCTGTACAAGACTTTGCATAGCAAATGGACGCTCTTTCAATTCAAGCCTGCCCGATTCAATCCGTGAGAAGTCTGTAATGTCATTTACAATTTCAAGAAGATTGCTGGCAGACAGTTGAAGCAAGGAAGCATATTCTTCCTGCTCATGCGGCTCGGGTTTCATACGCAGCAGTTCTGACATCCCGATAATACCGGTAAGCGGTGTCCGCATATCGTGACTCATATTTGCCAGAAACATCGACTTAATCCGGCTTGCTGTTTCTGCTTCGTCACGTTTTCGAATAATTTGTACCGCGCTGTATCCGAATCCTATGAAACCAGTTATCCCCACCACAAGAAACACCAGCCCCATCCGGTTCAAGTTGGCATCTGCTAAAAGGTGTAACGGGTTAGCTGCAATAGCTACACTGATTCCCCCGCGGATATCCCCTTCTGAAGCCCCGTCTTCCACAGAATGACACTGCAAACAGGAAGAAGTGGCATACAGGGGGGCCATATAGCGGTAAGTGGCTTTATCCGTTCCTCTATCAATATATTCAAACCGCTCCGATTCGCCATTTGCAAAAGCTTGAAGCGCAGCAGTTTCCCATGCATCTGCAGCATTAGCGGCACGCTTAGGGTTAAGACTGGTAATATGAAATGATACGCCTGAGCTGGTAGACATTATCTCAGACAACTGGCGGGTCATATACGCAGGGTTAATTTTGGTGAACGTCTTTCCGTCTACAGTCACAACATCTCTATCTGCTGCTTCCAGATATGGGTTCGGCTTCACGGTATCTGTCACCTCAACATAGACACCACCGTGTTTGGAATTCCATTGACGCGCTGTAACAACCTGACTGAAAAAAGCTCTGGCCTGCCGCAAAGCTATCTGCTCAATGTGTTGCTGCTCCCCAACAACAAACCAACTGAACAGGGCAACAATAAGTCCTGTCCAGAGCAATAGAATTACCCCGGGGAAAAATAAAATCTTTGTTTTCACCGCACCACCCGCTTCAGAAAAATATGACATCTTTTTCAGATTTTCCTGAATTCTTGTCAGATTTTTCTGACAAATTCAATAGACACAACATCCTCCACTTATTCATAAAATCATAAGAATCTAAAATATAACGTCATTTTATTTTCACATTCCTCTCTGCACACTGGCACGCTTCTTGGAATATTTTTCATAACAACATGACTCAGAAACCTGAGGGTAGCGTGTTGAACACGCTCAAATTCTCTTCGGAGAACCCCTCTCTACTAACTGTTAAGGGGGTGATTTAATGCCTGAAAAGGCAGATGTAAGGAAGAAATCAAGACGCTCCATCTGGCTCAGCGGAGCCTTAATGGGTGTTTTGCTGACAGTCGTCAGTGTGCTTGCATCTGGCTACATGGTTGAAGCAACCAACACGGATACATTTTGTGTGAGCTGCCATGTGATGAAACCATTCCAAACATCGTGGAAGGAATCAAAGCACGGAGGAATGAACTCCAAAGGGTTTCAGGCGCAATGTGTCGACTGTCACCTGCCGCATGGCTCCTTTGTGGAATATCTCACAGCAAAAGCAATCACCGGTGTATCTGACGTAGTCAACAACATGCTTATTGATCCGTACACATATGATTGGGCAGGAGCTGCTGATCGTAACCGTACTAAGTTCACGTATGACAATGCGTGCCGTAAGTGCCACGTAAACTTGTTACCAAAGGAAATCTCAAAAGGCGGCCTTATCGCTCATAGAGACTACCTGCGCGGCAATACCGGCAAAAAGTGTGCAAGCTGCCACGAGCATGTAGGCCACAAAAACATGCGAATTCACACTAAAAAGTACTTTGCTACCAAAAAGTAACAACGCATTACACTGATTATTCTTTTTCTGAAGGAGGAACGTGTGAGGACATTTCTGCATAAACTTACGCTGCTCAGCATGGCAGTAGCCTGTGGAGTTATTATGACTGCACTCGCTGCCAATGCAGGCGTAGTTGGCGAAAAAAAGCTTGTAATTAAACGCGGCTACACTAAAGAAGCTGCTTCTTGTATCGAGTGCCACTCTGTAAAGACACCGGGTATTATTGAAAGCTGGAAAAACGGTCGTATGGGTAGCGCAGCTATCTCCTGTTACGACTGTCATGCTGTTGAGAAAGACTCTCCAATGGCAAGCCAGTGTGAAGGCCTCAGAGGCACTAATATTTACATCTCCCCAATGGTTTCTGCAAAAACATGTGCGCGTTGTCACCCGCATGAAGCAGAAGAATTCTCTAAATCTGCTCACGCCAAACTTGCAGGTAAGCCGCTTATTGAGTCTGAAAAGTTCAAAAAACTTATCTCTACAGAAGGCGCTGATTTCCTTGGCGAGAAAAAAGGCACTATGATCAACCGTGCATCCGGTGCAAGCGGCTGTCAGAGCTGTCACGGCACTGAAGTTGAACTTGGTCCGGATAACAAACCTATCAATATGACATGGCCTGGCGGCGTAGGTACACGCTACCCTGACGGCGGCATCGGTAACTGTACTGTTTGTCACACCCGCCATCAGTTCTCCGTAGCAGAAGCACGTAAGCCTGAGGCATGTGCATCCTGTCATTTAGGACCAGACCATCCGCACATTGAAATCTACGAAGAATCCAAACACGGGCAGATCTTCACTGCTCATGGTGATGAATGGAACTGGGAAGCAGCTTCCGGCGCATGGCAGCCGGGTGACTACACTGCACCAACCTGTGCAGTATGTCATATGAGCGGTATCGGTGAACTTGATTCCACACATAACGTTACTTCTCGTTTGAAATGGAACATGGTGCATCAACGCTCTGAAGTTCGCACCGGAGAACGCGGTGACGGCATTGAGGGCGGCAAACGCATGCGCCAGGTATGTAAAAGCTGTCACGGTGAAACCCACATTGATGCGCAGGTTCAGCTTCTTGATAACGCAAACGCTCTGTACAACAAGTACTGGGACGGCGCTGTTAAAATGAAGAAAGACCTCGCAGAAAAAGGTCTCCTCAAAAAAGATAAGTGGAAAGATCCGTTCCAGGAACTCATGTACTACCTGTGGCATCACGCTGGTAGACGCGCCCGTCACGGCGCAGCCATGGACGGTCCTGACTACGCTCACTGGCACGGCTTCTTCCAGGTATTCCAGATCTACAAAGACATGGAAGATCTCTACGAATGGCGTATCAAAAACAACAAAATTGAAGAACTCAGTCCGGTAATGAGTACCGGTCCGGTTTAATAGAATCCTCTCACAAACGGGCACCTTATGGTGCCCGTGTCTTACCTTGAAGAAAGCGAGCCACCGGTTGCGCGCTTACCACACAGCGCTTGCAGCAACTACCCAGAAAAACTCCCAAGCTTCCTTCACAGTAATTCAGGGTAAGACAACAAAAAAGCAGGTACCCACACAGGTACCTGCTTTTTACTTTTCTTATACAACGCTTCAGAATTATCTATTTCTTTTGCGCACTACGCGAAGCACTTCGCGTACAGTTTTCCGCCTTTTAGAAAACACTGTGATTCCAGCCAGTATACATGCGCCAATGGCTACTGCTACATATTCTACCATGAGAACACTCCGTTCTACTTATCCGTTATCAATTGCCTTACGCAATCTGTCTTCATCTTCATGCGAGAGTGATGTCTGCATCACATGCCCGCCACTGCCTTTCAACCTATCCAATACCCTGTCAGAGGTCATTTTAGAGCTTAATACAAACAACGCAGAAGTACCCGGAGTAAGTTTTCCGGCAAGTTCCTTCATAAAATCATCATTAATGCCCACATCACTCATTGCTCCGGCTGCTGCTCCAGCACCAGCACCAACTGCGAGTCCTAATAACGGATGTACCAGCAATAAGCCGATAAATACGCCCCAGAACCCACCGCCAACTGCCCCGACAGCCGTCAACGAATGCATCTGCTGCAACTTAACCTTGCCATCTTTCTTGTGAAGAGCAACAACAGCATCTTCAATATCTACAAGATATTCTCCAGCCATCTTTAAAAGTTCCACACGAACTTCCGCAGCGCGCTCCTCCGAGTCGTATGCAATCACCACTAAATCCGCCATACTGACCTCCAAACCTGTTTTCATGAGCACAGACAGAATACAGCGCCTACGATTTGGCAGTTATGATAAGTCGCATTTTTTGCAAATTCTCTCTTGCAGTTTAAAACTTTCAACCCCAACCAATTAAAGTTTATGGGTTTTTCATTCTAAAACTTTACTATAACACTACCTGCTTCCTTTTATTTACCCGACAAATACACTCTCACCCTCTTTTCTTACTGATCATATTAGGATAACACGGAAAACAAGTGCAATCCGAAGCGAACGCCCACCACAACAAACAACTCGGATTTTCGGGAGGAAAGAATGATGAAGTTAGGCTATGTGACTCTGTATGTAGATGACATCCCCACCGCTATCGAGTTCTATGAGAAAGTACTTGGTCTTACTGTCCGTTTTACGCATGAAAGTGGCATGTACGCAGAAATGGAAACAGGCGACACTGTTCTGGCTTTTTCCCATCATGAATTAGCAACGCAACTGGTACCTCAAGGATACCAAAGAGCACATCCAGATAACGAAGCACTTGGCATGCAGCTTGGCTTTGAAGTAGAGAATGTTACGGAAATGTACCGCAAAGCTCTCAAACACGGTGCAAGCACTATTGCTCCGCCAGAAGTAAAACCTTGGAATTTTGAGTCCGCTATGATCAAAGATCCTACCGGACACCTTGTAGAATTTTGCAAGCCGGTACATGCCGTTAACCCTTCCTAAAGCTTTTTACGACAAACAAGCCCGCACAAAGCTGTGCGGGCTTTCTTTATGGTGCTGTAACAAATGAATATGAAAGAATTTTCCGAAGTCACAGGGCTATCTGCCCATACCATCCGGTACTATGAAAAAATCGGACTGCTAAGACATATTGAGCGTACTAAAAGTGGTCACCGCACATTTTCAAAAAATGACCTTGTCTGGATAGAATTCATTACCCGTCTAAAACAGACAGGCATGCCCTTACAACAAATTCTCAAGTACGCAGACCTTCGAGAAAAAGGAAATTCCACAGCAATCGCACGTATGGATCTGCTTAAACACCACTCAGAAGCTTTAGAAGAAAAGTTACGACAAGAAACACAGCACCTAAAAAAATTAAAAGAAAAAATAGAATATTACGAGAACCTCATTCTATCTCAAAACGCTTGACTTAGAGTTAACTCTAACTTGTACGCTTATGATTAATCTTTTTCATCATAACTACATAAGGGGTTACTATGAATAATCATCGTTTCACGACAGGACTTGAGAAACTACACGAAATTGACGGTGAGGCAGGACGGAAGGTGATTGAAAGCCTACAGGATATAGCACCGGATCTTGCCCGCTACACGATTGAATTTCCTTTCGGAGACATCTATCAGCGCAAAGGGCTAAGTCTACAACAACGCGAACTGGTGACAGTAGCAGCACTAGGAGCTCTCGGACACTGTCAGCCACAACTCCACGTCCACACCCATGGCGCACTAAATGTAGGGTGCAAACCGGAAGAAGTTGTCGAAGCAGTCATTCAACTGGCAGTTTATGCAGGGTTTCCCACAGCACTTAACGCCATGTTTACCGTAAAGGAAGTGTTCCTTGAACGGGGGCTCATAGAAGAAAAATAGTACTGAACCAAAAAAGACGGAGAAAATTCTCCGTCTTTTTTTATATTGATACAACTATCTTCTGATACTCTTCTTCATAAAAAATCATCAGCAAGCAAAATTAACGTCTCGTTAATCCCTCATCAGATATTCTTAAAAATTCTCTACATTCGGCAACACTGGTCAACACCCTGTTAATATTATAGTAACAGAGGGTTACCTTAATCGAACACAAACGGACTCGACGTTACAGACGCTCTTCAGGAGTACACATGCTTTTCTCACGAACCAGTGTGACATTAGCCCTGCTCGCAACGGCTTTTGCAGGAATGATGTACCTGCCACTGTCACAAATGCCTCCAGCCTATGCTGCCTTCTGCTTTGTCTACCTACTTCTATTTCATTACAGCATCTTTTCACTGGCGTTACGCCTCAGAAAGATTACGGCTATTCTGCTCCCTATTCTTCTTTTTCTAAGCATTATCGGCTCGTACCTATACACGTTCCTCAATATAAAAATAAGCGACAACCTACTCTTTCTTCTTATTGAAACTACCGCTGGCGAAGCAGGACAAGCGCTTACCCCTGCTTTTATTGCAGCGATACTTGCTGCCGTCATACTTTCAACCGGAGCATACTACGGGTTGAAAAGGTGCACTCAACCGCCTAGCCTCAAATGGCCTATTCTTCTGCTCATTGTACTTATTCCGATCAATGTCGCATTATCAAAATTCAATAAATATCCACTGGCGAGACAACTTCGTCCAGCGATTGCAACAAAATACGCATTCCCTTTCTGTGTCATTGACTCAGTTGCCAATTTCTCTATCCGATGGGTGCAGTACAAAACACGACCAAAACCTCAAAGCTCTGCACTACTCTCTTCAGAGGTCATGAAACCTGATCAACGAGAGCCACTGACGCTCATTTTTGTCATCGGTGAATCCGCCCGTGCTGACCATTTCCAAATTAATGGCTATCCTCGCGAAACCACACCTCGCCTCGCTAAAGAAGAAAACGTACTCACATACGGAGCAATCCGCTCCTTTGCTGCACTCACCCGAATTTCTGTTCCCGTAATGCTTACTCCGGCAACAACAAAACACCCTAAAATAACAACGAACTCTTTTTTGGATTTATTCGTTAAGCATGGCTTTTCGACGGCATGGATCTCTGCAAACAGTCGTGCTGTCTATAGTAGCGACATGCCCACAACACGTATTATGGGAAATGCTCAAAAAACTATTTTTCGAAACGATTTCACCACAGCTGATTATTCAAGTTTCAGGGATGAAATGATGCTTCCAGTCGTTAAGGAAGTACTCTCAACGACTGACGGAAAACGAGCCATTGTTGTGCACACCAGAGGAAGTCATTTCCAATACCATTCCAAATATTCACAAAAATATCGAAAGTTCACACCTGACAAGTATTCCGGCTATGACAATTTAAAAACCGTGATCAACGCCTACGACAACAGCATCATAGCAACGGACGGTTTCCTTGCAGATATTTATGATATGGTGCGGAACCAAAATGCCCTGGTGATCTACTGTTCCGATCATGGTGAATCACTTGGCGAAGACGGCATTTTTATGCATGGCAATAAAAAACGACCAGAACAGCGAGAGGTTCCGCTTATCATCTGGTACTCCGACAAATACAAACAACTTAATCCAGACTATGTTGCGGCACTTAAAAATCAAGTGGGTAAAGCCCTTTCACACGACGTACTGTTCCCATGGACAGTAAATCTCGGTGGCATCGCTCTTAAAAATACCTCACTCCCAGTGCTTATTCCAAACTAAAGCCGATTACGGCAAATTTGATTTCTCAATAAAAAAGGATGGAGCGGTAACCCACTCCATCCTTTTCGTTTTTTATCTAGCGAAACACATTCTATTCCGGCGTAACACCCGCCATCATAAGACCGATTGCTTCAACTTTCTTCGTATCGCTTTTCGGGAACTGATCGATAATACGTCCACGATACATAACCGCAATGCGGTCTGCGAGTTGTAACGCTTCATTCAGTTCTGATGTAATGAGCAGAATGCCGGAACGCTTACGCACTTCAAGAAGCCGCTGCCAAACCTCTTCTGTCGCAGAAATATCGAGTCCCTGTGTCGGGTTTTCCGCAACAATAATATCAGGCTGGCGAAAGAATTCACGCCCGATTACGAGCTTCTGCAAGTTACCGCCGGAAAGAGCACGGGCATCCGCATCGATATGACCCGGTTGAACATTAAACTGTTCAACAATCTCAATCGTCGTATCCACTGCTTTACTGCGGTTTAAAAACGGCCCTGTTGTAAATGAATGCCGTGTTGTAAGCAAAAAGTTATCCACGAGATCAACAAATTTACACGTTGCAAGCCCTTGACGATCTTCTGGAATGTACGCCAAAGAGCGTCCTTTTCTTGGAGGGCGCGGGTAAAAATCATGCCACTCAAGTCCAAGAATAGAAACATCGCCACGCACCGGTTTCCGCAGCCCGCAAACAACTTCAACAAGCTCTTTCTGCCCGTTACCTGCAACACCTGCAATCGCGACAATTTCGCCTTTCCTGACAGACAGCATGATGTCTTCAAGTCCATCACCGTCAAGCCCCTGAACATCAAGAACAGTAGCTCCAAGCTCCACCGGCTGTGCATCCAGTGCAAGCTCTACGTCACGACCAACCATGCGGTTTGCTAGAACAGCTTCGTTAGGAACGTCCGCCTCTTTAAATTCATCAACAACTTCCCCTTTACGGAGAATCGCAATCTCATCCGCAACAGCCATTACTTCTTTAAGCTTGTGGGAGATAAAGACCAACGATTTACCTTGATCTGCCATTCTCCACATTGCATCAAAAAGCTGCTCTGTCTCTGTCGGAGTCAATACGGCTGTCGGCTCATCAAGAATAAGAACGCGGCTGTCGCGATACAGTAATTTTAAAATTTCTACACGCTGCTTCTCCCCCATTGAAAGAGAAGAAACCGTAGCGGAAGGATCAATTGGCAGACCGTACTGCTCTGCTAAAGCTGCAACTTCACGCTCCTGTTCTTTCGGGCTGATCAGAAAAGCTTTTTCCTGCCCAAGAAGAACGTTCTGTGCAACCGTCATAGATTCTACCAACATAAAATGCTGGTAGACCATGCCGATGCCGGCTTTAATTGCATCTTTTGGTGAATGAAACGCCGTTAATGCGCCATCAACCAGAATATCTCCGGATGTCTGTTGAAATCTTCCGGAAAGAATAGACATCAGAGTCGATTTACCTGCCCCGTTCTCTCCAAGCAATGCTTTGATCATACCGGGACGAATATCGAGTGTAATTTCGTGGTTTGCACGCACCTTACCAAAATGCTTGCTGATAGCTTGTAAACGGACAAAAGGAGCCTGTCCGGCAAATGCACCACGGTTGGTTCGCTTATTTACGTATTCTGCCACGGCTATTCTCCCGGCTCAATATTCACGCCAAGTGCTGCAGGAGCTTGACGCCCCTTGCCCCGCGCAGAGGAAAAGAGAAGAACAATGATGGTCAGTGCGTATGGAAGCATCAACAACAATGAGGAAGGCAATGTTGCTCCCACAGCCTGAAGACGCATTTGGAACGCCATAATGCCACCAAAAAGATATGCACCGAACATAGCGCGCCCGGGACGCCAGAATGCAAAAATAACTAATGCTACTGCAATCCAACCACGTCCTGCCGTCATGTTGTTTGTCCACAAGTGTGTGTAGGCAAGAGAAAGGTATGCTCCTCCAAGCCCGCAAAGAACGCCGCCGAAATAAATACCGGCCCAGCGAAGTTTTACTGGATTAAGCCCTGCTGCAAAGCAAGCCGCAGGATTCTCACCGGCTGCACCAAGAGCAAGTCCCCATCGGGTACGGTTCATAAAGAACCAAAACAGGAACGGTAACAGGAAAGAAACATACACCAGCGCATCCTGCTTAAAGAAAATCTCTCCGAGAACAGGAATTGCGGACAAAACTGGAAAATCAAATGGTGAGAAACCAGGAGCAGACACGCCCACATATGCAGTACCCAAAAAGTCAGCAAGACCTACACCAAGGATAGTCAAAGCAAGACCGGATACAACCTGATTACCCTGAAAAACAAGACAGACAACGGCATGAGCAAGACCGAAAAGACCGGCAAGAAGCCCTGCACAGATAAAAGCAAGCCACGGGTTTCCGGTGTAGTATGAAACAAGAAACGCAAAGAATGCGCCGAAAATCATCATACCTTCTACACCAAGGTTCAACACACCGGAACGCTCTGTAAGCATTTCACCAAGTGTTGCATACAAAATAGGTGTACCGGACTGAATCGTCGCAGCCAGAATAGGAATAATAAGTTCTAAGCCCACGATTATCCTCGCTTGCTTCTCTGGAATGAATACCAGTTAAAGAACTGTCCAGCCAATACGCTTAACAGAATAAGCCCCTGCATGATGCCCGTGAAAGACGCAGGAACCTGCAATTCCAACTGCAAGTTTTCAACCCCTACGCGCAGACCTGCAAGCAGGATTGAGTACCCTGCAATGGATGTAATGCGTAACCGTGCAAGCCACGCGACAACGATAGCGGTAAAACCATATCCCACAACAATGGTGGGCTGAAGACGGTTCAAGGTTGCAGAAGTCTCAATAAGCCCTGCCCAACCTGCTAACGCACCGCAAATCCCCATGACCAAAACAACTAGGGCGCTGTATGGCATACGGGCATATCGTGCTGCACGCGGGTTTTCACCGCTGACCATAATCTCAAATCCGAGACGGGTGTGCTTTAAGAACACAGTCAACGCTGTCGCAGCCCCTGCACAAACCAGAATCCCCCAATGGATTCGACCAAAAAGTTCACCGATAATTGCTGTGTCAGGGAACATGATAGTCATAGGGAAACCGAAACTTGCAGGGTCCTTCCATGAACCGTAAACAAGAAATTCTAAGAAAAGGATACCGATATAGTTAAACATCAGTGTAGAGATAATTTCGTTAAGTCCCATCTTCTCACGAAGCAACGCAGGAATAATTGCCCACAGCGCACCAAGCGTTGCCGCTGCAAGGAACATTAACGGCATCAGTACCCATACCGGAGCATCCGGCATACTCAAAACTACCCAAGTAGCACCAATAGCACCGAGAGCGTATTGCCCTTCTGCACCAATGTTCCAGATCTGCATACGGAAACAGACAGCAACACCGAGGGAACAAAGAAAAATCGGAATTGCTTTAAGAACAGTGTCTTCTAATGCCCAGTCATGAGCAAAAGCACCGTCCCATAACAGGTACATTGCTTCTAACGGTGGTTTTCCCTGAATGGCGAGCAGCAAAGCACTCACGCCCAGAGAAAAGACCAACGCACCCAGAAAGATAAAAAAGGAGCCCCACTTAAGGGGCTCCTGACGCTTTTCAATAGTAAAACCTAGCATAAGCTAAGATACTCCAGATTAGCCCAACGGCTACTGGTTAGAGCCCTCAACGCCTTCAACAAACCAATCCATACCGGTAAGCATTGCATCAGAAGCTACTTCACCTTCTGCAATACGTACTGTGCCGGACTGATCTTTGATAGGGCCTGCAAACACCTTGAATGTACCTTTTTTGATTTCCGCTTTGCGAGCGTTAACCATGTCCTGTACATCCTGAGGAACCATTTTACCGAATGGTGCAAGGTCAACTACACCTTCAGAAAGTCCCCACCAGTAATTGTCTGCTTTCCATTCGCCTTTTTTAACTTTTTCAATAACTACAGGGTAGAATGCGCTCCAGTTCCATACTACAGAAGTAAGGTGTGCTTTAGGGGCAAACTGGGACATATCAGAGTTGTAGCCAACAGAGTAGATACCGGCTTCCTGTGCTGCTTCCTGAGGACCAGGGGAGTCCTGATGCTGAGCAATAACGTCGGAGCCGATGTCGATAAGAGATTTAGCAGCTTCTTTCTCTGTTGCCGGGTCGTACCATGTTTTGGTCCAAACAACGTGAACTTTTGCATTTGGATTCACAGCACGAACACCAAGAGTAAATGCGTTGATACCGCGTTTTACTTCCGGAATAGGGAATGCGCCAACGTAACCGATGATGTTGGACTTAGTCATAGAACCGGCTACGAGACCAGCAAGGTAGCGGGACTGGTAGATACGACCAAAGTATGCAGACATGTTCGGAGCAGTTTTGTACCCTGAACAATGCATAAATGTTGTTTTAGGAAATTTCTTTGCTACTTTGAGCATTGGGTCCATGTAACCGAAGCTTGTGCCGAAGATTACATCATACCCTTTACGAGCCATGTTGTTGATAACACGAGTTGCGTCAGCACCTTCCGGTACGGATTCAACATAAAAAGTTTTTACGCCGTCCATTTTAGCAACAGCCTGACGACCAAGATCATGTGCGTAAGAGTAGCCAGCGTCACCCACTGGAGATACGTACACAAAACCAACCTTCAACTCTTTTGCCTGCGCAACAGTTGCACCAAAACCGGCAACTGCAACCAACGCTGCAAGCATTACAATACCCACGAATTTACGCATTGTTTCCTCCCATGAAACAGTCATCCCGAATAGTAATAAGTTGCAGAATCCCCCTGCAACAACTGGATACTACCAATTAACTATCGCTCACCCGTTTTGCGAGTGGCTCTGTAAACTGCACCTCAGAATCCCAAGGGAATAAAATCCAGGTATCCTGAGAATATTCTCTGATAAATGTATCTACAAGCGGTCTGCCTTCAGGCTTTGCATACAATGTTGCAAAATGTGCTTTAGGCAGCATATCGCGCACAACTCGTGCGGTTCCACCAGTGTCCACCAGATCGTCGATAATCAACCATCCTTCACCATCACCTTCAGCTTCTTTCAGAACATTCATTTCGCCCTGATTCTTCCAGCTGTAGCTGTTCAGACAAATGGTCTCAATCTGGTAAATTTCCATTTCCCTTGCAAGGATGGCCGCAGGAACAAGTCCTCCACGCGTAACTGCGTAGATCCCCTTCCAGTTCCCTTTCTTAAGCAAATCCCAAGCAAGCTGCTTGGCATCACGTTGCAATAACTCCCAAGAAACAGGAGTAACTTTTGAATAACGGTTGGAATCAGACACTGTAGTAATCCAATATGTATTTAAAGTGGAAGTATTTCAGTATAATATATTTTTGTTAAACAAAGAGAGGCATCGAAATACCTCTCTTTGAACACTCTCTAACGCGCGCTATTGCTGCTTACTGGACTTCTTAGAACCAGAATACAACTGATA
The DNA here is from genome assembly GCF_015482765.1 of Halodesulfovibrio sp. GTDB lineage: Bacteria > Desulfobacterota > Desulfovibrionia > Desulfovibrionales > Desulfovibrionaceae > Halodesulfovibrio. The sequence goes on from NZ_JADMLB010000076.1 coordinate 82,231, forward strand.
TCCTAAAAGCTTACATTCAATCTTCGCACTGAAGAAAGTCATTCGCTTAAAGGTACGCAAGCCGACCTGTTTTGCTAAATCCAGATTGCCAGTAAAGATAAACCCGTTATAACCCTGACACTTCTTCTTAAAGAAGTCGCCGATAGCCTGATAAACTTCACCAAGGAAACGTACATCACCAAGGCGCTCACCATATTCAGGGTTCATAATCACAATGCCGCCGCCCTCTGGAACTTCTGTTTCGCGGAAATCGCACACATCAAATTCGATGTAACGATCAACTCCCGCCGCAACAGCGTTCTTTTTAGCTGCTTCAATAGCTTCAGCACTTTTATCGGTAGCAATAATTCGGAAATCCAACTCGCCGTTTTCACCGGCCTCAGCTTCATCAAGAAGCTTATCCCAACGCTCCTGACTAAAATCAGGAAGGTGCATGAAACCATAGTTGTCACGCATCAAGCCCGGAGCACTGTTCAATCCGATAAGCGCAGCTTCGATAGCAAGGGTGCCACTACCGCACATCGGGTTTACAACATTGCTTTTCGCGTCCCAGCCACTTGCCAGCAAAGAAGCTGCACCTAGCGGTTCAGACATTGGAGCTTTCCAGGGAAGTTTGCGGTAACCACGACGGTTAAGAGGTTCGCCGGACGTATCCAGATACAGTTTGCAACGGTTCTGTACCCAGTGCAGGAACAAAACAGTGCCAGTCTGTTCAGGACCGGAATCCGGTCTGCGATCATGCTTATCACGCATGAAATCACAGATAGCGTCTTTTACGCGAACGTTGGCATAACGAGAGTCACGAATGGAGTCGTTCTGCACAAAAGAAGAAATGGAAAGGTAGCCGTCCGGTGCGATAATTTCGTCCCAGTCGATGTATTCACGAACATACTTGTACACATCGTCGGCGTTATATGCCCTGAAAGATGCCAGCTGGAACTGGACACGGTGCGCGGTGCGCAAATGCAAGTTCAAGCGCATACAGCCTGCCATTGTAGTAAAAGTCTCTACTGCGGCTGTGTGTTCTTTTTTTACAGGGAAGTTACGTTGTTTAATTTCTTCAGCCAAAATAGGTGCTGCGCCTCGTGGGCAAGTAATCAACACCTCTGACTTACGGTTGAAAATACTCATGATTCTCCTGCACTCTTCGTGCAGCTACAAATAAAAAATCCGGCAAAATTACACGTTCCGTCCGCATAATATTACCAGATACGAAACAGGACAGCTGCCCTGCACCCTTTCAAATACTCCGCAAAAAAGCCCAGCAAACTCCCGCCTGCTCGTCCCTTTAAATGCGAAGTTGATCTTACCCATTGATTTTCCGATATTTTTTGTAAAAAAATCAGTATCAGTCACTAAGATGAGACACGATATATATGACTCAGCAGGAAGTTGCAAACAAATGCAACCTGAGACACTTTTCTCGTCTCAACATGTATCACTACAAAAAAAGTTGTATCAACATCAAAAAAATATTTTCCTTTTTTTATAAAACCAGACGCAGTTATTCCCTTCTGAGAGTGTTGCCTGTTTCCACAGATACGTTTACTAGAGGGAAACACTGTTTTTCAACAATCGGGAAACGCTTCAGCCGCTGTTCAGGTACACAAATATGTTCAGCCTTTTCTGACTATTCGGTCCATCCAAAAAAGAATTGAAATCCATGCTGAACTGAAATGTTGTACCTTGTTCTCTTTCCATCAACATTACTTGCAAATTGCATCATTATATAAGGCTCCCCCGATTGAACACACATTCAAGCCCCGCAGAATCCAAATTATGACAACAAAAACACTATCCATACTGGTTTCATGCATCAGCTCTACCGAGGCTGTTGCGCTTTCTCTTGCTTCATTCACAAATCTGCCTGAAAACCTTGAATGCGAAATCGTCATCGCAGCAGACAGTGAAATGGAAAAAGCCATTTTAGCGTTAGTGGATGAAGTGACCCCGCTTATTCCATGCTCACCGACAGTACTTCCACTTAGTCAGCCCCTCAGCAACGCCAGAGCCTTTAACCTTGCAGCCGAGAACGCTACAGGTGAATACCTCTGTTTTCTTAAAGCAGGAACACAGATTACGGCTGAAAGTCTCCAGCCTTTACTCACACATCTTGCAGAAACACCTTCTACCGGCATTGCTGCTCCACTGCTTATCTGTCCACAATCTGGAAGAGTACAAAGCTGCGGAACGACGTTTACTCCATCCCTGAACGCACAGCCATTGTTTGCCTCATTCCCTGCCACACATCCGGCAGTTAAAAAGCAGCGAACATTTCAGGCTGTACCGTTAAACGGCATGGTAATGCGTACTAAAACGTTCAACGATGCAAACATGCTTGATACGACGTACAAAACCGGTATGGAAATACTTGATCTGTGCTGTGTCGTGCGAAACAACGAACAGACTATTGAGCTTATTCCTCAGGCAACCATGCTTGAACCGGACACCTCTTCAACCATTGATGAAGACGACCTCAGCATAGACACAATGCGTTTGAATGATCGCTGCAAAGGCTGCTTTGGGCCAGATAAGCATCGAATCGCAAAAGGAGAAGGCTATCAGTTTGCAATTTCTCCTTGGCTTGAAAGTTACATGACCCTTACAGCAGAACGCGAGCAGGAGCTGAATGAGCAAATGATGCAGTCTCCTGACCCGTCAACCTGCCTCGCACTCATCCTTGAAGAACCACTCTGGCAAACAGGCTACGTTCAGCTTGCAGCATACCTTGAATCGACGGGAAAATTTGAAGAAGCATGCGGAATTCGCCTGTTACAAACGTTCTTCTTCCCAATGCTGCCACTATATCGCAAACTGGCAGCAGTCGCTGAAGCTGCTAAAAATGAAAGTCTGCTCGAAATGGCAAATGAAAAGCTTGAACATATCGACAACCAACTGGAAGATATCAGCGGGCTGACCAAAAAAGCAGCCGGCCTTGCCAACTGGGCGCGTAAGGCTAAAGAAACCGAGCTGCAAGAGCTCTATGAAGGGTGGCTTAAAGATTTGGGTTTACTCTAACGAGGAAAAATTCAAACACGTTACCAAAAGTCTCCTAAGCGTATTACAAAGCAATAAAAAAGGGCTGTCCGTATGGACAGCCCTTTTCTGACTTCAACTGAAGACCAAACATGTAAAACAAACAGAAAAGCTCACCTCCATGAAAAGCAATAATCACTGTGTCTTACTTTTCATAGCGGAACATTTCCCGATACGCTGCCCCATGTTTGACTATAAGACGAAGAACACCCGTTGAAAACTATTTCTAGCGTTCAAGCCAATCTTCAAGAGCAGCTTTGTATTCTTCATCAGTATACGTAGGCTGATCATACTTACCAGCAATCTGGCGCTGACGAGACGCTTCGGAGAGGATGACAGCCGCCGCAACGGATACGTTAAAGCTCTGAATCATACCGAACATCGGAATGTACACTTCGCCATCAGCCACTTCTACGAGTTCAGGATCTGTTCCACGATGCTCATTACCCATAATAATGGCTGTCGGCTCAGACAAGTCGTAGTCACGAAGCGGTTTCGCATTCGGAGAACAGCTGGTTGCGAGAACTTTCATACCCTTTGCACGCAAAGACTTCATCAAGTCGTCAGTATTGTCATGACGCTCAGTATCTACCCATTTACGAGCAGATGCAGAAGACTTGTTACCAAGCTTAGGGAATGGAGTATCTGTGTAGTAAAGGTGGACTTTCGGCACACCGAATGCATCACAGCTACGTAAAATTGCAGAAACATTATGCGGGTCATGCACATTCGCCATAACCAGCGTCAAATCTTTCTGACGGAGTTTTAATACTCGTTCAAGCTTCGCAGTTCTTTCCGGGGTTCTTTCTTTTGTCATCAGCACACCATATATCCTGCTATACACAACAATGAAGCGGTAACAGGTTTCTTTTTGTATTTCTGAAAGTTATTTGATGCAGCACATACTTGCTTCACCAATTTATGCATCGCAATCATAAAAAACATGCGCACCAAAAGCGGATATTCCTTACATTGAAAGTTCCAGAATTGGTTCATACCAAAGTGCATATTGGCAAGAAATTGATTTTCTTTCTTGTAAAGTTGCGCGTGTTGGGTGTACAGCCTTTTACAACTCTTGTCACGCGGTGCAATGTTGGCGCTGAAACCGGTTCGATTTTTAATTTTCAGCTAGATGCTTTGAACATCTAACCAAATGATTTTCAAAGCAAAACGGACTAACTCGCTGCAAATTATATTTTTTTACACTGAATCTATTGAAATGTGCATTGTGTCCGAGTAAAAGAGCCACTTGTCTTCTAGTTTAATCCAAGAAGTTCGTGAATATACCCTAAAAATCTGTTGCACCCACATGCAGCGGAGAAATGCCAATAGCTTGCTTTTTTTATTGCGCATTCCACTGAGGTATATTTCGTTTTGTATCTTTTGATACACAACTTGTATGAAGGAGTCTTACGCTGTGTTTACCTTTTTGAAATCAAAAGCTATCGCTAGTCTTAGCTTTGCTTTAGCAGGATTGTTGCTCCCTGCTATGGCATTTGCGTCTGCATCTGCTGGCGCTCCGCATCTTGACGGTGCATCCCTTTCTGCGTTGTGGGTAATCCCATTCGCTTGTATGTTGCTTTCTATTGCAATCGGTCCAATTGCTGCGCCACACTTCTGGCACAGCAACTTTGGTAAAATTTCTGTATTCTGGGCGCTTTGTTTCCTCGTGCCATTTACTATGGCATACGGATTCTCCCTTGCTCTTTACGAAGCATTGCACGCTCTTCTTCTTGAGTACTTCCCGTTCATCATTCTGCTTCTCGCTCTGTTTACCGTAGCCGGCGGCGTTCGTCTTAAAGGTTCCCTTGTTGGTACACCTGTTGTGAACACCGTAATCCTGCTTATCGGTACAGCTCTTGCGAGCTGGATGGGTACTACAGGTGCTGCAATGCTCCTTATCCGCCCACTGCTCCGTGCTAACGCTCACCGTAAATACCGAGTACACACCGTTGTATTCTTCATTTTCCTCGTAGCAAACATTGGTGGTTCCCTTACTCCGCTTGGTGACCCACCACTCTTCCTCGGCTTCCTGAAAGGTGTTTCCTTCTTCTGGACCACCACTCACATGCTGCCGCTGATGCTGTTTGCTTCTGCAATCCTTCTTGCTCTTTACTTCGGCATCGATACTGTTCTCTTTGCTAAAGAAGGTAAACCAGTTCCTCCATCCGACTGCTGTGATGAAGAGCCAGCTACCCCTGGTCGCTGTCGCTTTGAAAACGGTCGTCAGATTTACGACTGCGGTGCAGGTCCTAAACTTGGCCTCGACGGTAAAGTTAACCTCATCCTTCTCCTCGGCGTAATTGCAGCTGTACTCATGTCCGGTATGTGGAACCCGCATGTAAGCTTCAACGTGTACCACGTTCATGTTGAATTGCAGAACGTTGTTCGTGATGTTCTTCTTCTTATCATCACTGGTCTTTCTCTTAAACTTACCGACGACGAATGCCGCCGTCTTAACGACTTCAACTGGTTCCCGATCCTTGAAGTTGGCAAGCTCTTCATCGGTATCTTCCTGTCCATGATTCCAGCTATCGCTATCCTGAAAGCTGGCGAGAACGGCGCACTTGCTTCTGTAATCAACATGGTTACAAGCAACGGCGAACCTGTGAACACCATGTACTTCTGGCTCACCGGTCTCCTTTCTTCCTTCCTGGACAACGCACCTACCTACCTCGTGTTCTTTAACACTGCCGGTGGCGACGCAGTTCACCTCATGGGCGACATGGCAAGCACTCTTCTTGCTATTTCCGCTGGTGCTGTATTCATGGGTGCTAACACCTACATTGGTAACGCACCTAACTTCATGGTTCGTTCCATTGCAGAAGATCAGGGCGTAAAAATGCCTAGCTTCTTTGGCTACATGGCATGGTCCTTCGGTATCCTCATCCCGACCTTCGTTCTTATCACCTATGTCTTCATTGCTTAGACTCAGGTTTGAATGATTCTTACGCCCCTGTGCTTGCACAGGGGCGTTTTTTTATGTCTATCCCCCGTTATTCTGGCTAACGACATAGCCAGTCTAACAAACATCGACTCCCCCCCTCTCAAAGAGTTTTCAAAGCAAGCTTGCATCTCTAATCGCTAATGCTTGTCTTTTTACAAAAAAAAGTTGTACTCTTAACAGGTTAGTGTGCTCTTTCCATTCCCAAATCATCTCGAAAGCCCCTTACGTTCAAATCATCTTATCGCAATGGCCTCCGCATCAAATAAATTTTGAAAGTCAAGCTTTGACCTCTAACACATTATTAAAATATACTTTTTTTATTCATTTTTCACCAAAACAAGCACTTACTAACTTTGAGTATTCATTGACTGCCTCTTTAAAACCATAGTATGCGTCAAAGCTAATTGTGTTTTAAACAACGCTGGAATTGATAAAAGGAGTTTGAGTCTATGTTGACTGGTAAACCTTATCGTCTGTTAGTTAACTTACTAACAGTAATTGCAACGCTTGCGCTGCCATGCGCCGCGTTTGCTGCCTCAGCTGGTGCACCGCATCTTGATGGTGCCACCCTCTCCGGTTTATGGGTTCTGCCATTTGTCTGCATGCTGCTTTCTATTGCAGTATTTCCGTTGGTTGCGCCGCATTTCTGGCACAACAACTTTGGTAAAATCTCTGTATTCTGGGCTCTTTGTTTTCTTGTTCCTTTCACGGTCAAGTTTGGTTTCTCACTTGCCCTGTATGAAACACTACACGCGCTGCTATTAGAATACTTCCCATTTATTATTCTACTACTGGCGCTGTTTACAGTTGCAGGCGGCGTACGCCTGACAGGTACTTTGGTGGGTACTCCAATTGTAAACACCACAATTCTTGTCATAGGAACCGCACTGGCAAGCTGGATGGGTACTACCGGCGCAGCAATGCTCCTTATCCGCCCGTTACTGCGTGCTAATGCGCATCGTAAATACAAGGTTCACTCCGTTGTATTCTTCATTTTCCTTGTAGCAAACATCGGTGGTTCACTTACTCCGCTTGGTGACCCTCCATTGTTCCTCGGCTTCTTGCAGGGTGTTTCCTTCTTCTGGACAACAAAACACATGCTCGTGCCGATGCTGTTCTGTGTAGCAATCCTTACAGTATTATACTTCTTCATCGACACCTACCTTTTCAACAAAGAAGGACGTCCAGCACCTGAAGGTCTTGACGCTTCCAACACTGAAAAGCTTGGTCTTGAAGGTAAAGTAAACCTTCTCCTCCTTCCTGGTGTAATCGGTGCAGTACTGCTCTCCGGAACATGGGATCCAAACGTTCAGTTCAACATCTACCATGTACATGTTGAATTACAGAACGTAGTCCGCGACCTGCTCTTGCTTGGTATCGCAGGACTGTCCCTCAAGCTTACTAATGCAGAAAGTCGAAGATTAAACGACTTTAACTGGTTCCCGATTCTTGAGGTTGGTAAACTGTTTATCGGTATCTTCCTCTCCATGATCCCAGCTATCGCTATCCTTAAAGCCGGTAATGACGGTGCACTTGCTCCGATCATTAATCTGGTGACAGGTGCTAACGGCGAACCTGTGGACATCATGTACTTCTGGCTTACCGGTATTCTTTCATCCTTCCTTGATAACGCACCTACCTACCTTGTGTTCTTCAACACAGCCGGTGGTGATGCACTGCACCTGATGACAGACATGGCAAGCACGCTTCTTGCTATTTCCGCTGGTGCTGTATTCATGGGAGCCAACACATACATCGGTAACGCGCCGAACTTTATGGTTCGCGCAATTGCTGAAGATCAGGGCGTATCCATGCCTAGCTTCTTCGGTTACATGGCATGGTCATTCGGAATTCTTGTTCCGGTGTTCGTCCTTGTTACTTTTGTATTCTTTTAAACCCGCAGCATAGCGAAAGCCCCCTGTACTACACAGGGGGCTTTTTTTATCCACGCTCAAAAGAGCGTCTGTCTGCTTCGCGACATTGCGTGTCTTTTTTTTAAATTCGTAACACGTTGACGATAACCTTCTGCAAATGGTATCGGTTGTCCATTGCACCAACCATTTCACCATTGGATATGAATTATGCATATTGCTGAAGGAGTTCTTCCACCCGTCATTCTTGCCTCCAGCGCTGTACTTTCAGCGTGCGGAGTTGCTATCGGTCTAAAAAAGCTTGATTACGACCGCATCATGACCACCGCTATTCTTTCAGCTGCTTTTTTCGTAGCTTCCCTTATTCATATCCCTATTGGTCCTGTTTCAGGCCACCTTATTTTGAACGGCCTTCTCGGGATTATGCTCGGTTGGGTCGCATTCCCAGCCATTCTGGTAGCCCTGACCCTTCAGGCCATATTGTTTCAGTTTGGCGGTCTTACCACGCTTGGTGTAAACACGTTAAACATGGCACTACCACCCGTCATCTGCTTCTACATTTTCCGACCGATGCTCAGCAAGGGAACGTTGTCCTTACGTATCGCAGCGGGGCTATGCGGCATGTCAGCTGTTGCACTTTCAGCTATTTTAACTTCCGGCACACTTGCTCTTGCTGGTGACAACTTCCTTAATTCTGCAAAACTACTGTTACTCTCCAGCCTTCCTGTAATGGTAATTGAAGGCTTAATCACTGCGGTTGTTGTTGCCTTTCTCGCTAAAGTTACACCACAAATTTTTGATTTCAGTCTCGCAGCGCCAACCCCTGCACTACTAACACAGCCTTCCACTAATATTTCTGAGTAGTCCATGTCTTTTGAAACCTTTGCTGAAGGAACAAGTCCCCTTCACACAATGGATGCTGCTGCTAAACTGGCAGCCGTAACCCTTTTCTCAATATGCACTGCTCTGCTTTCTTCTTTAGAAACAGCATCGCTTGCGCTTGGAGTCAGTGCAGTACTACTAGCTCTCGCCCGATTACCGTTTAAAAAGCTTTGTAAACGCCTTTTATTCATTAACGCATTCATCGCTTTTTTATGGCTGACACTCCCTATTTCCACCTCTGGAACACCTATTTACTCTTTGGGCGGCTTTACAGTCACTCAAGAAGGTGTAGACCTGACGTTACTCATCACACTTAAATCAAATGCGATTATTTCTGCGTTTATTGCACTTCTTGCCACGTCAAATGTAACTGACATCGGGGCAGGTTTTGAACGACTTCATGTTCCAAAAAAGCTCAGCCTTCTTTTTCTTTTTACATGGCGATACATTCATGTAATTCAGGAAGAATATAAGCGACTTGCCACCGCAGCAGCTCTGCGCGGTTTTGTTGCAGGAACAAACAGCCACACGTACAAAACCTATGCAAACCTCATCGCAATGGTGCTGGTAAAAAGCCATGACCGAGCAGAACGAGTTTCAAATGCCATGAAGCTGAGAGGGTTCAACGGAACCTTTCACACATTGCATCAGCAGCAATGCCGCCTTGCTGATACAATATTCGCAAGCTGTATCGGTCTGCTTGGTGCTGCACTACTTGCTGCGGACTATTTCCAGATTATGGAGCTTCTGTAATGACGACCCCTTTACTTTCCCTCACTGACATCCACTATACCTATGCAGGCACTACTTCACCTGCACTTACCGGCGCTTCTCTGGAGCTGTTTCCTGATTCAAGATTAGGGGTTCTCGGTCATAACGGTAGCGGAAAAACCACGTTGTTCCTAACCGCAATGGGGATTCTTTTTCCCAATAAAGGAACAGTTACGTACGCGGGAGAGGCTCTGAGCGCTGAAAAAGACTTTCGCACACTACGTTCAGAAATCGGCTACTTATTTCAACGTTCCGATGATCAGCTGTTTTCACCAACAGTGATTGATGATGTCGCGTTTGGCCCTTTGAATTTAGGGAAAAAACCAGAAGAAGCACTGCGCATTGCAACAGAAAAACTTACTCTTGTTGGTCTCCATGGATTCGAACAACGCATCACACACAAGCTTTCCGGTGGTGAAAAAAAGATGGTCGCTTTGGCTTCAGTACTGGCAATGCAACCAAAAGCCTTGCTCCTTGATGAGCCGACAAACGACCTTGATCCTGACACCAGAGATCGTCTGATCGGTATCTTGAAAAATCTCGACCTCGCACTTTGCATCATATCCCACGATTGGGATTTCCTCGACAAAACCTGCACAACGTTTCTCAATGTTGAAAACGGCGTGACCAAGCCAGCGGAGTGTATCCCGCATACACACGTGCACACCCATCAGGGTGGAAACGTCGCGCATAAGCATGAATAAAGCTATGCTTTTGTCCCTTTAGCCGCTGCCTGTGCTGCTGCGTCCTCATCTGCCATATTTTGTGCAACAGCAGAAAGCTCTTTCTGCTGTTCCGGTGTAAGCTGTTCATTTTCAGGAACATGCACTGCAACAGTAGGGCGGGCAAATTCAATGCCTTCCTCTTTAAATATTTTACGCATCTTCGTGTATACGGCTTTACGGATACTCCACTGCCCTCCCGGTTTGGTCATAAACTTCACACGCATACGTAAGCCATATTGTTCAATAGCTTTAACGCCCTGTGACTTAATATCATCCAGCAAGAGAGCATCAAGTTCAGGATCTTCACGCACTTCTTTGTTAATGCGTTTCATAATCTTTTTAATCTTGTTCACATCAGTATCAAACGGCACAAGATATTCCAGTTTCATAATTGCAAAACCACGGGACATATTCGTTACAAAACCAATGGTACCGAATGGAATTGTAAACAATGAACCTCTATGATGACGCAACTTAAGTGCTCTGATGGAAATCTCTTCAACTGTGCCCATGGAATTACCAATCTGAATGTAATCATTCACCCTGAACGCATCGTCCATCAGGAAAAATATACCTGAGATAATATCTTTCACGAGAGTCTGTGCGCCGAAACCGATGGCAAGACCAAACACGCTGGCACCGGCAAGAAGCGGAGTAATATCGATGCCGAGTGAAGAGAGAATAATTAACGATACGACTATCACAAGAAATCCGAAGAGAAACTTACGGGCAAGCTGAAGCAGCGTTGCAAAGCGGTCGCCACCGGCACCGCCTCCGTCTCCACCTGTGTCCTGCGTCACTTCACCATGTCCACTTATTTTACGCTCTATCGCGACGCTAATTAACGCCCATACAATATACGCTACAACAACTGTAAAAAGAATTCCGATAAAGGAACGAGCCGTTTCCAACCCAATGCGGACAGGCACACCCCATACATACAGTAATCCCATTAAGATCATAACGAATATGCCGACTCGGAAACTTACTCTCAAAATATTGCTGAACCGTGTAGCGGTAGTAACGTAAGTCCTATCCTCTTCTTGTGCTGTCTGCTCTTCTGCTTCTTCTTTTGCAGAATCAGCCTCTCCCTCTTCCGTGCTTTGTGCACCCGCTCCATCCTGAGCCGCTTCTTTAGATTTCAGGGCAATGCCCCCCATGCAATCAACAAGCTGCTGAGCAAGCCAGTTCGCAATACAGAACACAGGGACACTCAATAGCGTTGCAACCGCAGGGATTATTGCATTTGAACCGCGAACCATCAAAATTAACAGCCAAAGAACCCAACCGAGAAACAATGCTGTTACCAACATCACATGCCAGATTCCGGCAATCTGATAGCGCATGGTTCCCGGCTGAGCATTTTCTCTAAGCGCCTTTGTTCCATTGCGGGCTTCCCAGATAACAAGAAGCGAAATGCCGCACACAACAATAAAGCCGGTGATCGCCAGTGAAAGGATATACCAGCGCTCTGACTCACCCTGAAGCAAAATCAAAAATGAAATCAACAAGCCGAGAGCGCCAAGTCTACTGACCCATAGCACCCACTGGTACACGGTCATAGCTGTTTCGTTAGACAAAGGAAGATACCGTAACCCTTCTGCCTTGGGCACCAGTACAAACCTTGCGACTAATCCAACGATATCTACAATCAATACTGTGATAAACCACGAAATAATTATCGGCTTTGCGACGCTGTTCTGCTCATAAAAAATCAAATACACACAAAGAATGACAACAGTCGAAAGCACAATTCCCAACACATCAATAACAGCACGTAGACAAAGACGGGTCACTTTGCGGAAAAAGCCCCATTCCTTGGGAGTCGTTTCAATAATTTTCCGCAAATTTTGCGTTTTCTTACGATATAGAATGCGGACAACAATCCAAACAAGAGAAAGGAAAAGGATACCTGCCGCCAAGTCATACAAGGGTACCTTTCCGCTACCACTCACTGCTTTGAACACAACATCAGGTATATCCTGTGCCGTTTGTGCTGCGTCTCCAAACAGATATTCAAACCTGTCGTGCATCCGTGTAAGCAAGGTATTAAATGTCTCTGCAATATTCTTATCAGTACTGGCGGCAGAAGGTGCTGCTGCTTCTTTGCGCAACTCTTCCAAGAGCAATGCACGCACTTGCTCATCACTCATTCCCGCCAAGATAGCGTCAACTTGTGCGGCACTGGCTCCTGCTGGAATCTCAGGAACAGGTTCGGCAGCCCTGCTCACATTAACAAGCAGGCAACCAAGAAGAATCAGCACCACTGCAAAGAAAATTTGATTACGTATACTCACGGGCACTCTCCTATCATTATCCTGTAAGCATACTCTTTTTTTACCTTTTATTTCTATGACATAAAAAAAGAGTAGAACCTTTCGGCTCTACTCAATATATCGCTCAATAGTTACATTGGGATGAATCCCATGTTACCTATTTCTTTTTTAACGGCTTACCGCAACACTGCAACGGGACAGAACATCTATGTTCAACATCACCGTCAGTCTTACAACCGCAACACTTTTCTACTTTGATTTCTAACTGGCATGAAGGACAGTAATACACATCACCTTTTTTCATTTCGCTACAAACAGCCATAAAACCCTCCTTAGAATTGAGAGTAGTCTAGCATATTCAAGCCCCGTTCAGGATGTATATATTTATTTGCCAAACAACTTCGGCTTAGCATCGTCCCATACCATTTCAGGCGTGATAGAGTGCATGCAATCAAAATGTCCTTGAGGACATGTTTTAGGACCATGAAGACCACAAGGACGACAGTCAACATCTGCCTCCAACACCGTTGATGCTTCCCCGCGCGGGAAAAAGCCCAGCTCGCGAACTGTCGGTCCAAAAATAGCTGTTACAGGAGTCCGCTGCGCCCACGCAATATGCATAGGGCCGGAGTCATTTGTTACATAACAGTTAACCTTATTAAGATACGCAGCCAGCTGCACAAGTGACAATGCACCGGAACAGTCCAGAAGCCTGCCGGACTCTTTCTTACCGCTCTTCTCAATAACATCCTGTGCCATGGGTTCTTCACCCGGCCCTGCAAAGACCATTACCTGCGCTCCGGCATCAACAGCCTTTGCTACAACCTTTGCATAATACTCAGCAGGCCAACGTTTGGTTGCCCACACCGACCCCGGATGCACTCCAAGAACCGGAGAATCAACATGCTTTGCCCAAAATGTATCCGCATCATCATATGCATGTTGCGGCAGCACCATCTCAGGCCAGTCATGTATATCCGTAATTGAAAGCGGCGCTACCAGCTGCATCAACCGTTCAATTTCTTCTAATTCAGAAAATTTTCTATCTACGGTGTTTGTATAAAGCCAGTTATTAAATGCAGGTTTATTGTAACCGATACGCGTACGGGCAGAAGTCCAACGCGCGATTACTCCACTGCGCAGGCTGGTATGAGCAGAAATCCAGAGGGAATATTCTTTTCTTGCGAGGTTACGTCCATACGACATGGCAGATAACATTGATTTCTGCGCGCCGCGCTTGTCGTAGGCGTATACATTGTCCAATTCGGGTTGAGCCGTAAAAAGAGACTCAACGCCCTTACGAACATAAAAGTCTATCGGAGAATCTGGAAATGCTGCCTTCACAGTCCGAATAAGGGGCAACGTCAGAACAGCATCCCCAAGAAAAGCGGTATTCCATATACCAATTCTGCCCATTTAATTTTCCCCTTGTGTCAACTCTTCCAAAATCCAACGGGCTGCCGCGGACAAATCTTTTGCTACGGCAAGCTGCCAGCCGTTTTCTTGCGTCACTGTAACATAGCCTGTGCTTTCATCAATCTCAGGAAGTTCTAATTTCAGACGTTCTTTTTCGCCTTTACCGGTTAACACCAGAATTGACGCGGCGAGACCGGCATTTTTTCCGAAATCAATATCTGCCTGCTTGTCACCGATCATAACGGATTCTTCAGGCAATAAGCCATACATATCTTTAAGCTGACTCCACATTCCTGTAAGCGGCTTGCGGCAGTCACACTCTTCTTCAGGGGCATGAGGACAGAAAACCGTATCTTCAATCATTGCGCCGAACAGCTCTGCCAGCTCATCAAGACGCACTGTACATGCATGCAGATCATCTTCTGTAAAGTAACCGCGCCCGATACCTGACTGATTGGTGACAACATACATTCGCATGTCAGCCTGCTGAAGAGCAGCAAGAGCTCTGCCGCCTTCCGGAACAAGCTCTACGCCCTGCGGGTCACACAAGTAATGTTTGTCTACAATCACAGTACCGTCACGATCGAGCAGTATATTTTTAATCTGCACCATTTCTTTTTTCCCTGAGTTTCTGTTATCAGTTATAGTGGAGAAGCGTTCGCGACTCTTTCGCACGGCATGGCGTTTTTTGCAAGAAAATGCGGCGCAGGTCACATCGTGAAAGATAAAAGAGTGATAGATTCTATTATGTTCTGCTTTTTTGTATGAAACTGTAATTTTTTTTGCACCGGTAAGATATTGCTATATCGTTAGTAAGTTAATAATAATCAATGAATCGCGGACAACAAAAAGCGCAGATCGGATACTCATATCCCTGCGCTCAGATGGTCAGCCCCCGTACCGGAGGCAAACCAACACGGTAGGCACTCTTACAAAGTGATATACAACAATAATGCGGCACCACCTACCGGTCTGCCCGCACCAATACTATGATGATTAATTATCTGAAGGAACTACATGTTTGAGTTAATAACGGCTGTTACATTTTCGATCGTTGTTTCAGCAACATGCTCTATTACCGAAGCTATCCTATACTCTGTACCGTGGAGCCATATTGAAAAACTCCGCAGCACAGGCTCAAAAGCAGGCAACTTACTTTTTAAACTCCGCAGCGATGTGGAACGCCCTATTACTGCGATCCTTACTCTGAACACCGTGGCAAACACCGCTGGTGCAACACTCGCAGGTGCCGCGTTCACCAAAGTCTACGGAGCAGAGTACATGCCGTACTTTGCCATCTGTTTTACGATCGCTATTCTCCTGTTTTCTGAAATCATGCCGAAAACCATCGGTGTTTCCTATGCAAGACAATTAAGCGGAATAATTGCAAAGCCACTGAATTTTCTTGTATTTACACTCACGCCGGTAATTTATGTTTGTTCATGGATGACCCGCAAGCTTACTCCTTCAGAAAAAGGACCAAACGCTACTGAAGATGACATCCGTGCAATTGTAAGCTTGTCACGCCGTGCCGGTGAAATTGAATCCAGTGAAGAAGTTTCTATTCAGAACATTCTTTCACTCGATCACAAGCATGTCAGCGAAGTTATGACACCGAGAACAGTTACTTTCGCTCTACCTGTTGATATCACAGTAAAAGAAGCAAAGCAGCTGTTAGATATGAAAAATTACAGCCGCATTCCGGTATATGCTGAAGATAATGAAGATATTGTAGGCATTGTTATGCGCCGGTACATTTATGAAGAGCTGGCATCTGGACGCACAGAAACAAAACTTTCTGAACTAATGCGCCCTGTACACTTTGTTCTCGACTCCGTTACGCTTGATAAAGTGCTCAGAAACTTCCTTGAACGCCGAGATCACCTCTTTGTCGCAATTGATGAATATGGAGGAGTTAGCGGTGTTGTTTCACTTGAAGACGTACTTGAAGAAATTCTGGGTAAAGAGATTGTCGATGAAACAGATCGTGTAGATGATATGCAGGATCTGGCAAGAAAGAAAAGAAAACAGCTGGGTAAGAGAAAATTGATTAAACGCTAATAGTAATGTATATCAATTTTATATACAGATTATAACCTGTTAAGGCATATTCTCTATTCTCGACCGTATTGCTATGGAATAACGAGAAAACCAGTATATGGCGTTACCTTACCCAAAAACTATTTGTTGCAATGAAGCACCAAACCAATTATTCGAAAAAGGCATCTGAACCGGGGGAGAAAGGCTCAGATAGCACAGGACATTTCTGTCCATAAACTCGACACTGTCAGGAGACACTATGGCAAAGAAAAACGGCAAAAGCGTATATATTGCTGCCCTGCTTCTATTTATGGGAGGCATCGGGTATCTGCTTTTCTCCGGTTTTTCACAAAACAGCGTATACTTCCTGGAAGTTTCTGAGGCTTTGGCTATGACACCGGACCAGCTTGGTTCTGCACGTCTTTTCGGTACTGTTAAGGCGGGTAAAATTGAGCGACATGAGGAGGGTCTAGGCGTCACCTTCATTCTTGAAGATGCTAATGACAAGAAACTTGTTTTGCCTGTTGTATACAATGGTGCTGTACCGGATACATTCAAAGCCGGTGCGGAAGTCATTGTTGAAGGCAACATTGATAACGCCTCAAAAGCGTTTCAGGCTCGTACGCTTATGACTAAATGTCCATCGAAGTACGAAAAGAAAAACAGGGAATAATCGGCTGCACATCGGTTTTATTCCACCTGTACTACTTCCCCCACGTCGCCGTTTATCGGCTGAAGGAGCATTATGCATCTCTTAGCATTTTTGCTGCTGGTGGCGTCTTTGCTGTTTGCCGTTGGCTTCGGCTCTGCCGCTGCGTTGCAGATTTGGCAGGGACGCTCTACCCTGCTGCATTGGATCGAAAAAGCACAGATGATGATTACGACACTCATCACTGTAAGTTCGTTCATTCTTCTCTGGGCGCTGGTTAACTTTGATTTTTCCAACTACTACGTATCAAGTTACACCAGTCTTGACCTTCCACTTTTCTACCGCGTAACTGCCTTCTGGGCAGGACAGGCAGGTTCCTTACTTTTCTGGGCTTGGTCTGTTGCGTTATGCGGCATCATTTTCCTGTACACAAATGCGTATCGAGCACTGTCAGACGGCACAAAAATGTGGTTCTGGATGCTGTTCCTTACGTTTATCGGTTTCTTCTTATTCCTGCTGACTTCATGGTCCAACCCGTTTGCACTTATCAGTCCGGTTCCGGCTGACGGTAACGGTTTGAACCCGCTGTTGCAGAACCCAGGAATGATCTTCCACCCGCCGCTTCTTTTCCTTGGCTACGGTGGCTTTACCATTCCTAGCTGTCTTGCTCTTGCACAGGCTCTTAACAGAAGTCAGCATGAAGAAGGCAGCTGGACAGACGCTTCCCGCAATATGATTCTGTTTGCTTGGCTCGCTCTTACCGCAGGTATTATTCTCGGTTGCTGGTGGTCATACATGGAACTGGGCTGGGGCGGCTACTGGGCATGGGACCCTGTTGAAAACGCATCCCTTATCCCTTGGCTCGTAGGCACTGCATTCCTGCATACCTCCGTTATTGAATCCCGCAGGGGAAAACTGCACAGAACCAACACCTTCCTTGTTGCGCTCACAACTATTTCTGCTGTGTTTGCAACCTACCTTGTACGTAGCGGTGTTGTTGAATCCTTACACGCATTCGGTGACGGCGGTGTTGGTACTCCGCTGCTCATCTTTATTATCTTTTTTACCGTACTATCTCTTTTTGCAGCGGCAACCAGCAAAAACCCGAAAGCAAAACCAATGGCTGAACTCTTCAGCCGTGAAGGTATGCTTTTAGTTGCTGCATGGTTCCTTATTGCACTCGGCGTTATCATCCTCATTGCAACAATGTGGCCGGTATTCTCCAAGTTCTTTACAAACAATCCGCAAGGTCTTGAACAGGACTTCTACAACAAAGTCTGTATGCCACTGGCAGCAATCATCTCCGTACTTATGATGATTTGTCCTTGGATTAAATGGAACGGCGGGGTTAAGAGCGGCATAATGCTCGGCACCGTAACAGGCGTATTTATCGCAACTGGCGTAGGCATGTACCTTGCCGGTTACCAGATCCCTGTTTCCATTCTTGCTGTCGGTTCTGCTGCTGCCTGTATTGCCGGAATTGTTCTGATGTTTACAACAGACTCTTCTGTTCGCAAAAGCAACCGTGCAATCGGTGCATACGGTGTACACATCGGTGTAGCGCTTATCGTTATCGGTATTGCGTTCTCCGGCCCGTACAAAAAAGAAATCCAGACGCAACTGCCTCGCGGTGGTGAAGCAACTCTTGAAGGGTACACCTTTAAATATAACGAGTTGTACGAAGGGGAAGCAACGGAGTATATCTTCCTTCAGGCTGAAATTGACGTTTTCGAAGACGGCAAGCACCTCGGCACCCTTGAGCCACAGCGTCGCATCTACAAAAAATTCGGTAACAACAGAACATTTGCAGAAGTATCCATTATCCCTTCCCTTGGAGAAGAGCTTTATTCCTCACTCCTTGGAGCAGATACCAAAGGTAACATTACTGTAACTTTGAGTATTGAACCTATGGTTAACTGGTTCTGGATTGGCGGTACACTCATGTGTCTCTTCCCGTTCATCGGGTTCACAAGATTCCGTAAATCTAAAAAGGAAACGGATGCTGCTTAAACTGGACAAGGTTGCTAAATTCTACGGCAACCGTCTGATCATCAAGGATGTTTCCTGCACTGTTGAGCCGGGCACAGTCACACTGCTTGCCGGTCCTAACGGTGCGGGTAAATCTACCTTGCTCAAGATTATGGCAGGTCTTTCCGAGCCTACAGCCGGAAAGGTTGAGCTAACAGTAGAAAACGACAATATCGGATATGTAGGCCACCAAACCTTCATTTACCCTGATTTGTCAGCTCTTGAAAACTTATCCTTCTGGTCTTCCCTTCACGGGCAGAACAATGATGAAGCCACGTTGCTTGCTGCGCTTGATCGTGTAGAGCTGAAACGCTTTGCTTTTGAACGTGCAGGCTGTTTCTCTCGAGGAATGGCGCAACGGCTGAATCTGGCTCGTGTGTTTTTACTTCAGCCATCCCTTATCCTGCTTGATGAGCCGGGTACGGGACTTGATGTCCGCTCTATGGGCATCCTGCACACCGAAATTGCTGCGGCAAAAGACCGTGGTGCAGGGCTGGTATGGATCAGCCATTCCGTGGCTTCCGACCTTGTACGCGCGGATAAGGTACTCGCCATCCGTGACAAGAAGGTGGAATACTTTGGAGATGCGCAAGGATATACACCGGAGGCAGTATGCTAAAAGCTGCTGTATCCATTGCTGCAAAAGACCTTAAACTTGTGCTTGCACGAGGTACCGGTCTTATTCAAGCGCTTCTACTTGGCTTACTGCTTATCTTTGTGTTCAGTTTATCTCAGCAGATAGGCGAAAAAATGAGTGCTCAGGCTGCTGCTGCCATCTTCTGGCTGGCATCAGTATTTTGTCAGGTACTCGTATTTAATACGTTATTCAGTCTGGAAGAACAAAACGGTGCCCGCTTCGGTCTTCTCCTCTCTCCTGCCCCTGTGCAGGCGGTTTGGATTGGCAAAGCATTGGGCGGGTTTGTTCTTCTGTTATGCGCGCAAGCGGTCTTTTTACCGGCAACCATAGTGTTCCTCGGTCAGTCAGTGTCTGAATTATGGCATATCGGACTGGCAATGCTCATTGCCATCGACCTTGGGCTTATTTTGCTCGGAGCACTGCTTGGTGCGCTTTCACAGGGACAGGCTGCGAAAGAGTCACTTCTTTCTATTATCCTGTTCCCGTTGCTCATTCCTATTCTTCTTGCCGGCGTACGTGTCGGTTCCGCTGCTTTTTCCGGCATTATTCCGGAAGGGTTCGGAGACTGGCTCGGCATTGCCTGTGCATTTGACGCACTGTTCGGTGCCGCGGGGCTGCTGCTCTTCGGCTATATCTACAGTGGTGAAGAATAAGCCAGTACAGTAGTACATGCTGTGCACATACTAATAGGAATGAATTGTCAGTAACATGAGGTTTTGATACATGAAACCGGCATGTTATACAGATAAAAGTTACAGAGGATATGATGCGAACTAAATGGATAGCACCTGTAGCACTTTTGGCTGCACCGGCAATGGCTTTATGCCAGTACCTCATCTACCAGTATGCTCCTGTTGAACAGGTGATGGGCATTGTGCAGAAAGTGTTTTACACCCACCTGCCTCTTGCATGGTGGTCTCTCTTCAGTTTCTTCTGTGTCTTTATTGCCTCCATCCTGTATCTGAAAACCCGCAAACGCTTCTGGGACAACGTTGCAGCAGCATCTGCCGAAGTTGGGGTTCTTTTCAGTGGATTGGCATTGGTCACAGGAATGATATGGGGACGCCACAGCTGGGGCGTTTGGTGGACATGGGACCCCCGTCTCACGACTACGCTTGTTATGTGGTTCGTATACGCCGGATACTTAATCCTGCGCTCAATGTCTCTCTCAACAGAACGTAAAGCAGTTGTCAGCGCTGTGGTGGGCATTGCAGCCTTCATCGACGTACCGCTTGTTTTCCTTTCCGCACGCCTGTGGCGTTCGATTCACCCTGCTGTTTTCAACAGCAAAACTGGTGGACTGGAACCGGAAATGAAACTGACTGCAATTGTCTGCGTTATCTGCTTCGGTCTTATCTGGACAGCTCTTGTGGGAATCCGTTCCTCACAGATGGCGCTTTCAGATCGAATTGACAACCTGACAACACACGACGAAATATAACCGTCTGACACTGAAGCGCTTCAAAGGTCTTCATCATGGAAAACATTTTCTTCATCATGACGAACATGGCAGTTGTTATTTGTACCATCTGCTTCGGCCTTATCTGCGCAGCACTTATCGGGATGCGTTCCCTTAAAGTAGAAATGTCCGACAGCATTGAACAATTAACACATCATAACGAAATATAACTGCCTGAATTCACTAGGCACTCAAGGAGATTCATCATGGAAAGCTCCAACTGGCTCCTCATGGCTAACGTTGCAGTATGGGTTGGCATTGCTGGCTACCTCTTCTTTATTGCTCGCAAACACTGTGAGCTGAGCAAACGTGTTCGCCAAATGGAGTTGCTGAATGACTAATGCTCCAATGAAGCAGCCTTCATCAGCTGCAAAAATATTCATTGCAGCTATCCTTGTGGGGTTTGCTGCAATGCTTATCACGTCAAGTGTGTACCGTACAAAGCACCCGAGTCTGACTAAATTTGTGCAAACTCGCAGCGCTGCTCCTGCTGAAACAACATCTGATAATTCTGCACACATTGCAGGTCTTATGGGTAAACTCCAAAAAGATCCGAACAATGTGAAGCTGATTGAAGAAATTGCTCAGCACTTTATGGAAGATAACGAGTTCAGTCAGGCACGTAAGTTTATCCAGCGCGGTATTGCGGCACAGCCAAATAATGCGCACCTGTTCTACATGCTCGGCATGGCGAACTTTAAACTTGAAAGCTTCAAAAAAGCAGCCGGCGCATTTGAGACGTCACTGACTATTGCAGAAGATCCTTCTGCGCGCTATAATCTGGGTGTGCTGCTCAAGTATTACTTAGACAAACCGGCAGAGGCCAAAGAGCAGTTTGAAAAAATAGTGAACTCCTCTGCCAGCAACGCTCTTAAAGCCGCAGCGCAGAAAGAACTCAATGACAAATAAAATGAAACAATTACTGTAAAGCCCAAAGCGCATTGCACTTGCAATGCGCTTTTTTTATAGCCGTTACGTGCCGTGCACGTTGCGTATCTGTCTCATGCTGTATCAGAATATATTTTCAAGTTGTTGTGATATAGTCCCGCGAAATCGGTTTCACGTTGACTAAAAAATATAAACAACCGTTGACATGGACTCAAAGGACGCATACGCTAACGGGATTACCTAAAGTACTATCCGCCTAACCACGTTAGGGAAGAAAGTACTGAACATCAGGCCGGTTAAATGCGTGAATTTACGCTACTGTGGCCTTTTTTAATAGCTACCCAAAACTTATTTGGAGACCCACACCATGAGCGTAATCTTAGGCAAAGCACTGACTTTTGACGACGTGTTGCTTCTTCCTGGTTATTCAGAAGCCACGCCGGATCAGGTGGACCTTTCCACCCAGCTCACAAGCTCCATCGCACTGAACATTCCACTTATGTCTGCTGCAATGGATACTGTCACCGAATCAGAGATGGCCATCGCTATGGCACGTCACGGTGGCATCGGTGTTGTTCATAAAAACATGCCGCTTGAACAGCAGTGCCACGAAGTAGAAAAAGTTAAGAAGTCAGAATCCGGAATGATTCTCGACCCTGTAACTGTAGAGCCGGATCTCACCATCACTCAGGCTCTCGAAGTAATGTCTACTTACAGAATTTCCGGTCTTCCTGTCGTTAAAGATGGCAACCTTGTCGGCATCATCACTAACCGTGACGTTCGTTTTGTTGACGACGCTGACACCACTCTCGTGTCTGACATGATGACAAAAGACAAACTTGTGACTGTTCCTGTGGGCACAACCCTTGAACAGGCAAAAGAGCATCTCCACAAGCACCGCATTGAAAAACTGCTCGTTGTTGACAACAACAACACCTTGCAGGGCATCATCACCATGAAGGATATTGAAAAAGAAATTAAATATCCTAAAGCATGTAAAGATGCGAGCGGTCGTCTTCGTGTTGCGGCAGCACTCGGTGTTGGTGCTGATTGTAAAGAACGTGCTCAGGCTCTGCTCGACGCAGGTGCTGACGTACTCGTTCTCGACTCTGCACACGGTCACTCTCTCAATATTCTGAAAGCTGTAAAATCTATCCGTGACACCTTCCCGGAAGCACAGATTGTTGCAGGTAACGTAGCAACATACGACGGCGCAAAAGCTCTCTTCGAAGCTGGTGCAGACAC
The DNA here is from genome assembly GCF_015482765.1 of Halodesulfovibrio sp. Taxonomy (GTDB): domain Bacteria; phylum Desulfobacterota; class Desulfovibrionia; order Desulfovibrionales; family Desulfovibrionaceae; genus Halodesulfovibrio. The sequence continues at coordinate 105,101 of NZ_JADMLB010000076.1, forward strand.
CGTTAAAGTTGGTATCGGACCTGGCTCTATCTGCACAACCCGTATTGTTGCAGGTGTTGGTGTTCCGCAGATCACTGCTATTCAGGAATGCTGTAAAGCAGCTAAAGAATTTGGTCGCCACATCATTGCTGACGGCGGCATCAAATACTCCGGCGACATTGTAAAAGCTCTGTGCGTTGGCGCATCTTCCGTAATGATCGGCTCCCTTTTCGCAGGTACTGACGAATCCCCGGGTGAAACTGTTCTTTACCAGGGTCGTCGTTACAAAAACTACCGCGGCATGGGCTCCATCGATGCAATGAAAGCCGGCAGCTCCGACCGCTACTTCCAGGAAAAAAGCAAAAAGCTCGTTCCTGAAGGTATTGTTGGACGCGTACCGTACAAAGGCCCTGTTCAGGATTCTGTTTACCAGCTCCTCGGCGGTCTTCGCTCCGGTATGGGTTACATTGGCGCAAAAACTATTGGTGACATGCCAGAAGTTTCCAAAATGGTGGAAATCTCTCCAGCAGGTCTGCGTGAATCTCATGTTCACGACGTTATTATTACGAAAGAAGCTCCTAACTACCGTATTGGGAACTAATATATCTTTCTAGAGGAACTTATGGACGCAATTAGCAAAGTCATTATTGTTGACTACGGCTCTCAGTTTACTCAGCTTATCGCACGTCGCGTACGCGAAGCGGGCGTATACTCTGAAATTCACCCTTGCATCGTTACAGCTGAAGAAGTCAAAGCAATGAACCCTTCCGCTGTGATTCTTTCCGGCGGTCCTTCCAGCGTAGGCGACGACGACGCCCCTACTCTGGATATGGGTCTGCTTGAACTCGGCGTACCTGTACTCGGTATCTGCTACGGCATGCAGCTGCTTGCACACAACCTTGGCGGCGAACTGGCTAGCTCTGAAACCCGTGAGTACGGCCCTGCTGACTTCAACATGGTTAAAGACTGCCCTCTCTTTGCAGACCTCAACCTTGAAGACTCCTTACGTGTATGGATGTCCCACGGTGATCAGGTTAAAGCTGTACCGCCTTCTTTCGAAGTTATCGGTTCTACTGAGACCCTCGAAGTTGCAGCAATGGCATGCGTTGAGAAAAAAATCTACGCGCTTCAGTACCATCCGGAAGTACACCACTCCGAAGGTGGCGACACCATGATCAACAACTTCCTCTTCAAGATTGCAGGCGTAAAGCCAGACTGGACTATGTCCGGCTTTATCGATTCCGTAATCAAAGAGTGTCAGGAAACTGTTGGTCCTGACGGTAACGTTGTTTGCGGTCTCTCCGGCGGCATCGACTCCACCGTTGTTGCTGTTCTTCTGAACAAAGCTATCGGTCATCGTCTGCACTGCATCTTTGTTGACAACGGCCTCATGCGTCAGAATGAAGTTGAAGAAGTTTCCAGCTACCTCCGTGAACACTTCGACCTCAACCTCACAGTAGTTGACGCTCGCGACCGCTTCCTCTCCAAGCTTGAAGGCGTTGAAGATCCTGAGAAAAAACGTAAAATCATCGGCTACGAATTCATCGAAGTTTTCGATGCAGAAGCAGCACGTATTGAAAACGTTAAATTCCTTGCTCAGGGTACACTCTACCCAGACGTAATCGAATCTGTTTCTCACAAAGGCCCTTCCGCTGTAATTAAAAGCCATCACAACGTTGGCGGCCTTCCTGAAGATATGGAACTCGAACTCATCGAGCCACTTCGTGAGCTCTTCAAAGATGAAGTACGTAAAGTTGCTATCGAACTCGGCATGCCAGACTCCGTAGTTTGGCGTCATCCTTTCCCGGGTCCGGGCCTTGCTATCCGCATTATCGGTGAAATTACCGATGAACGTCTCACTATTTTGAGAAAAGCAGACAAAATCGTACAGAACGAGTTGACTGCATCCGGATGGTATCGCAAAGTGTGGCAGGGCTTTGCTGTTCTGCTGCCGCTTAAGACTGTTGGGGTAATGGGCGACGACAGAACCTACGAAAACGTTATTGCCCTTCGTATTGTGGATAGTGTAGATGCTATGACAGCTGACTGGGCACGCCTTCCTTCTGAACTGCTGGAACGAATTTCCAGCCGTATCATTAACGAAGTTACCGGCGTAAACCGCGTTGTATATGACATCTCCTCCAAGCCACCGAGCACTATCGAGTGGGAATAAGCCAACCTTAGCTAATTGGGCGTGACTGCATGTTTGGAATCGGTACTACTGAAATACTGGTTATTCTTGTTGTAGCACTTATTGTGCTGGGTCCTAAGAGTTTGCCAAAAGTGGCTCGTACACTTGGGAAAGGTCTTGCGGAATTCCGCCGTGTATCTACTGATTTTCAGCGTACTATCAACACTGAAATAGCATTAGATGAACACGAAAAAGAGAAAAAAGCTGCTGAAAAAAAGATTTTTGGTGAGCAAAACTCGAAAGCGGAAGCAAAATCTGACCCTGAACCAGCTGCTGAAACCTCAGCTCCGGACTCGACCGGAAACCTTGCAGTAGCTCCTGATAATGCAGACGCTCAGCCAGTAGCTGAGAAAGCTGCTGAGAAAAAGACTGAGAAGGAACAGGCATAATGAGCGTTGATAACAAAAAGGACGCTCAGCCTTCTGAAGCAGACGAAACCACTTCCAACAACGAACAAAATGAAGACATCAAGTCTTCTGAAGATGTACGTGTAGAGGGAAGCGACGACTCTGATCCTTCTGCTGAGATGGATTTCTCAGACGGTCCACGTCCTGATCGCATTGAAGATCTTGACGATGAAGATATAGATAACACCGCGTCCGGAGCACAAGCTGCTCCGGACGGCGGTGATTCTTCCGATAATGAACAGGCTCCATCTGATGCCGTTACTCTGACTGATCGCATTACTGCAATGGAAGATGAAGAGGACGATGAGGATGAAGAGGACGATGAGGATGAAGAAGAGGAGTCCATGACGCTCCTGCAGCACCTTGATGAATTGCGTCTGCGCTTAAAGCGCATCAGTTTTGCAATCATCATCGGCTGTCTTGCCTGTTACAGTTTTGCTGAAAAGCTCTTTGATTATCTGGTAATGCCAATGGTGGCTGTTATGCCGGATCAAAGTTCTTTCATCTACACAGCGCCACACGAGGCGTTTGTGACCTACCTTAAAGTAGCTGCACTTGCAGGCTTTTTTGCCTCCAGCCCGTACATTTTTTACCAAGTCTGGGCATTTATTGCACCGGGGCTGTACGAAGAAGAACGCAAATACATCATTCCGATTGCCTTCTTCTCCGCTGCTTGCTTTATCGGCGGCGGCGCATTCGCCTACTTTATTGTATTCCCGTTCGCATTTGAATTTTTCATGAGCTTCAACACAGGTAACATTCAAGCGATGCTCAAGCTGAATGAATATTTAAGTTTCTCTATGAAGCTTATCTTTGCATTCGGTCTAGTCTTTGAAATGCCGTTGTTTGCTCTGTTCTTAAGCAGGCTAGGAATTGTAACAGCAACGATGATGCGTAAAGCTCGTAAGTTTGCTATACTCTTCTCATTTATTCTGGCCGCTATCCTTACGCCACCGGATGTTGTATCCCAGCTCCTCATGGCAGGACCATTGATGATTCTTTATGAAATCTCAATTGTCATTGCCGCTCTCTTCGGCAAACATCGTCATTCAGAAGAAGACGAAAACGACGAAGAAGATGATGAAGCAGTGGCTGAGTCCTAATCAGACTCCTTTCCAACACTCTCTAGGTGTACTACAGGCCGGGCTTTTGCCCGGCTTTTAACCATCTACCGACTAAATCTGAGGAAAACGTATGACTCAACGTACCGCAACCATTACAAGAGACACCAGCGAAACAAAAATTGCTTTGACTCTTACTCTGGACGGAACCAGCAATGTAGACGTGAAAACTGGTTGGGGCTTTGCCGACCATATGCTCACCCTTATCGCATTCTGGGGCGGATTTGATCTCCATATACATTGTGACGGAGATTTACACGTTGATGCACATCATACTCTCGAGGACATTGGTATCTGTTTTGGTAATGCCCTTCGCGAAGCCCTTGGTGACCATAAAGGCATCAACCGTATCGGCATGGCTAAAGTACCAATGGACGAATCCATTTCTGAAGTGAACATCGACATCTCCGGACGCCCATATCTTGTATACAGAGGAGACGACCTGCTGCCTCCTGTTATTGCAGGAGACGAGTCCGATCTGTGGCGCGAATTCTTTAAATCCGTAAGTTATGGTGCAAGAATAAACATGCATATTTCTTACCTTTATGGTAAAAATGGGCATCATCTGCTCGAATCAGCATGCAAAGGGTTAGGATTAGCTCTGCGTATGGCTGTTTCACGTGACCGAAATCAACTTCTCAGCACCAAAGGGAGTCTCGATTAATGCATACTACTCTTCGTAATACCGGCCTTATTCTTTGCCTTCTCGGCTTGTTTATGGTTGCCGGATGCTCTAAATCTACACAGCCACCACAGTTACCACCATTAACTATGGGGCTTGCTATGTTTACCCAGCCAACCAATACTGGGGATTTACTTGCCGGATACATCCCTTCCGACCAGTACAAAGTCTCTCCTGAAACTCTCGATCAACTCGATGCTGAGTTTGAAAAACTTTTGATGACAGAAACCCAGCGTGTTTACACAAAAGGCGCAGCTGCACGTCAGTGCTACGAAATTGTACGAGCACAGCACAAGGATGAGCCTCTTAATGCGCTTCAGTTCTGGAATCAGGTTGGCATATGCATGAAAACCGACGTTCTCATTATTCCTCAGGTTATTGACTGGACACCTCGCGAAGGTGGCGACATGGGCGCATTCCAGTCTGCCGGTGTGAATATGGATTTCTACGCTTTAAGCGTTGATATTGAAGAACCGGCGATTTCACGTTTTCACTTTGAAGAAACCCAAGAAAGCCTCTCAAACAACCTTCTTAACATTAAAAAATGGTTCAAGCGCAAAGGTAAATGGATTACCGCTGAGCAGCTTGCAGAAGAAGGAATGCGTCAGGCTATAACGGAGCTTGGTCTGTGATAATTTTTCCTGCTGTAGACATCAAAGGCGGACAGGCAGTTCGCCTTAAACAGGGTAAAGCCGATCAGGAGACTGTGTTCTCATCTGATCCGGTAGCAATGGCAAAAAAATGGCAGGAACAAGGCGGCAAATGGCTCCACGTAATCGATTTAGATGGTGCTTTTTCCGGCGAACCAGTCAACCGTGATCTTATTAAAAATATCTGCTCCAGCGTAGATATGCCGGTACAGCTCGGCGGCGGCATCCGTGATCTGGAAACCGCTAAAGCGTACCTTGATGCAGGCGTTTCCCGCCTTATCATCGGCACAATTGCGCTGACCGAACCGGAACTTTTCGGTTCAATCTGCAAAGCCTTTCCCGGTCAAATCGGGGTATCTCTTGATGCTGAAGGCGGCGTACTGAAAACAAAAGGCTGGGTGGAAGACAGCGGCCTTACTATCTATGACGTTCTTCCTCGTTTAGAAGAACAAGGTGTAGCGTTTATCATCTATACAGACATTGACCGCGACGGTATGCAGACAGGTGTTAACCTTCCTGCGTTAACCAAACTGGCACAGACTTCTTCTGTACCTGTAATCGCAGCAGGCGGTGTCGCAACTCTTGATGATATCAAGGCACTCTATCCGCTGACAAAAGAAGCGAACCTTGAAGGTGCAATTTCCGGTAAAGCTATCTATACCGGAACACTTGACCTTAAAGAAGCTTCCGACTGGATTGCTGCTCAAAGCTAGCAACTTCTCACCAATTCATAATGAAAAGCGAATCTGCATTGCAGGTTCGCTTTTTTATTTGTCCTTTACAGGCTTATTAGTGCTAGTTATTACTCGTAAAGATGGCTTCCCCTATTGTATAACAGTCCATTTGGGCTGAGACGCGTATACTACAGCAGGAAACAACTCATTCAGGAAAACGCCACGCAGATATGAAAAAACATATTTTAACAGCCGATATTGGCGGTACAAACAGCAGATTTGCCGCCTTTTCAGTTCAGGGAAAGCACATAACTCTAGATCGCAGTATATGGCTCTCTACAAGTGCAGCCGACAACTTTGACCATCTGTTAGAACTGCTTGCAAATTCAAATTTTGAACTTCAACCCGACAATGCAGATGCAGTAATTTTTGCTGTTGCCGGCCCTGTTGTTGACGGATTCAAGTCTGACCCGCCCAATATTCCTTGGGATATTGATGTGACACGTATTCCTGAACAAAAGCGTGGGAAAAAGGCACTGCTCATCAACGACTTTCATGCTCAAGCATATGCAGCCTTTACTCCAGCATACGAAGATGCCCTTGAAATCATCTCCGGCACTCCTGTGAAGTCATCTCCTATTGCTATGATCGGCGCCGGAACAGGGCTTGGTAAAGCGTTACTCGTTCCTGACACTTCAGGTAACTACACGCCTGTCCCGTCCGAGGGTGGGCATAGTTTCTTTCCTTTCACAACAAAAGAAGAAATTGACTATGCAGAATTTCTGCGCACCAAAACGAGAAGCAATAAAATAATTCAGGATACTATCCTATCCGGTTCCGGCCTTGAACACCTTTTTGAATTTCACACAGGGAAAAAAGCCTCTTCCCCTAAAGTGGTTTCGCATTTTGACGAGCACCCCGTTGTGCTTGAATGGTTCGCACGATTTTATGGTCGAGTCTGCCACAACTTTGTACTGGATACTTTCGCCCTTGGCGGACTCTATATTACCGGTGGAGTTGCCGCTGGAAACCCGATTATTATAGAACATGAAGCATTTCACACTGCTTTTAAAACCTGTGAAAAATACGGCGATATTCTATGTAATGTTCCCATTAAGCTGAACCGGAATGAAGAAGCCGGACTATGGGGAGCAGCCCGATATGGTGCAAACATACTCACACATACCATTAATTCTCGCCGATTATAAAAGGATACCCTCATGACAGCAGTTCAGATAAAACGCCTCTGTATTGTCACCGCAATTGCACTCATGCTGACAGCGGTCTGGTACTTCAACCTCACTGACTACCTGACTCTTGAATACATCAAGATGAAGCAGGATGCTTTCAGAATGCTGTATGCCGAAAACCGCTTTCTCGTGGTGGGAAGCTTTGTCATCCTATACATTCTAGTCACCGCTCTCTCTATTCCGGGCGCTGCAATTATGACGCTGGCAGCAGGCGGATTGTTCGGGTTCTGGACATCTCTCATCGCTGTATCCTTTGCATCCACTATTGGCGCTACTCTTGCCTGCTTTGCTTCACGGTATATTTTGAAGGATTGGGTTCAGAGTACCTTCGGAAGCAAAATTAAAAAAATTGACGACGGTATTAAAAAGGAAGGCGCATTTTATCTATTTACACTCCGGCTTGTTCCAATATTCCCTTTCTTTGCTGTAAACCTTGTCATGGGTATAACAAGCCTTCCACTCAGAACCTACTTTTGGGTATCACAGCTTGGAATGCTCCCCGGAACAGCAGTCTTTGTCAATGCAGGCAAACAGCTTGCAACCATCAACGATGTTTCAGATGTTTTGCACCCTGTGCATATCATTTCTTTTGCCCTTCTTGGAATTTTCCCACTTCTTGCAAAATATCTTTTAAAATTTATACGCAAAGTAAAAGAGAGCAAATAACATGGCAGAATACGATTTTGATCTCATCATCATAGGCAGCGGTGCAGCAGGATTAACTATCGCCTCAGGTGCTGCTCAGCTTGGTGTAAAAGTTCTTCTGATTGAAAAAGAAAAACAGATGGGCGGAGATTGTCTTCACTACGGTTGTGTTCCCAGCAAGACACTCATTAAATGTGCAAAAGTTCGTCATGAAATGACAACCGCAGATATGTATGGACTGCCTGTTCCTGAACTTGCGCCTGTTGATTTCTCAAAAATTTCTGCTCATATCAAATCTGTTATTGAAACAATTCAGCCACACGATTCGCCAGAACGCTTTGAAGGACTAGGCGCAGTTGTACGCTTTGGCACGGCCTCCTTTATCGATCCCCATACAATTGCTCTTGCACCGCAGGAAGGTGGTACACCTGAACATATTTCAGGAAAAACTATTGTTATTGCCGCAGGATCTACCCCATCAAAACCTCCTTTTAAGGGCTTGGATCAAGTAGATTACCTTACAAATGAAACTGTGTTTTTCCAGCAGTCACTCCCTGAAAGCCTCACCGTCATTGGAGGCGGCCCTATTGCTGTGGAAATGGCTCAGTCACTGCATCGGCTGGGAGCACATGTAACACTGCTTCAACGCTCAGCCCATATTCTTTCAAAAGAAGACGCCGACATGGCAGTTATTGTCGAAGATTCCCTCCGCAACGATGGAATCAACGTTATCACGGGTACAAGTATCGAAGAAATCACAAACGATGACGAAAAACTATCTGTCTTTTATGGAACAAAAGATCACCCTGCCCAGAAAGTTACGAGTGATGCTTTACTCGTTGCACTTGGGAGAACGCCTGCAGTAGCAGCTCTCAACCTTGAAAATGCCGGCGTTGAATACACAAAGAAAGGTATCAACGTTGATAATAAGATGCGCACGAATGTTCCTCACATCTACGCAGTGGGCGACATAACTGGCAAATACCAGTTCACCCATGCAGCAGGTTATGAAGGCGGCATTGTTATAGCGAACGCTGTGTTCAAAATGCCCCGAAAAGCAGATTACACGCTACTCCCATGGGTCACATACAGCGACCCTGAACTTGCATCTATTGGCTATAATGAAAAACGTGCTGCAGCTGAAGGCATTGAGTATACGGTGCGAACCGAAACCTTTTCTGCTAATGACCGTGCTCTTGCTGAAAACAAACCTGATGGCAAATTAAAATTACTTCAGGATAATAAAGGACGAGTCATCGGTGTTCAAATTGCTGGAATTCATGCTGGAGAGTTGATTAATGAATGGGTTGCAGTGCTTGGGGGAAAAGTAAAGCTCTCCACCTTGGCCGGAGCAGTTCATCCATATCCGACTGTTGGTGAAATCAATAAAAAAGTTGCCGGCAGCATCTTAAGCGAAAAAGTATTTTCGCCATTTACTCGTAAAGTTCTTCGCACCCTATTTAAATATCGTGGAAAAATTTAAACCAGCAACAACTTCAAACCTTAATATACGTTCCCGAACTAAAACGACTGCCCCGCAATAAGCAGGGCAGTCGTCTATTTGCAATAAAAAATAGTAGCGCAAGGCCAACTCATCCCGCCCCGATGCTTTCGTAATCAACGCGGCAAGATTTCCCAGAACAAATCGGCTACTGCTTAAGTTCAGTCATCAATGATTCAAGTTCTACAGCCTGAGTTCGTACGTCATACATGGATCGGCTGAAATCACTCATAGACTCTGTTGTATTGGTAGCGATATCACTTACCTCTGCTACAGCATTACTGATCAGTTCACTAGTTGCTGACTGTTGTTCTGAGGCTGTCGCAATAGAACGAATACTATCTGCTGTTTCAATCGCCATGGAATTAATTTCTGTAAGAACAACGAGAGCCTTATCGGAACCACTAGTGGTAATTTCAACAGATTTATCCATCTCATTAGCAACGATAGTTGTTCCTTCTACGCCACGCTGAATTCCACCAACCTGATCAATAACTTCTCGAGTCGCAACCATTGTCTTTTCTGCAAGCTTGCGTACTTCATCAGCAACAACAGCAAAGCCTCGCCCTGCTTCTCCAGCTCGAGCAGCTTCAATTGCAGCATTAAGTGCAAGAAGGTTCGTTTGATCCGCAATATCAGAAATTGTTGAGATAACACCGCCGATATTTGTCGCCTGTACACCAAGCTCTGTAATCACGTTTCGCAAATCCTCTGCACTTTGAGCAACAGAGCCAATTGCATCCTTCAATTCAGCAATAACCTTTGCTCCATCATCTGAGCGCCCTCGAGTTTCATCGGCCTTCTGCGCTGCATCGCTTGCATTACGAGCAATATCAAGAACAGTAGAATTCATTTCTTCAATAGACATTGCTGTTTCAGAAATTCTAGAACGCTGGTCATTAGCTCCGGCTTCTATCTGCCCAATTTGATCAGTAAGTGACTCTGTAGTTGCCACAACAGAACGCATGGTCTCACTCGATTTATTGGCAGTAGTAATAATCTGTGAGGAAATCTTTTGAATCTCCTCTTCACGAGTTTCCACTTCGGCTCTCGCTGCATGTGCTTCATTAGTACTTTTTTCAGCAAGTGCAGTTTGCTCCTGCGCATCTACAATCTGTTTATGTAAATTTTGCACCATATTAGTTAACGCTCTCGCAAGTAAGCCAAGCTCATCAACACGAGTTTTATTCAACGACAACACCGCATCAGGATCTTCATTAACACGCTCTGCAACATCGGAAACAAGACTTAACTCGCGCGCTGTTTTTGCGTATCCAAGACAAACAGCAATAAGAAGAGAAATCACAACAAGAATTGTAGCAATTAAGACATAATGAAGCATACTTAGCGCACTTGCAAATTCCGAAACTGAACCTGACTTAAGCGTTTCGTAATATTTTTCTACAACCGCAAACCCCTCAAATGCTGGCTTATCACTAATTTTTACAACAGCATCAATTTGTGCCGGAGTCTTTCCCTCTTTCCATAGCTGTTTCACAAGACGTATATTTTCAAAATAATGCCCCACAACAACTTCAATCTTTTTAAGTGCTGCACGCTCTTCCGGGGTAATATCCTTTAACGACTCATACTGCTTAATCGCATCTGTTACGGCTTGCTGATTACCAGTTACGCGATTGTAATATTTATCTGTTCCACGAAGGACATAATTTTTAAAGTTATGAATAATACCACCATAACCGAACTGAGATTTCATATTCAACAACAGTTCCTGACGCGTAACAACACGCTTAGAAAAATCACTATATGCGGAACCGAGATGCTCCAAAGAATAGTACAATACAGGCGTTGCAAGGATAACAGTCACAATACCGGCAAATAAAAAATTTGATGCCTTTTGTTTAATATTCATACGCTCTTCGTATCCCCCGTAATTTCAGTTCAAACAGACGATTATGCACACGGCTTACCAGTTCAAGTCAGCCCTTTGCAACGATTCCACACAATGTAAGATGTCCTCGGACATAGTTCTTACAAAACTGGCACTCTATTGCGTCCCCCGCATTAAAGCAGCACATTTTCTTATCGGCCGATTCTATACCAAATTAAGCACTGACAATCTTTTTATAGCATTCCCTAACATTTTGATTACCCAATAAAAAAGGCCGACATATATCGGCCTTTCGCTTATCATATCAGGATCATTTCTATTCGTAGGTAAACCCTTTGTTACCGGAAAGAATAGGATATGGTAACAGTTGCGATACCATAATCATTTTCACATCGCCCTTATCAGGTTCAACTGCTGCAAGAATTCCTCGCCCAAATTCAAACAGGAACTGGCGATCTTCAGCTGTCGGGGCAATCACAGATCCGTCAGGGGCAAGTGCTGCAACTGCACGAAAATCATATTCACCATCCGCCACGGCTTTCAAAATCGCAGTCTTAATTGCGGAAACTTTTTCCTTTGCAGTTTCAACGTTACAGCCCACATACGTTTTTCCGGAACGAGTAAGAACAGCAGCACCTACTGGAACTTTTGAGTACGGAGCATATGCATTTATCGCGGCTTCAGAGGCTGCTTCAAACAACTTGTTCATATCCTCTTCGTAAAGCTCAGGTACAAACCATTTTCGATAGATACGATCATATTCGCCAGAAGCTACTACGCGTTGAAAACCTTTATTCACCATTTCAAGAATGCGTCCCTTATCACGATTTACCGCAACAAAGGCTTCTGTAATTCGCATCAAGCTACCTACCGCACTAATTTTTCCATATTTAAAACGCTGCAGGTAATAATACGCCGTTTGTTCTGGCCCACAATACGCCTGAACCTCGTCGCGTCCCAATGCATGAATAGCATCAACTTTTGTGCGGAATGGCTTAATATTCATACCACCGAATTCTTCAAGAACACGCTGCTGAAAAGAGCCACGTTTCACAGAAACCCTTTGCCCGCGAAGCAACGTGATATTGCCAACACGATTCGGCGTTTTGGTAAACAAACGAATCTTCATTGGCAACGTCGGTTTCTCCGAAAAATTAAAAAGCAAACTACGCTGTTTTGTTTTTGCCATGCCGGTTGTTACATCAATTGAGCCGGAAGAAAGCTCCATCAAAACATGATCCCAAACAAGTGGACGCGTTACTAACTTGACGTTCTGTCCTTTAAAAATTGCGCGGATCAAATCAACGTCAAACCCGACAGCTTTTCCTTTAGCCTCTTCAAAAGAAAAAGGAGGAAATTCTCTGTCAAAACCATATACAACACGTATAGGCGCTTCTGCATATGCCTGTGGCACGACAATCAAAGAACATAGACTCAGGGCAAGACCCATAAATACAGCGAACATTCGACAGCGCATTACTATCTCCTAAAAATAAACATGCTTTCCAATAAGCCTGCGTACATTTCAACAAAAACGTGCCTTTAGAACGTGTCCATTCTACCTGCGAAACAAAAGAAAAGGCAGCGTACAATACTCTTCGGCACAACCTGCAAAAACTGTAGGTAATGCCGCAAGTACCGTACTGCTGCCTTTTTTTGACGTATTTTTTTAATTCTTTTTCAAACGTGCTAAAATTTCTTCGATCTTTTTCCGGTCTCTTCTAAAAATTTCTGAAGCATACTTTTTAATTACTGCCTCAACAGTGTGACCAGTGCGAAGCTTTTCGTCTAATGGTGGAAGTTCCGGCAACTGCATTTCTTCCAGTTCGTCTTTCGGTACCAGCAACATGCACATATCTTCACCGGGCACACAGCCGACTTCACTGTTAATCGTTCCAACAGCGCGCTGCTTTGCGACTTTATCCACATCCATTCCACGAACAACACTCAACACCTGTGTTGGCGCATGATCGCGATTCACTTTAACAATTCGGGCATTCAGCTCGTCACACCAATCCATATATCGGTAATACCCTGTTGTTCGACCATATTTTTCAACCGTATTCTTCTTGTAAGTTGCACCATGCAGGAAAAACTCAAACGCTGTTTGCATTTTATCGTATGTTTGCAAAACACATTTTTTATATCGCCCTTCAGCGGTCAACGCGAAAGGTAACGGCATACTCAACCAAGGGTCAGTAAATTCTACACGATGCATAAACTCTACAGGAACTTCGAGAATACGAAATAGTTTTTCAACATCACGCTCACTGGTCAATAATGCTATCAACTGGGCACAAGTGTTCAAGGCACGCTGTTCTGCCAGCCGAATATCACTTTCAGTCCGCTCAAAAAGCTCACGTTCATCATCAATTGCTTTACGCGCACCAAAAAAGCCGTTCGCTATATCGACCATAACTTCGCCCTGTAAGGCCGATGAAAGAGAATTAAAATTTGTCAACGTGTCTGCCTCCTGTTCTTCGTGCTATTCTACATTGCAGGCAGAGAATCTAGCAAGCACTCCTTGCTATGCTTCTCTCACAATGATAGCGAGTATTCAGGGAGTTATCTTATGCATATTCCAGAATTATCGTCTCAGATTGTAGAACTTGGTGAGATTCTGCGCCAAAATAAATACATGCTCGGCACCGCAGAATCATGCACCGGCGGGCTTATTTCTATGCTGCTTACAGAAGTATCAGGTTCGTCAGACTGGTTCAAAGGAACCATTGTTTCTTACGCTAACGAAGTTAAAGAAAACCTGCTCCATGTTTCTCACGAGACATTGGAACAGCACGGAGCAGTTAGTGAACAAACTGCGCTTGCCATGGTGCGGGGGCTTCAAAAAACACTGCAGGTTGAACTTGCTATTTCTGTAACAGGCATTGCAGGCCCTACCGGCGGTACAGAAGAAAAACCAGTGGGAACTGTTTGGATCGGCTTTGCTCTCGGCACTCAGCAGTTTGCTCAGCATCATGTCTTTACCGGATGCAGATCTGATGTCCGCTATCAAACGGCTATGGCAGCCATCACTACATTACTGCATGAATTAAAACGATAAAAATACAAAAGAAAAAGGCAGCCATCAGGCTGCCCTTTCTTTTTATCCATGATCACAAGAGTTGTGTGCATTACAACGATTCTACTCTTGCATACTACGCCGTTATGAAACGGATAGCTCTTGAATACTACGCGAGATAATCCCCGCGATTCAATTTAAACTGTTCGGTCACGGTCATAACCTCAAGCTCATTACGAACATTGTCCAACTCTGGAAACTCTGCTTCCAAAGATGGCGCAGTCTGTTTGAGCGTAGCAAGATTATGGGCAAGCTCTTTCAGGGTTCCGAATGCACCTTTAAGGTCAGGAGTGCCCTGTGTACTGATCTGAATGGAATATTTTTCCCACTGATCAAGAATGCCTTCAAGCTCATTTGCCACCTTATTCGGATCAACAGCAGTCTGTGCAACATGCTGTGGATCTGCATTTAAACGCGGGTCAAATGCAATAGAACGGGTACCGGGAGGCAACAGTGCCTCAGATGCAGACTTACTCTGCAACTCAAGTTCCTGAGAAAGCAGATTATGAAAACCGTCAGCTGCCCTTTTTGGAGCTTTAGTTACCTGATTCTGCTTTGCTATCGATGTGATCTGTTCTGTCGTATTAATTCTCATAACAATATCCCCGGCGATTAGGATTTACTCCTAACGAAGCAAAGAGCTTGCCAAAACTTGTGAACCCTTGAAAACCGTAGCTTTTCATTTTTCGGGTCATTATCATGCGGAATTTTCTGCCTATTCTTTACAGCGAAAACTGCACAACTCCTGCAACCTACATAAGAACGTTATCCTTGTCTATCTTCACAGAGTATGTGTATATGGTGTATAAAACAAAGCAGTTAACCGCTATAGACAGATACTCGTTATTCCTCAGGAGGTAGTATGGTTGCTATAAAAAAAGCTGTTGTGGCTGTCGATTTTTCTGACGAAAGTACCTACATCGCAGAATATGCAAGACTTTTTGCTGAAAAATTCGATGCCGAACTGATTGTTGTTTACGCGGCTCCTTCCTTAAACCAGTATGTTGGCTTCCATGTTCCACCAAATACGATTGAATCTTTCGTGGGTGAAATTGTTACCGGTGCTGAAAAAAGCATGGATGATTTTCTGGAAAAACATTTCACCGGTATCAAAACTACCGGTAAAGTTGTTACCGGCTTTGCTGCTGAAGAAATTCTGGAAATTGCTGCCGATGAAAAAGCGGATCTCATCATTATGGGAACTCATGGCAGAACCGGTATAGATAGAATTCTGTTCGGTTCCGTTGCTGCCAAAATTGTACGCGGTGCAGATATTCCGGTACTTACTGTACGTCCGGATTTTGCAGACTAACAACTGCCACTTGCGATATACATTTTAGTAGTCTATTCAAAAGGACGGCTCGTAACGGGTCGTCCTTTTTTACTGCGCACCATTCTACGGTGCAGACATTGCTCAACTATTGTCTAACTAAGGGCTATTACAAGGCTTTATCATGTCAGGTTTATTAATAACCAGCCTGACATCGATGCTTTGATATGCCAAAAACGTATTGAAAAAACATTGGGAAAAGGGGCAATACATGAGCTCAAAAGTATGTGTATGTGAGACAGTTCGTGAAGAGGTAAAAAGCTTTTCACCTTACACGGCAGGAAAGTCCATTGACGAAGTTAAAGAGGCATATGGCCTTGACTCCATCATTAAACTTGCAAGTAACGAAAACCCGCTGGGTACATCTCCGCGTGTACAGGATGCTATTAAACTTCATGCAGCATCTGCGTTCCGTTACGGGCAGGTAGGCACACCACATCTTATTGAAGCCATTGCACACCATTTTCATATCCCTGAAGATACCATTGTTACCGGAAACGGTTCTGACGAAGTTATCGACATGCTTATCCGTACTAAAGCCACACCGGGTAAAAGTAACATTGTCGCCTTTGAACCATGTTTCTCAATGTATCAGGTACTCTCTCGCCTATGCGGTATTGAATTCCGTCAAGCTCCGTTGAACAGCGACTTCACATTCGACTGGGACAGCCTGCTCGCGCTGGTTGATGACCAAACCGCTGTTGTATTCATCACTACACCGGATAACCCTTCCGGCTATGCTCCGGATGTAGAGGAAATTCTTTCCTTCCACGCAAAACTGCCTGAAAGCTGTCTGCTTGTTGTGGATGAAGCATATATGGATTTTGCTGAAAATCTTGACCGCTACTCCATGATGCCCCGCTTTACTCAATACGAGAATGTCTGTGTACTAAGAACATTCTCCAAAGCGTTTGGACTTGCAGGCCTCAGATTAGGCTTCGGGGCTATGCACCCGCAGCTTGCAGAATACCTGCGGCGCATCCGTGCACCGTTCAACGTAAATGTTCTAGCAGAACAGGCAGGTATTGCCGTTCTGAACGATACACCTTTTATAGAAGAAACTCTGCGTGTAACGCGTGAAGGACGCGAATTCCTGACCAAGGAGTTAGAAGCGTTAGACTTTAAGGTGTATCCGTCACTCGCAAACTTTATTATGGTAGAAGCTCCAAAAGATGGCAGCTACCTTAATGAAGAGCTGCTTCAACGCGGGCTTATTATTCGCCCTCTTGTAAAAGGCTACAACCTTCCAAAACACTTACGCATCACCATAGGTACAGCCTATGAAAACAGCGTGCTTATTTCTGCCCTCAAGGAGATACTTAATGCAGAATAACCTGCGCGTCGTAACTCTCGACGGTCCCGCCGGTGTAGGCAAGACAACTCTTGCCAAACGCGTTGCACAGGAACTTTCCATTGCATACCTTGATACAGGAGCAATGTTCCGTATTTTCGGTTGGAAATTCGGTGAAGCTGCACCCAAAATGTCTGAAGAAGAGCTGGAAGCACATATTGCTCAGTACTCCTTTACTCTATCAGGCATCGGGTTCGACTCTGTTCTTTCAGTAAACGGTACTCCTGTAGGAGACGAAATCCGTACTGAAGAAGTCGCCGCTCTGGCTTCCACGGTTGCCAAGCTCCCTGTTGTACGTGATGCATTAAAACGAGTTCAGCGTGAAATAAGCACCCAGACCTCTCTTGTTGCAGAAGGACGAGATATGGGGTCTGTTGTGTTTCCTCAGGCTAAATTTAAATTTTTCCTTGATGCGACAGCGGAGGAACGTGGTTCCCGCCGTTTCAAGCAATTACAAGAAATGGGCAAACCAGCAAACCTCGATCTTATCATTTCCCAAATTAAAGAAAGAGACATGCAGGATAGAACCCGTTCTGTAGCCCCGCTTGTTGCTGCTGACGACGCCCATATTATTGATACTACCACACTAAATATCGATGGTGTTTTTGCTGCTATCATGGAGCACTTTGCAGAATAGCTTCTGCAGCATTCTTTCAGAAAAATAAAATACTCCTGTCACTGCACGTGGCAGGAGTATTCTTTTTTATGAGAGTTAGTACACACATACAGGCACAACCATGCAAAATAGTTACATTACACACGATAACAACTTTTAACACATTGTTAACGTCACTTATGGCATAGTTTCCACAATTGAATTAATTTTTCATCTATCAATTTTTCTGCACATTGCTTCTTAATACAATGAAACCATATCAACACTATTATGAAACCCACAATCACAGAGGCAGAATTACGATTTCTGCTCGACAAACACGAAATTGATGAAGATCAGCTAAGACAGGTAGAACATCTTGATACCTGTGCTTCAGTTCTGCGTGCTTTACGCGTGCTATACCCCGAAAAAAACCGAAGCTATATTGCACTCTTCATCATCTTTTCTATTCTCAATCCGTTAGAACACAAGCTCATTACTTCAACTCATCCTCAAGAGCTTTTACTCATTCTAACATTGGCTACCAATGGAATCGGATTGCTTATTCTTAAATTCCACGGTGCAGATTGGATTACGACATGTCTTGATGATGTTCAATTGGGGCTGCTTCCACCAGTAACAGCGTACAAATCCGGACTCATCACCCTGTCGGCTGTATTGTTTCTAATGCCGGGTGTTATGTTCAGCATAATAGGAGCATTCCTTCTGCTACCTCCCGTGACAACCCTTCTTGCGATTTACTTGCAAAAAGGCATCTTACAAAAATTCGAATAAAAAAAGCCCCTGTCGGAAACGACAGGGGCTTTTGCCTTACTTGGACGGTAATTTCAGGCTATGCACGACTTTTCGGTAGAATGAGATTCAGAATAATACCGATGATACCGGCAAGACCGATACCTTTGAGGCTGAATGCACCAGCGTGGAACGCCATGCCGCCAACGCCGAACACAAGAATAACAGCGATGATTGCAAGGTTACGCGGCTCCATGAGATCCTGACCAGCACGAACAAGAGAGTTCATGCCTACTACAACAATAGTACCGAACAGCAGTACAAGAATGCCACCCATAACAGGTACCGGAATAGTTGCAAGAACAGCACCCAGCTTGCCTACAAAAGCAAGGCAGATAGCAACGATGGATGCCCATGTCATAATACCCGGGTTGAAAGATTTTGTAAGTGCCACAGCACCGGTTACTTCGGAGTAGGTAGTGTTAGGAGGACCACCAAGCATAGAAGCAAAAGTTGTCGCAATACCATCACCGAACATTGTACGATGAACACCCGGTTCTTTAATGTAGTTTTTGCCGGTAACTGCACCAATGGCAAGAACATCACCAACGTGCTCAATCGCAGGAGCAATAGCAACCGGAACAATATACAGAATAGCTTCCCAGTTCCATTCAGGAGTTGTGAAGTCAGGTACAGCAAACCAAGGAGCATTTACAATCGGAGAAAAGTCTACAATACCGTAGAAAAGACTCAATACGTATCCAACAACGATACCGCAAAGGATTGGAATGAGTCTAAGCATACCCTTACCACACAAGGAAACGAGAATTGTTGTGCCAAGAGATGCCATAGAAATTATAAGAGCAGTCGGCTCAGCAATCAGCTGAACGGCACCGTCACCGGTTTTACCGAGCGCGTTAAATACAGCAACAGGAGCAAGCATAAGGCCGATAACCATAACAACTGGACCTGTTACGATAGTTGGCAGTACACGCTCAAGAATCTGCGGCCCCTGAATTTTGATGAGAACTGAAAGTCCCATGTACAGAAAGCCGGAAGCAGCAAGGCCACACATGGTAGCTGGGATGCCCCAAGTCTGTACGCCGTAAATGATTGGTGCAATGAATGCAAAAGAAGACGCAAGAAAGATTGGTACAGAACGTTTGGTAACCAGCTGGAACAACAAGGTTCCAACACCGGCGGTAAAGAACGCCACGTTCGGGTTAAGTCCTGTGAGCAGCGGAACAAGTACAAGAGCACCGAATGCTACAAAAAGCATCTGAGCGCCGAGCAGGCAGTCTTTAAGCCTAAAAGAATATTCCGTATTTACGTTTGACACCATTCCCTCCTACTGTGGGTGTTCGTCACCCATTTTTTCATCAAATAGCGCAACCCATTGATATAATATATTATATCTGCGCTAAATCATATCCTGACCGCCCAAAAAAAGAGCACCCTTCCCCCGAGTCGCGCTTTCAAAAGAAAGCAAAACAGGGGGGTCAAATGCTCTTCCCGTTCAAAAACGGTTCGAAACTCTATTTAGTTCCGAAAATCTTATCACCAGCGTCGCCGAGACCTGGTAAAATATATCCGTGCTCATTGAGTCGTTCATCCACAGATGCAGTGTAAATATCTACGTCAGGATGCGCTGCAACTACACGTTCAACACCTTCTGGTGCTGCAACGAGAAACAAACCGATAATTTTTTTGCATCCAGCTTTTTTGAGCAAGTCGATAGTAGCGATAAGGGTACCACCGGTTGCGAGCATTGGATCAAGAATAATTGCGGTACGTTCTTCAATATTCTTTGCGAGCTTAACGTAGTATTCTTCAGGCTCAAGAGTTTCTTCATTACGGAACATACCAACAACGCTAACTTTAACGCCAGGGATCATGTCCATAATACCGTCCAGCATACCAATGCCGGCACGGAGAATTGGAACTACGGTAGCTTTCTTTCCTTTAATCTGGTCTACTTCTACAGAGCCAGCCCATCCTTCGATGGTGCATTTTTCGGTCTCAAGACCTTTAGTTGCTTCGTAGGTAAGAAGACGACAAATTTCATTGGAAAGTGCACGGAATTCTGCAACAGAAATATCTGCTTCACGAATTCGTCCGAGTTTATGTTTGACCAGCGGATGGTCAACCACGTAAACAGCCACATCGGCCTCCTTGAGCGATTGCTTGAAAAAAGCGGTCTAAAAAGACCGCGCCTAAACGAATGACATATACTCTAAATAATCGCCAATGGTCAAGAAACAAAAACAATAAGCTAGAAATATTATGACAACACCCGAAGAATACAGTGAATTTTCAAAATTTGAGCATCTCGTACCGGATACTATCAACGGTGTCCGCCTAGACAAGCACCTTGGTGATATTCTTAAAAATGAGGCTGTTAGCAGAGAAAAAGTAAAGAAACTCGTAAAAGACGGCCTTGTGACTATCGACGAAAAAAAGTGTACAAAGCCCAACACTAAAGTTTTTGCCGGTATGAATATTTCTGTGACACTGCCAGTAGTTCACAATGAAATTGTACCGGAAGAAGGCTATGTTGATATCCTCTATCGCGATAATGACCTCATAGTGATTAATAAAGAAGCAGGACTTACTGTGCACCCCTGCCCTAGCTGCCCTGAAGGCACTCTCGTTCACCGTCTCGCACATCACCTCCCTGAAATTACACAGATGGAAGGCTTTCGTCCGGGCATTGTTCATAGAATCGATAAAGACACATCCGGCCTGCTCATTGTTGCTTTAAATGAAAAAACTCGATTAGCACTCTCTGAAGCTTTTGCAGAGCGTACTATCTCTAAAGAATATTTAGCTCTTGTGCATGGAACTCCACCTAGCTCCGGAGAAATTCGTGAACCTATCGGTCGCGACCCTAAAATGAAAATCCGTATGGCTGTTGTGCCAAATGCTAAAGAGGCTCATTCAGAATATCGGACACTGTACTCTGACCCCAAGGGAAAATTTTCTCTCGTTGCCATTAAAATTTACACAGGCAGAACACATCAAATCCGTGTCCACATGAGCCACCTCGGCTACCCGCTATGGGGAGACACTCTCTATGGTGGAGGTGTTAAAAGCGATTCGCCACTGGCTCCATATGCTTCACGCCAGATGCTTCATGCTTGGAAGCTCAATTTCGAGCACCCTACCACAAACGCCCCCATGTCCTTTACGTGCCAGCCTCCACAAGACTTCATCACACTCATTGAGCGTTTGACTCTTTCTGTTCAACGTGTGGCACTGACAGGTATGCCGGGTTGCGGTAAATCCGTTGTACTTTCAGCATTAGCTGAAAAAGGCATCGCTACCTGGAGCGCAGATACGATAGTACACAAGCTATATGAACATGGTGCAGACGGCTGGTATGTCCTGCGCGGTAGGTTCGGCTCTGAAATCTCACCGGACGACGGCGATGTAAATCGTAGAGCTCTTTTTGAACGCATGCAGGAAAGCAAGACCAATCGCAAAGAAGTTGAACAATTAGTTCATCCGCTCATCCTCCATGATCTTGCGTTGTTCTGGGAAGAACACGCAGCAGATCCCTTTGCTGTAGCAGAAATCCCATTACTTCATGAATCCCATTGGGATCGCGAAGTAGACATCATCGCCGGAGTTCGTTGCGAAGGAAATTCTCGCCAAAATCGATTGCAAAACATCCGAGGCTGGAATGAAGACCTCATTGCCACTATGGATTCATGGCAGTGGTCAGAAGAAGATAAAATGAAAGCCTGCCACATTATCGTTGAAAACAACGGCTCACTGGAAGCTTTAAACCAGTCGGTCGACAAGTTTGTTGAAGCTGTTATGCGTGTTCGTGCTAAAAAACTCCAGCAAACTGTTGAAGCCATCACCACATTATGGAGTGAATAAAAGTCGATAGCGTAGATTTATGTAAAAATCTTTTTTAGTATGGTAAGTGTTACCCCTCACAGGTTGAAGTAACCCCTATATTATACATCAAAAAAGTTAACAGAAGTAGCCAGATACACTTTTGCGGTACTTTATGTTGCTAACTGATGAAAGCTGAACAGCTTTACTATCAATCTGTGAGGGTTAGAAAGTTTCTTGCATACTGTAACATGTAGGCGTATTGACCCTCATGGCTAAAAAGACGTTATTACCTTTTGTGCTTCCTGTAGCAGCCTTCGGCACAACAATTATTGTTGGTGCAATGCTACTTTACGAATTTTCTTCTACAGGAACTATGAGTTGGATTGACGCACTTTTCACTGCAACTTCTGCAGTATGCGTTACAGGACTTTCAGTCCTAGACCCTGCTTCCTCGCTGACAGATAAGGGGCAACTTACGTTGCTGACACTTATCCAACTCGGGGGGCTGGGCATCATGACTTACTCTAGTCTTGCTCTATATCTGTTACGAAGAAGGGTTACTCTCACCGACAGACTTGCGGTTGGGCAAGCCCTCCTCCATAACACCTCCTTCGATCTTGGAAGATTCTTACTCCGCCTCATCGCCATGACATTATCCATTGAAATAGCCGGAGCTATCCTCCTCTATTTCTTCGGTGATGGGCGTTTTACTGCGTTTTCAGCAATTTTCCATGCAATATCCGCATTCTGTAATGCAGGTTTTTCCCTCTTTCCTGACAGTCTTATGAGTATGGCGACGAACATTGGGGTCAATGTTACTATCATGCTGCTCATAATTCTGGGTGGTCTAGGGTTTGCCGTACTGGATGAATTGAATCTCTGGTTCAAACAAGGCAGAAAACGCAAACTATCCTTCATCACAAAAGTTATTCTCACAACAACATTCCTGCTTATTACAGCAGGCACTGTTGTGCTCTTTATCTCCCGAGTCTCATCTCCTAACACAGATACCTTCACTACTAACTTACTGACCTCTTTATTCCAGTCTGTGACAGCACGTACTGCCGGATTTAATACCGTAAATATGGCAGAAATGACGAACCTCTATTTGTTATTTATGATTTTTCTGATGATTATCGGTGGTGCTCCGGGGTCTTGCGCAGGTGGCATAAAAGTCACAACATTCAGAGCACTGGGAGCATTTATGATGGCTCAGGTCCGTGGACGGGAGCAAGTTGTTATCGGCAATAAGGCACTGGACTCAAAGACCATCAACAAGGTTGTAACCCTTGTTTTTATCGCAACAATTATCATCGGTCTTGCGACTATTGCCCTTAATCTTACTGAGGGCGGGAATTATTCACACACACAGCTACGTGGACAATTTTTAGAAATCTTTTTTGAAGTAGTATCCGCATTTGGTACAGTAGGACTAAGCATGGGACTGACTGCTAAACTTACCACAGCTGGAAAATGTATTATTATCGCCTTAATGTTTATCGGCCGCATCGGCCCCATCTGGCTGCTGACAACACTACAGCAATTTCATTCTAACATCCGGTACAGAGTTCCGGAAACAGACCTTCCTATTGGCTAGGAGCATACAAAGATGAAAAAAATGGAAGTCGGCATTATTGGTCTCGGTAAATTTGGCAGCGCACTTGCAGAATTTTTATCCGAACTGGGACACACCGTTATCGGTGTGGACGGCTCCTCCAACGCCACTAAAAAAGCTGAAGAGTTTCTTTCCCAAACCTATCAAGCAGATGCAACAGACGATAATGTCTTAAAGCAACTCCGCTTCATGGATCTTGATGAGGTCATTGTCAGTGTAGGCAAATCTATGGAAACATCTATCCTGATCGTCCTTAACTTACAGGAGATGGGGGTAAAGAAGCTCGCTGTAAAAGCTATAAGTCATGAACATGCCGTTGTTCTACGCCGACTGGGAGTACATACTGTTATTCAGCCGGAACGTGATGCCGCAAGCCAGTTTGCCCACCGTATTGCCAACCCCGGCATGCTTGACCTTCTCCCTCTTGGAGGCAATGTTCTTCTACAGGAGCTTGAGGTACACAACTGGGCAGGTAAAAGCCTCATTGATCTTGGCCTCACAAGCTTTGGCGTTATGGTTGTTGCTGCCAAAAAGAAAGGGGATAAAGAGTATGAATTTGTCCCCCCTGCAGACAGAATGCTAGAGGAGGGAGATGTTCTTGTTGCTATCGGCAAAGAATCTGACTTGCTCGAACTTGAATCCTAGCCTGCACTCAACAAAACAATAAAAAAGGTGGAGCATAATGCTCCACCTTTTTTTACAACAAATTCACGTCAAAAATTAATATAATTCCTACAGGAAACAGAGGTTCTATTTTTTCAAAAGCATTTATCTATGTAAGTATTCACAGACATACAGGCTGTAGAATTTTTACAAACCGCCCTACGCCCCTACTCCCAACACGCTATGCAAATGTTCAGAAACACCTTCTGCATTTTCTGCGTATTCTTTTTTAATCTCAAGCACAGACGGAAGCTCTTTTATAAAAATATCAACAAGTTTTGGATCAAAATGCTTTCCTGCATTTTCTTGAATCAAAGCCACTGCATCGTCCACTTCCCATGCATGCTTGTATGGTCGTTCTGATGTTAGCGCATCAAAAACATCTGCAATGGCAACAACTCTTCCTGAAAGAGGAATATCGCGTCCCGAAAGATTATATGGGTAACCGGTACCATCCCACTTTTCATGATGAGTCAACGCAATCTCTCTGGCCATTGAAAGCAAAGATGAAGAATGATCCCCGATAATCTCAGCTCCGTACTCCGGATGCATTCGCATTATTCGCCATTCTTCGTCCGTCAATTTACCGGGCTTACTTAATATCGAGTCAGGAATCCCGATTTTCCCAACATCATGCATAGGTGCAGCCTGAAAAACAAGCTGAACCCATTCATCTCCAACATCAAGCTGCTGAGCAATAATTCTAGCATAATGACTCATACGGATAACGTGTAACCCTGTTTCATTATCCTTAAATTCCGCAGCCTGTCCCAAGCAACGAATCAACTCTAAATGGGTATTTTGCAACTCTCTAGTACGTTGCAAAACAAGTTCTTCAAGGTGATGCGTCTGGTCACGCAAAGCTAGATGAGTCCCTACACGAGCTTTAACAATTGCTGGCAGCACAGGTTTTGTAATGTAATCCACGGCACCGAGTTCAAAACCTTGTGTTTCATTATCAGCTGAATTCTTTGCTGTAATAAAAATTATAGGAATCTCAGATGTAACAGGATCTTCTTTCAACTGACGACACACTTCATAGCCGTCCATGACGGGCATGACGACATCAAGCAAAATCATATCAGGAGGCGGAGTATTTCTTGCTATTTTCAGCGCTTTTTCTCCCGTGCGGGCAGCTTTAACCCGATACTGCGGCTGTAAAATAGTTCTCAAAATCTCTATATTTTCCGGTGCATCATCGACAACCAAAACGGTTAATTTGTCTCTTTTCACAGCACTGCCCCCATGCCTATTACGTTCAACACCCACTCTTCATAGCTCTCAACCAGCTAGAAAAATGATTGATATATAAAAATGCTCTCTTTTCAAGGAAAATTTTATATTCGCTTATTTTTACAATATTTATCTATCAGTTATGCAGTCAGACTTTTCACCCCTGCTTCTAATTCTTCAAGCAACACTAATGCGTTATCAAAATCATAATCGCGTACCATTTCAGCCATACTTCGCACTACCTCTTGCAATTCCGGAGCACCTCCCATGTGGCGCTGAATCTCTTCAATAAGGTCAACTGCTTCTGTATCATCATCATTTAACAGCATTCTCAGCTGCAACAAATCTTCCGTCATCACTTCTTGAGAAAAATGTACATTGGAGACAACCGGAACAACTACAAGTTTATTTCTAATATCATGAACAGTTACAGCCAGTACACTATCAAGTGCATTCGTTAACTGGCGCTGCATTGCATGAACATTTTCTGCCAAAATGCTTGCTTCCAGCTCTGCCGCTAGTTCCTGAATTTTCGTTGCGCCTATATTCCCTGCAACACCTTTAAGAGTATGTGCGTGACGCGCAGCTGTCTCGATGTCGTCTTTCTGCAATGCGTCATTCAACGTTACAGAAAAGTCAGCTTGCGTTTCAGCAAAACGCACAAGCAGCCGCCGCAACAGCCCTTTGTTCTGCTGGCAAACTGAAAGTCCTTTTTCAAAATCAACACCTGCAATCTCCGGCAAATCATCACCACGCTCTGCAGCTGTTGCTTCTAGCCGTGCCGTCAACTTCGGTGTTATCCATCGCGCCATTTTTGAGAACATATCAAGAAGCTCTAACGGCTTTGCAATATGATCATTCATACCGACTTCAAGAACTTTATCTCTGTCTCCCACCATAGCGTTTGCAGTCATTGCAATTACAGGTAAATCAGCAAACCGTGTATCTTCACGTAGCCTGCGTGTAGCTTCGTAGCCATCCATAACCGGCATCTGACAATCCATCAAAACGCCATCAAACGATTTCTCTTCTAAAATCTCTAGTGCTTCCAAACCGTTTTTAGCGACTGCCACCGTCATACCATTAGCTTCCAAGAGCTCAACCGCCAATTCCTGATTCACTTCGTTATCTTCAACAAGAAGAATTGAAGCACCTGCAAGCTGCTGTAAAGCTACATCAACAGCATTTTTCCGACCAGAGTTACGATTTTCATCAATCTCTGTAACTCCCCGTAAATTGGCCACCACCTGAAGCAGCACATTCTTTGTTAAAGGCTTCGTCACACAAGCATCAATAATTCCCTGTTCTGCGGCATCGGCAGCTACTTCACGGCCAAACGCAGTAACCATAATCAAGTCAGGACATTTATCAGAGTCATACTGTTCTTTAATTAATGTGGCCGTTGTAATGCCATCCATATCCGGCATACGCCAATCAAGAATGATCATCTCGTACTGCTCAGCTTTTACAGACTCTTTCACCATCTTCACCGCATCGCGGCCCGAATCGACAGCATCCGCAACGTACCCAAGCTCCCGAACTATATCGCATAAAATTTCACGTGAAGTTTTGCTGTCATCAACAATCAAAGCACGAGCTCCGTTTGAAAGAACGGCAGGAGCAT
The DNA here is from genome assembly GCF_015482765.1 of Halodesulfovibrio sp. Classification (GTDB taxonomy): domain Bacteria; phylum Desulfobacterota; class Desulfovibrionia; order Desulfovibrionales; family Desulfovibrionaceae; genus Halodesulfovibrio. Next base: position 132,142 of record NZ_JADMLB010000076.1, read on the forward strand.
ATGACTCTTCTTGGGTTTCAACAGTCAGGCACACATCGAAAGAAAAAGTTGTACCTGTCCCGTACTCGCTTTCAACCCAAATCTCACCACCCATAAGCTGCGCCAGCCTACGTGAGATGACAAGTCCAAGGCCAGTTCCTCCATACCTTCTCGTTGTTGACGTATCTGCCTGTGAAAATGATTTGAACAGTTTGTAAATCTGCTCACTTTTCATACCTATACCGGTATCCTGCACAGAGAACAGCAACGAGATGTTATCCTCGTTCATAGATTCTACATCCACAGAAACAACAACTTCACCATGTTCTGTAAACTTAACGGCATTATTCCCCAAATTTATAAGAATTTGCGTTAAACGCAGCGGATCACCTATCAACTTAGGCGGCACTTGAGGACATATCCGGAACAGTAATTCAAGCCCTTTTTCTTCTGCCCGCAGCCCGACAACGCCAGCAACATCCTGCATAACGTCATCAAGGTAAAACGGCACACCTTCTATCTGTAGTTTTCCAGCTTCTATCTTCGAGAAATCAAGAATATCGTTTATAATTCCAAGAAGTGAGTACGCAGCCCTATGAACCTTTTGAATAAAATTACGCTGTCGCCGATCCAAATCTGACTGTAATGCAAGGTGAGACATACCCAGAATTGCATTCATTGGTGTACGGATCTCATGACTCATGTTCGCTAAAAATTCACTCTTCGCATTTGAAGCTTCTTCTGCTGTCACCTTTGCAGATTCAAGCTCTTTTTCCATTCGTTTACGCTGTGTAATGTCTGTAAAAACAATCACACAACCCTGAATTTCTTCTTCATTAATAATGGAGCGACAAGTGTATTCCACTGGAAAAACATGACCGGATTTTGCTTTAAAAAATTCATTTTGGTTTGTACTTGTCTGACCGGAGTGCAAAGCTTCAAAAATTGATGAAGGTGCTGAGTCAGTCTGACCATCATCCCTCTTTACAACAACTTCATCCAAAATTTTCTTTCCGATGATTTCATCATCAGAATAGCCCAGCTGTGTAGAGGCTGCATCATTTGCAAAAATAACTTCCCCGTCACTATTAAGCCCTAACAGCCCCTGTCCAACTGATGTTAAAATCAGGCGCCATTGTTTTTCTAATTCTTCAAGTTCCTGCGTGCGTTCAAGAACTTTATGTCGCAACTCTTCTTTTGATTGAAGCAAACTATTATTAGCTTTACGACCTAAATTCAGTGTGAAAAGGATAGAAGGAATCGTAAAAGATAACATCAGCAACATCAGCGCAATCACACTGTACTTAAAACGAGCATACTGTTCTAAAACAACACCAACGCGTACTTCTGAAACCAATCCAATATTCAATCCGCCAATCCAACGAGCTAACCCGTAAACCTGCTCGCCCTTATTGTTTTGGTATTCAATAAGACGCATGCCCGGTAAAATTTTTGCTTCATTCTGGTATCCAACAACAAAAGGAACATCTATTCCTGCAAAAGCACTTAAGTGTCTTTCAGGATGCTCTTTATCATTGGGCGATGTTAATATGCATTGCTCATAAAGAATTTTGCCATACCTATTTACAGCAAAAATTTCTCCATGTTGGGTTAAGCTATTTTCCTGCATTGATAGATGAAAATCATTACCCACATCAATTTGAGCTGCAATGACAGCTACTGCTTTTCGTGATGAATTCATAACCGGCATTAATAAAAACATGCCACGCTCTTTATGTCCTGTAAGAGCGTTAGCATAGCTGCACGGTGGTACAAACACTGTTTGCCCAGCTAATGCCTTGCGGAACAATTTATTATGACGTGTCACCAAGTCATCACCGCCGTAATTTTCATCTCCAACAATTTTAACACCGGTTGTAGAATATAAAATACGTACCTGTTCACCAGAAAGAACACTGTATTGTTCCCAATACTCTTCCAAGTTATTTTTTGCATGAATGTATTCAAACGAGTCTTTATTTTCCGACAAAGCATTCACGCGATCTACCAAGGTGAAAAAGGCTGTTCTCCCTGCGATATACCGCAGAATACGAGAATGGACATCAATCATACGCAACAAACGTGATTCTGTTGCCTCCAGACGCATATCAAGTGATTCTTCCTCTTTTTGAAGAATATCTTTTTTGCTTTCTTTTAAGATGAACCATGACGTCCCAGAACAAAACAGTACAAAAAGACCGATTGCTATAAGAAGCAAACGAGCAAAGTTAAAAGAACCGAAGGCTAGTCGTTGATCATAGTTAGACTTACTGCTCAACGCACGGACAATAAAATAAAGTGAACAAAGTAGCGCTCCAAAAAGAATGGATAAAACCATTGCAGTTCGGCCTAATGTATTTTCAGCAGGTCTAGGAGTGGAAACAGTACTTCGTGCAAGTACGTAACGCTTTGTTATTTCATCTTTGTCAGCTTCACTTATTGAATTCAGCGTCTTTTCAACAATGGAGTTCAGAAGAGGATCATCTTTTGCGGTAAGAAAATGAAGAGATTGCGCAGGAAGATCATCCTGAGGAATAGCTTTGATACCCGAAAGACTATTTTCTTTCTGAGCATACAGAACAGCCATATGCGCATCGACAAGAGCATCTACTTCGTTATTCAATAACGCAGCAATGGAATTAACAAGACTTGGCATCGGGACAACTTCAACTCGAGGAAATCTTCTGGCAAGTTGCTCTTCCAAAAGATACCCTTCCACAACCGCAACTCGCTTTCCTCGCAAGTCAGAAATCTTTTTAATAGAAAAATCATCCTGCCGAACAAATAAAAAATCACGAACTCCCATGAAAGGGGTCGTGAAGTTACCATAGTCTTCTCGTGAGACATCGTAGTAAACATTCGGGAGAACATCGATTTCTCCCTTTTTAAATCTATCCATCAGCTCTGCAAAGGTGCCGCCGATAAACTCAAAACGAATCGGCATTCGTTCTGCCATCTTCCCGAGCAAATCTACAACAATTCCTCGAGGTTCACCATCCGGCAAAAGATAATTAAATGGAGGCCACTGCTCTATTCCTACACGGATTACCGGATTCCTTTCAAGCCAACGACGTTCAACATCAGTAAACCAGACTTCCCGATCTCTTCTTATCGCCAGTGTCGGATCCTGATAAAACAACTCCAATCTGCCAATTGTGCTTCCTTCATAAGAAATTGAGGCTGTATATTTAGGATACTGTTCTGCGATAAGAGGAATTTTCTCATTAAATATGTTTTCCTGCCGCCCACGATAGTATCTGAAAAAAGCTTCACCGGTCTCACTGTCTATAATTCGTATGGCCTTAATCTGTGGAGTCCGGTTAATAATAAACGCAAGAGTACCCTCAAGCTGAGCTGAATCAAGATTGTATAAAAAAATTGCACTAAGATGTGATAATTCTGTTGCAAGTTCAGAACCGCTTTGCGCCGCTCGTGCAAAGGCATCTTCCGGCTGCGCCTGAGAACAAGGAACCGCTGTTAGAAACAAGCTGAGTACAACAAAAAGACCACACAGTATCCTGTTACATTTTTTCAATGCATCCCCCACATCAATCAATAGCGCAATTGTCTTACACAAAGCTTACTGGCAGATGAAACGTTCTCTAAAATATTTACCCAACTGGCAGCAACATACATTATTCATACTTTTTAAGCAGCGACGCAAGAACACCATTTTGCTTAATCCGTTTCAACGCAGCATTAATTCTCGGCAGCAGCCACTCATTACGTTTATGCAAACGTACACGCATTGCATGTGTTGAAATAGGCGCAGATGCAGCAACACTATAGTTTGCTCCACGTATTAAATATCTATAGATGTCATACGGCATCACCGTGTAATCACATCTACGCTTGTCTATCATTTTAATTAACTGCGCTTCACACAAAAAGTCCTGTCGTTTTTTCCCGATACTTCCTTTAGGCATACTGAAACCTAAAATACCGCAAAATTTATCTCCCAAAGGAACATCGTTCGCTGAATCAACTTTTTCTGAAGAACTATGGGTTACGTAAACCTCTTTTGATTCCATAAAAGGTATTGAGTACACAGAGGTCGCCAGTTCTTCCTTTTTCTGCCTCCACTCTTTCGCAATTCCCATTTCAACATCAATTTTGCCCGCAACCATGTAAAGGCGAAGACGAGCCTTAGGAAGTGCTTTATACGAAAAATGAATATCTGTTTCCTTTGTTAATTCATCAAGCACATCAACAAAGAGTCCTTTGTACCCGCCAGTCTTGTCTTTCCAAAAATATGGAGGCCTATCAGCACTCATCACACCGACAACAAGCGCCTCTGCCCTGGCACCACTTGTAAAAAACAAACCGGACAACACCATCATTAGACACAGCAAACATTGTTTCATTGCGTCCTCCCCCATCATATCAGTTCCGGTACTCACCAAACGCTACTGGCCAACCTTACGTTTAAAAAAAGCCTTATCAAAAAGAAAACACCCTAAAAGGCTACGCCCTGTATCTACCTTTAACAAAAGAGAAAAAAGCAACAGTCTCTTTTTCTACAGGACGCATACAACTTGTCTCCACAAAAAAACATGCACACCAACTCAAAAAGCATCATCTCTTTTGTTCATGCTTTTTTTGTTACATTACAGAATCTTGTACATAATTTTAACGAATTATCAAAGCACTAATATTTATGAACTACATAAAAAGCTCAAACAAATTTACTACACAAACTGCGTAGTACAACACTTCTGTATCCCGCTTAGTCGCCATCTACGTTTTATACACACCCGTATCTTTCCAATTGTACTAGGCAGTACACACTGTTTGGTCTATAGTAAGGCATGATCCCACTTCACGATTCAATACCTCGCGTACACAAGCCATACATGCTGTATACAATTATTGCTGCATGTTCCTTGGTCTTTTTGTTTGAAAAATCCCTGCCGTTATCTCAACTGACAGAATTTTTTTATGTATATGGTGTTGTGCCCGCACGATTTACAAATCCTGAGTGGGCTATGCGTATGCATTTTCCTCCTGATGCAGAATATGTGTTTATTACGCACCTGTTTATTCATGGAGGATGGCTTCATATTATTTTTAATATGTGGTTCCTATGGATTTTTGGAGACAACATTGAAGATGTTATGGGACCACTACGTTTCCTTCTCTTCTATATTACATGTGGTATAGTTGCTATTCTCATTAATATTGCCTTCAACCCTTCCAGCACAAACCCTGTTGTGGGAGCCTCTGGCGCAATAGCAGGTGTTATGGGAGCCTATTTTCTCCTCTATCCTCATGCGCGTGTGCTTACACTTATTCCGGTTGTTATTATCCCGTTCTTCTTTTACCTGCCCGCTGTCTTCTTTCTTCTATTATGGGTAGGTATACAAGTCGTTCTTGGAATTGCCTCACTCAGCGGGCATGTCACCAGTTCCGTTGCGTGGTGGGCGCATATTGGCGGCTTTATATGCGGTGTTATCCTTTTACCGCTATTCCGTAAGAAAAACAGATGCTACTACTGTAAAATCCCTGAAGGAACTCCACCGGTGAGAGCACAACTTCTTACACCAAAACCAAGCACTGTTCGTACCCCTAAAGAGTGATTAGCCACCACTTACCAACCTTTAAGAATTAATTCGCAACTCAAAACACGATTGACTTGAGCCGATTGATACCGCATAACGGGACGTCCAGTTACAATAGACGTGACTGAAAAAGGATCCCGTAAGGACGGTTCTCTCATGCTTGAAATTAAAAATCTTCACGTTAACATCGGCGATAAAGAGGTTTTAAAAGGAATTGACCTCGTTATCGAAGACGGTGAAACGTTTATTTTGTTTGGCCCAAACGGCTCCGGTAAAACTACCCTGCTCATGACCCTTATGGGTTTTGGTAACTACACCGTTACTGAAGGGCAGATCATTTATAAGGGTCAGGACATTACATACGCTCCAATGTATGAACGTGCCCGCCTTGGCATTGGCATGTCCTTTCAGCGCCCTCCTACTATTCACGGTCTTAAAACCAGCCATCTCGTCCGTATGTGCGGACAGGGTCGCGACGTAGATGTTGAAGGTCTTGCTAAAAAAGTTAACTTCAGCAACTTCCTTGATCGTGACATCAATGCCGGCTTCTCCGGTGGTGAAATCAAACGTTCTGAAATGCTTCAGCTCATGGCTCAGCGTCCAGATCTGGTTCTTTTTGACGAACCTGAATCCGGTGTTGACCTTGAAAACATGGCTCTTATCGGCAAAACCGCACGCAACCTGCTTGATGGACTTGCTGAAGGCTGCACCATGAAAAAAGCAATCAAGCGTTCCAATACGTCCGGTCTTATCATTACTCACACCGGTCATATCCTTGAGTACGTCAACGCTGATCGTGGTCAGGTTATGTACAACGGTAAATTGTGCTGCGAAGCAAACCCTCGCGACATTCTCGATCATATTTCCAATCACGGTTACCAGGAATGCCTACGTTGTCTTTCTGCTGAAACCGGCGAGATCCTCGACCTCTCCAGCTTTAACGAGGCTTCCTAGATATGAAAAAAATCGATCTTTCCCAGTACCGTGCTGATGGTGCAACTGAAACAGCAATTGAAGACTTTTCCGGCTTTTCCGCTGAAGATAAAGAACGTCTTCTGTTTGCAGGTATTGATGTAGACAACCCAAGTGACTCCGGTGCATTCATGCACTTGAACCACTCCGGTGTTCATTGCAAGACCCACCGTGAAGGTCTTGAAGTTATGGACATTAAAGCTGCTCTTGAACAGTTTGACGGCCTTCCTGATTACTACTGGCAGCTTGTAGATAAAGACAAAGACGAGTTTACAAAAGCAGCGCACGACAATCTGCATGGCGGCTACTTTATCCGCGCAAAAGCCGGCACTAAAGTCACTGAGCCGGTTCAGTCTTGTCTGTTTATTGATAAAGCCGGTATTTCTCAGAACGTTCACAACATTGTTGTTGTAGAAGAAGGCGCAGAACTTCATATCATTTCCGGTTGTGCAACAGCACACGGTGCTAAAGAATCTGCTCACCTTGGCATCTCAGAATTTTATGTTCACAAAGGTGGCAAGCTCACCTTTACCATGATTCACAACTGGAGCGACGACACAGCCGTACGCCCTCGTTCCGCAGGTGTTCTTGAAGAAGATGCAGTATTCCTTAGCAACTATGTTCTGCTCAAGCCTGTAAAAGACTTGCAGATGTACCCTAAAATCACACTTAAAGGTGAAAATGCCGTTGCCCGATTCAACTCTGTAATCGTTGCTCCGGAAGGTTCCTACATTGACTGCGGTAACCGCATCGAAATGCAGGCACCAAACACCCGTGCAGAGATCATCGCACGCACACTCACCACCGGTGGCACTATCATCAACCGTGGCTACATCGGTGCTGATGCTGTTCCTGCTCGCGGTCACCTCGAGTGTAAAGGCCTTATCCTCGGCGGCGGACGTATTCATGCCATTCCAGAGCTTGATTCAGATCAGGACGGCGTTGAGCTTTCTCACGAAGCTGCTGTTGGTAAAATTGCTCAGGAAGAAATCGAATACCTCATGGCTCGTGGCCTTGATGAAGACGAAGCAACCTCTACCATCGTCCGCGGTTTCCTTAACGTAGACATGGAAGGCCTTCCTAAAGAACTTCAAGATGCTATCGAACAGCAGATTGACGAGCTTGATGCAGGCGACGCAATGTAACCAGCCTGATTTAACGATAGTACAAAGTCCCTCTGAAGCCAGGTTTCAGAGGGACTTTTTTATATACTGCAGCACAGAAACTATACTGGAACGAAACATCTTAAAAACAGTACAGTTGCAGAACATAGTACTCTTTTTTTGACAAGTAACAGGAGATTAACTGTGAAAAGAATCGCGACCACAATTTTAATGATTATATGCACCTTCATGCTCTGCTCTACGATTCCGGCATATGCAAATGAAGAATGCATTAACTACGCAAAACCTTTGGCCAGCTCCGCCCGCCTACTGGCAAAATCCATTGAAACAACAACAGAAGCCCTTGTTGCCATTAACGAACGGGCTAATGAAAACGAGATAACGTCTTTCAACGACTTTGTCGCATCCGCTCAAGAGCGCTCTAAGCAGATGGTCAAAGATCTTAATGAGAAGCAGCAGAGAATCATGGATCGTGCTGAAAGCACTACTGACTATACCATCTGCAAACAGGATATGCAGGACGAGCTTGAAGAGCTCAAAGCCGAGACAAAAGAAGCAAAAGCCCTGTTAATCGAACTTAAAGACTCAATTAAAAACATGCTGGAAGAACTTAAAGGGGCTTTCTTCGGATAAGCCGTAGCTGAAGTAAAAGGAACGCCATGAAAGTAGTAGGAATTCTGGGTAGCCCGCGTACAGACGGAAACAGTTCCACCATAGCAAAAAAATTCATTAAAACTGCTAAGGGACTTGGTGCACAAACACAAATATTTCATTTAAACGAACTGAACTACAAAGGCTGTCAGGGATGTTACTCCTGCAAAGGAAAGCTGGAGCACTGCATTCTTGACGATGATTTAACAAATGTGCTCAATGCCATGCACACAGCAAATATTATTGTTTTATCATCACCCAACTACTATGGCGATGTCAGCGGACAAATGAAAACCTTCATAGACAGAACATTTTCACACCTGACAACGGACTTTATCAAAAGTGATAAAAAAAGCAGGCTTCCGCGTGGAAAGCATGCTGTTTTTATTATTACCCAAGCATCCGGTGAAAATACATCAAAAGACATTCTTGAACGCTACTACAAACTGAAACACTATCTTCAATTTGAAGCAATGCATCTGCTTGTAGGTTCAGAGTTAACGTATACGAAAGGCGTAGATCAACGCCCGGAACTATTGGCGGAAGCAGTAAACCTTGCATATGCGATTATTCGATAAGCAACACCCTGCGCCCAACTATTTTACGATCTTCCGGATCAAACTCATCAAGAGCATCATAAAATGGAGACACACTCCCTACGATAGGCTCTAACAGCTCTGAGTCAAAAAGTGCGGTAATATTTTCCAGCACATCGCTCCTGCCATGTGCCACAAACAAATATTTAGACTTTTTCGCAGTGAAATAAGAAGAGACAATCCCGAACCTGTCCCGTTCTGGATGCGTCGTGATAAATGTCCCCCTGGAAGTAAGATGCGGCGCCATGTCATCAAAATTCCAGATTCCGGCAACATCAAAGATCACATCAAAAAGCTCATCTGAATGTAAAACTTCTTCCCGTGTATACTCTATGAATGAGTCTACTCCGAGGCGCAGCAATTCATGCTCATGCCAGGAGCGACCTTGTGCCGTCACATGGGCACCAAGCATTTTTGCAATTTGAACAGCATAGATACCGACACCACCCGTGGCACCGCTCAACAACACTCGCTGTCGCTCAGTTACTCCGGCAAGCTCCTGCAAAGCTTTCAACGAAGTCATACACCCAGTGGGAACTGTTGCAGTCTCTACATGCGTCAATCTTTCCGGTTTATAGCTGATCATTCGTTCCGAAACGCATACAAACTCGGCATGGGTAACTCCACCCTTACGGAAATTTGTATACCCGTAGACTTCATCACCTTCATTAAACCGGCTACCACCAGTGGCGACGATACCGGAAAATTCATACCCGCTAATAACGCCTCGTTCTGAACGGCGACGCTTTGTGCGCCATCCCAGTTCTTCGGCAGCAAAGATGCGCTTATCCTGCCCGCCGATTCCAGCAGCACGAACACGCACAAGAACCTCTCCCTTTTCAGGTTGAGGAACAGAACGCTTCTCGAAAGCTATACGCTCATTTCCTTCGCGCTCCGGATAGAGCACCATGACGGTCATAGTGGACTGAAGAGAAGACATCTGCGAAACAACTCCCTGTTACAGTTATTCGCACCATTTACTCTTCAGCTTACCTAACCTTGCAAAGTATAAGCAGTATAGTTTCACATAAAAGGGATTACATACCGGATTTAAGAGTATCTTCAAGCTCTGGGTCAAGCTTTACGAGTAGAGAACCCTCCGCCTCAGCACGAACTTTACCGGCAGCAGCACCTTTAATTTTACGCACATTTTTCACTCGGGCAAACATAATACGCGCCTGCTCGTCTTCACGTTGCCAGCTTTTTACGCCAACAAGGATTGCTGCTTCATTCAGGGTCTGTTCCGGTATTTGTTGATCGGGATAATCAAGATGCAAAACAAGGTGAGCACTTGGGCCATCTTCTGCATGAAACCACAAGTCATATGATGAAACCCTGTTCAAAATTTCATGGTTCCCTTGCGCATTTCGTCCGCGAAGCATCAAAAATCCATCAGAGCTTCTGAACCGCTGGATAAATTTATCTTTAGCCAGTTGCTTTTGATGCCGCTTCAACGCTCCGCCTTTAAGCTTCTGTTCACTTTGAAGCTTAGGAACATCGCCTTCACCACGTTGGAGACGTGCATATTGCATTTCAAGAATCTGCCGACGCTCTGCAAGCATATCTAACCCGCGCTTTCCGCGAGTTGCCTGCTTAAACAAAAACGCCATGTTTTCCCGAATGGTCTTACGAGGATCAAGCGTAATTGTGCATTCTTCTCCGGCAATAAGTCCTTCAATGCCTTCAGGAACAGCCAGTGTTATGGACTCAACCTTCTTATCAGCATCAATCTGCCATAAAGAAGCCTGTAGCAATACAGCCTGCTGTTGTCCGGCGATCATACGGTCCAGCCTGTCTTTTTCCTGATTTAAACGGGCAAGAGTCTTCTTTGTACGTTTCAGCGCCGCCACAACCGGCTTAGCTGCTGTTGAAGCCTCAGCTTGTGCCAATTCAGCAAAGAGACGCATTTCGCCCACAGCTGTAGCAGCCTCTATAGCAGAGGATACAACTATTTCTTCACGCTTACCGCGAATAGCTTCTGGAAGCGACCACACGTAAGCATCTGTCGGCTTTCCATCCTTAGTATACAAATACACATCGCCGAGACTTTCGAGGTCTTCAACGGTTTCTACCGTGCCATACCCATACTCAAGGTCAACAAACAATGCCTGTGCATCCATTGGATCTTCATGGATAAGAGCAGAAAGAGCTTTACGTAACGGCGGAGTCAATTGCGGATACTTGCCCCATACTTCACTGCTTGCCAATACGTCCGGTAACGCCTCTGGTTCACACCATGCAGGCTCAAAGCCCGCCCATTCCGGCTCTTCCTTGCTAATAAACACGCCATTACACAAATCAAGAACAAGCCATGTTACCGGAGTAGTTGTCAGGGGAAAAGCAATGCGGCGGTTACACCAGTCCACAACTGGAGTACCCAATCGTTTTCCGGCAGCATATTTGCGTAGCCACATAGATTTTGCAGAAGGATTCTCTGGATTAACTGGACGCTTATCACTGAGAAAAAGGAGGGGAAAACGGCGACCGGCCTGAAACAGAAGATTCTGTTTCCGGCCGGTGCGGTGAATTACTATTGTTGTAGTATCGGGGGCTGGCTCAAAAAACTTTTCAATACGTGCTCCTCTAAGATACACTGAAAGTTCTACGCACAACCGCCGAAAGAAATGTGCTTCCATTGTTAACTAGTCAGCGCGCTGGCGCTCGTCCTCTTCCTGTTTACTCTTACAATTAATGCACAGCTTAGTAACAGGACGTGCTTCCAATCGTGCAATACCGATGTCTTCACCACATTCATCACAAATGCCAAAAGAACCTTCGTCAAGACGAGTAATTGCAGAGCGAATCTTTTTAATGAGCTTACGCTCACGATCACGAATACGTAATGTAAACGCACGGTCAGATTCAGCGGTTGCACGGTCTGCAGGATCTGCAAACATTTCACTGTTATCAGTCAGATCGTCAAGGGTTGCATCACCCTTCTGCTGTGCTTCTTCGAGCATATCATTCAGAAGCTTACGGAAGTGATCAAGATCTTTCTGTTCCATGTATGTCCTCCTCGGCATCTATCAAACTGAGACCATTACTCTCGTAACGGCCAGAACTACACTGCAAATAACGCCAAGAATATGGTCGTATGCGCGTTACCATAAAAGAAGAACAATCCAATAAACTAAAATATCTCAAAAAGCAAAGCTCTCATTGCGAGTTATAATAGGTTTAATGAAATTGTGTTGTATCCAACTAAATGTAGCTCTGAAATGTCAGGGTACCATTATTAATGAACATATTAAATGTATAGTCGGACTTAATAATATGTACCATTGAGCAAATGTAAATAGCGAACAGACTGTTACAGGCAGGAATACCTTTTTTTGTGCAAGCCACACACCTACATTTTCCGCTTCGGTACGTCATGCACTCATTGCATAAGAGTGCCTACCCATCTTTTACGGCTCTTTGATGACGTTTTGCAGAAAAATTCAAAAAAATTATCTTTTTTGCTTGACCGGCTCATGCCCTCTGCGTATACACCTCCCCCGTTGGGACGAACAAGTTCCTACGCAACGAGCGGGAATAACTCAGTGGTAGAGTACAACCTTGCCAAGGTTGGAGTCGCGAGTTCAAATCTCGTTTCCCGCTCCACTAAAAAAAATAAAAAGCAGTCAATTTAAGACTTGATTATCTCTTCAAAGTCCCTTAAAAAGCTGACTGCATTGTTGAAAAGCAACACGAGCGGGAATAACTCAGTGGTAGAGTACAACCTTGCCAAGGTTGGAGTCGCGAGTTCAAATCTCGTTTCCCGCTCCACTAAAAAAAATAAAAAGCA